>NZ_JAOEAL010000001.1:610544-915816 GCF_029835735.1 Shewanella sp. GD04112
TGCGATGGTAACAGCCTAATGTGTACTAATACGGCGGGTGAAGTGGAAGGTAACTTTGGGGGAAATGTTTGTGAGTTAACCCAAAGCCATTACTTCCCAAGCACATTACCTACAGGTGCCGACGGTACTTTGTCTAACACCGCAACGGCGAGGGCGACTTCCCCTGTGGTCGATACGGGCGATTTAGCGACAATTGGTAACTCGGATACCGCGAGCTGCGACTTGTGTCCATTACCCGTGCAAGAATAGTTAACTGAGTTGTGTATTAGCAAAAAGGGCCGTCATTACGGCCCTTTTTATTTGCTCATATTATCTATTTTTACCTTTGCCACCAGTACCTGTGCTGGTATCTGTCGTGCCACCGCTTGTGGTGCTAGGGCTGATAGTGACAGTTGCGACTGTGGTCAGTTTGCCATCACTCACTGTGTAACTAAAGCTATCACTGCCTTTAAAGCGCTTAGAGGGCACATAGGTCAGGGTATTGTTAGCGTTGACAGTCACTTTTCCATTCAGTCCTTGAGTGGTGCCACTGATAAACAGGCTGTCACCATCTAAATCGCTGTCATTGGCCAGCACATTCAATACCGTGCTGGCGCTGATATCGTTGAAATCATCATTCACAGCGAGTGGCGCAGTATTACTGGTTGCCGCAGTTAATAGTACACTACCTGAACTCACCGCTTGCTGTGAGCTAGTTTGGTTGCTGCTAATCACTTTCCAAGTATTGCTACCGTTTGCTTGCAGCGCTTCTAACGACAGTGTCAGATGCAGATTGCTTTGTGGCGCAAGTGTCACACTGTTGTTTGCTAAGTTTGCGTATAAACCCGCATCGGCTTGGGTTGTCAGGCTGTAAGTGGTTTCTGGGCAGGCGCTACTGTCATTGTTGGTGAGCAGCAAATCGACTGAACCTTGTTGCCCCTGTTGCAATTGTGAGACAGCCGCTTGTACCGTCAAGCTGCTAGTACCACGGATACACTGAGCAGTACTGTTTTGCATGACTACATCTAAGGTGACAGAGGAAGCGTCTGATGCGACGACATCGATACGGACACCTTGTTGTTCGAAGGATTGTCCTGGAGCCAAGCTGATGTCATCCCAATCATAGCTGCTGCTGTTTGGTGTTGGGTCAAGCAAATAGCTGCTAGCGGCATTGTTGCTAGCGCCTTCGCGTAATCTTACGCCATTGAGCATAGCGGCAGCTTCGGTGGCCAATGAGCTATCAAAGCCGGTTGGCTGGCGATATTCAACATAGTAAAACAGCTCGTTACCTGAAAAATCTTGGCCATTGGGAATTTTTAACAGCAGGGGGAAGTTACCTTCAGCCTCTACGGGTGATAGGGTCACCCGAGAATCGGCTGTGACGGTTTTGATGCGATCGCCACTCAGCCAACCTAATTGCTCCTTATGGAATGCATTGAAATGCTTAGGTGTATTAGTACCACTCATTGCACTGAGATAGTCGCCATATTCAGTGATAGTGCATTGGCTGCTGTCAGCGGTGGTAACGGCACCACAATCCTTTTTATTGGCATGGAATAAGCCAAGGTTGTGCCCTAATTCATGGTTAATCGTGGATAACTGTACTCGTTTGATCCAACTACGCTTGCCTGCCACATTGGCCTTACCAGACCAAGTACACTTAGGGTGAGTCGGGATCAAGTACATAACATGGTCGTAATTATTGAGGTTAAAGCCACGGGCACTGAGTTCTTGGTCTGCGGCTAAGGCGACGGCGTCAGTGTTACATACAGAGACATCCACATCGACAGTAACTGGGCTGGTAGTGTCGCCCGAGAGGGACACTGTGCCATAGGAGTTTTCTTCGTAGAAGGCCGAAGATTGATTAAACAACAGATCTTGGATCTCGGCTTCAGTCAGTTTTACGATCGGATTGATCGCAAAGTTGACTTCCGCCACTAATACGCTTCTGTTGCCACTGATCGGTGTGATGGCCGAGTTGACGGTTTGAGCCGAAGAAGTTGTTTCATTGGTTTGCAGTAAGCTGACGCTGCTATCACTCACCTGCAATTGTTTACCATTAGCATGGCCAAACACACGGACGCTTTGACCGGGTTTTAACCAACGAGGTGTCGATGCTAAGGCTAAATCATGTACTCCGCCTTGTTTACCGTGGAGACGAAACGTTTCAATGGCATGCTCCGGGAAATCTTCCACCTCGAGGGACAGCGTGCCTTCAAAAGGACGCATATCTGCAGCGAGGACAGTGTTGGTGAGCAGTAAACTGCTTAGCATCATGGCAGAGTATTTCATTGTTTATCTCTTCAGGTTTAGGGCAAAACGTGAAACTTATGGGCACTAACGTTCAATTAGGGGACATAAGTTCCATTTAACAAGGCAAACAGTTTTTGAGCTGTTTCGCGGGGGCATTCTAGGACAGAGAAAAATGAATGTATATAGGCTGAAACCCAGTAAAAATGCGGGTTTCAGCTGATATCGTTGAAATGAAAGAAATAAAATTGCTCAAAAAATATACTGGTTAAACCAGACTGAATTTTGACTGTTTTTCATTCATTTAGCAGTTAGTTTATTGTTGAAAATGTTTTTGAATACAGAAACAGCCAGTTATTGGTGTGAGTCAAATAAAAATGGCAATGTCTAAATTTTGACACCTGTTTTTTGTCACTCGCTAGCGATGTTTGACTTTTGTCTTCATTGCATAGGATTAATCTGGCCTGTGGTGTGGGTCTGATTACCTTTGGTGCAATATTATCAACTAACGCTTGAAGCTGATTTCTTCCTTCTGCGGCGATAGGTTTTAGTCCTGTTTTTAACTCGGTCTAAAGTTGACTTAAATTCACAGTTAATTTGAGATCGCCTAAGGGGAAGAAGATATATTCGCTAGGATTCTCTTACGCCATCGTCACATGTCTACTGTGGATGGATTGCTCTGAATATTGAGGCAATCCATGCCACTTGCAGGCTATGCCAAAGTTAATGGAAAGGTTAAGAGAAAAGTTAAGCGAAAACTTAGGAAAAAACCTAGCCACCCAATGGACAGCGCAATAATGGCTAGCGAAACAAGTAGCCAAAAAGGGATTGAGATAAGAGTGCTGTCGCTCCATGCCTATAAGTGATATCTCCAATTCTTATCAGGCTACAAAGTTTCACTTCAAGATCAGCTCAATCAGTCCTCTCCATCTAAAGACTGCAAAAAATCACTTAACATATACGTTTTTTCATATATGCTTTATTCCATATGTAATCTGATCATTTTGGGAGCACTCGATGCAACCCGTGGCATTTTTTAAGGCTCTTGCCGATGAGACTCGGCTGAAATGTTTATTGCTGATCCAGCGGGAAGGGGAGCTGTGCGTCTGTGAATTAATGGCCGCGCTGTCGGAGATCCAACCTAAGATCTCGAGGCATTTAGCGCAGTTAAAAAAAGCAGGGATCTTAGTCGATAGGCGCCAAGGCCAATGGGTGTTTTATCAAATTAATCCAGAGCTTAATGCTTGGTGTCAGCAAGTGTTGGCGCAAAGTTGTGAGGCCAACAGCGCGTTTTTAGCTGAGAGTATGCAGAACCTGTGCAGCATGGGGGCTCGTCCCGAACGTGCTAAAGCTTGCTGTTAAGTTAAGAAATGGATTCGATATGAGATAAGTAGAGGTCGTTATGGGGATCTTTGAACGTTATTTAAGTGTCTGGGTTGGCTTGAGTATTCTCGCTGGGGTTGTGCTTGGTAATCTCGCTCCAAATGTATTTGCTGCCGTTGCGGCGATTGAATTTGCCCATGTGAATTTGATTATTGCGTTATTTATCTGGGTGATGATCTACCCCATGATGGTGCAAATTGACTTTTCGGCAGTCAAGAATGTCAGTAAGACCCCGAAGGGATTACTGCTAACGCTGACCATTAACTGGCTGATTAAACCCTTTACCATGGCCTTACTCGGTTGGTTATTCTTTAAACTGGTGTTTGCCGATTGGGTCGACCCGCAAACGGCGGGTGAATATATCGCGGGGATGATTCTCCTTGGCGTCGCCCCTTGTACTGCCATGGTGTTTGTTTGGAGCCAACTGACGAAGGGCGATCCTAACTACACCTTAGTGCAAGTCTCTGTAAACGATATCATTATGGTGTTTTTATTTGCACCGCTCTCTGCATTGTTGCTGGGTGTGAGTGATATTCAAGTGCCATGGGAAACCCTGCTGCTTTCAGTGGTGTTATATGTCTTATTGCCCTTAGTCGCAGGCGTGTTGACTCGAAAGCGCCTCGAGGCAAGCCATGGTGCCAGCGCGGTGCCGCAGTTATTGGCTAAACTAAAACCTTGGTCTGTGATTGGGCTATTAGCGACGGTTGTGCTGCTGTTCGGCTTTCAGGCCAAGACCATCCTTAGCCAACCGCAGAACATTCTATTAATCGCCATCCCATTGATTATTCAGAGCTATGGCATCTTTATCTTGACCTACTGGCTGGCGTTAAAACTCAAATTGACCCATGCGATTGCCGCGCCCGCGAGCATGATAGGTTCTTCTAACTTCTTTGAATTAGCCGTAGCCGTGGCGATTTCGCTCTTTGGTTTGCATTCTGGGGCGGCACTGGCGACCGTGGTGGGCGTTTTGGTCGAAGTGCCTGTGATGTTGTCTTTGGTGTACTTTGCCAATCGCACCCGTCATTGGTTTGCGACTTAATCTGTTTTTAAATAATTACATTAAAAATCAATAAACTATAAGTTAACTAGGTATTTATAAATCATGGCAATTAAAATCGGAATTAATGGATTTGGGCGCATGGGACGTTTGGCTCTGCGCGCGGCGTGGGAATGGGATGATGTTGAGTTTGTGCAGATTAACGATCCCGCTGGGGATGCGGCTACCTTGGCCCATTTGCTTGAGTTCGATTCAGTTCACGGTCGCTGGTGCTATCCGGTAACGGCGAGTCACGATGGCATTCAAATCCAAGATAAAACCATTCGCACCACAGGCAATAAGACAATTGCCGAGACCGATTGGTCGGGATGCGATGTGGTGATTGAAGCCTCCGGGGTGATGAAAACTAAAGCCTTACTGCAAGCCTATTTAGATCAAGGCGTGAAGCGTGTGGTGGTAACGGCGCCAGTTAAAGAGGAAGGTGTGTTAAATGTGGTGATGGGCGTGAATCATCAACTATACGATCCGGCTATTCATCCGATTGTGACCGCGGCTTCCTGTACGACCAACTGTCTTGCACCGGTAGTGAAAGTGATCCATGAGCAGATTGGCATCAAGCACGGTTCCATGACCACTATCCATGATATTACTAACACCCAAACGATTCTGGATGCGCCGCACAAGGATCTGCGCCGCGCCCGCGCCTGTGGGTTAAGTTTAATCCCTACTACCACGGGCAGCGCGACGGCAATTACCCATATTTTCCCTGAGCTTAAGGGCAAGTTGAATGGCCATGCGGTACGGGTGCCGCTCGCTAACGCATCCCTCACCGACTGTGTATTTGAGCTTGAGCGCAGCGTGACCGAAGCGGAAGTGAATGCACTGCTACAAACCGCCGCCGAAGGTGAACTCAAGGGCATTTTAGGTTATGAGGAGCGGCCGTTAGTCTCGGTTGATTATAAAACCGATCCCCGTTCGAGCATTGTCGATGCGCTCTCGACCATGGTGGTGAATGGTACTCAGCTAAAACTTTACGTGTGGTACGACAATGAGTGGGGATATGCCAACCGTACGGCAGAGCTCGCCCGCTTAGTTGGCCAGCTTGATTTGCCGCGTTAGGAGAGCACTGTGCCTGCCGCCAAGCTATTTGAACAACTGATGCAATTGCCCGCAGCTGTGCGGCAATATTTGCTGATCACCTTCAATTATTGGAGTTTTACCTTAACCGATGGTGCGCTGCGGATGTTGGTGGTGCTGCATTTTCACGATCTCGGTTATACGCCATTCGCGATTGCGATGTTGTTCTTGTTCTATGAGATTTTTGGTGTCGGAACCAATCTGGTGGGCGGTTATCTTGGCGCTCGCCTAGGGCTCAATCGCACCATGAATCTAGGCCTTGGCATGCAGGTGTTGGCATTAGGGATGTTATTGGTGCCAGCGGCCATTTTACCGCTGTGGCTCGCGGGCGTGCCCTGGGTGATGGCGGCGCAGGCGCTTTCGGGCATTGCTAAAGATCTCAACAAGATGAGCGCAAAAAGCGCGATTAAATTGCTGGTTCCAAAGGGCGAGCAGGGCAAGCTTTACCATTGGGTTGCCCTGTTGACTGGGTCTAAAAATGCCCTTAAAGGAGCGGGCTTTTTCCTTGGTGGCGCCTTGTTAGCGGGATTAGGTTTCAATATGGCGATTGCCGCCATGATGGCCGTGCTTGCACTGGTGTGGTTAATGAGTCTGGCCTTGCTGAGAAAAGATCTGGGAAAAGCGAAGAACAAACCTAAGTTTACCGAAATTTTTTCTAAGAGCCGCAGCGTAAATATTCTCTCGGCGGCGCGCCTGTTTTTGTTTGCCGCAAGGGATGTGTGGTTTGTGGTGGCTTTGCCCGTGTATCTGGCAAGCCAATGGGGCTGGGATCATTGGGCCGTGGGCGGCTTTTTGGCGCTATGGGTGATAGGTTACGGCATAGTGCAAACCTTAGCACCGAAGATTACCGGTGCGAGCAGAGCGGAAGCTGGCACTTTGCAGCGTATCCCCGATGGCTATACCACCTTAGTTTGGTCGACCTTATTAGCTTTTGTTCCCGCATTAATTGCGCTCTGTTTGTATCTGGATTTCTCACCACAGCTCAGTCTGATCTTGGGGCTGATGTTATTTGGCGGGCTGTTTGCGATTAACTCTTCACTGCACAGCTATTTAATCGTGAGTTACGCCAGTGAAGAGGCGGTATCCCTCGATGTGGGATTCTATTATATGGCCAATGCCATGGGGCGTTTAGTCGGAACCGTGCTCTCGGGCTGGGTGTATCAGAGTTATGGGTTGGTGGCCTGCCTATGGATTTCGACGGCCTTTATTGCAATGACGGCACTGATCTCTATCAAGCTGCCTCGACAAGGATAGGAATAGGATGCTCTCGGGGTTAAAGCGTTTCAAAAATCATGGTGTCATTGGTTTAATCGCCCTGTTTTTGCCATTCGTTATCGTGCCCGCGAAGGCCGCGAACGATTCGACACCAAGCGATGCCATAACCTCCGATGCAACACTTAAGCTGGTGCCAAAACCTATTCGAGATTGGAAAAATCCCGCTTATATTATCCAAGCTTTCGATGAGATAGCCCTTAAAAATGAATACGATAAAGATAAACATCGGGTACGGAAATGGCGTCAGCCCGTGCGCGTCTTTGTCGAGCATCAAGTGGGCGATAATGGGTTGCATGCACAATTGGTGCAGATGCATTTAAGCCATCTGGCACAAATCACCGGCCACAGTATTGTCAAAGTGGATTCGCTCGAAGAGGCCAATTTACACTTAGTCTTTACCCGTCAATCCCAATGGGCCGATGTGGTGATGCGTCTTATGGGGGCAAGTGCGGCCAGTAATATTCATGGCTCTGTTTGTATGGGCAAATTTGCGCTTAATTCCCAGAATGAGATTGAGCGTGCTTGGGTGGTTATCCCCGTCGACCAAGCGCAAATGCATGGCAAATTGGTGGCCTGCGTGGTGGAAGAAATCACCCAAGTGCTGGGTCTGCCAAATGATTCGGTGAAAGTATTTCCTTCCATTTTTAACGATAAAACACCGCAGGATTTACTCACAGGGTTGGATTATATTTTGCTGAAACTGCTCTACAGTAAGGATATTCGTGCTGGCATGACGGCCGCCGAAGTACAGCCAATATTGCAGAAACAGCTGGAGCAATGGCAGCGGGACGGCACGCTGACACAAGCCGATAAAGCGGTTCGTCAGGGCCAGTTGTACCCACTGTTAGGTTATTGATCCCCAAGGTTTTACATCGAAAGTTGGCTTTGATCATGCTTTACCAATTATTCCTTTTTCTTTTAGGAATAAGGGCATAGTCTATCTTTAAAAGAGATAAATATGCTGGAGGCAGGCTATGCAGATGACATTGCAGTTTTTGGGCGCGACCGAGGAAGTGACTGGCTCGTGCCACTTACTCACAGTGGCAGGTAAGCAAATGCTGCTCGATTGCGGTCTCATCCAAGGTGGCAAGGCCGATGAGTTACGTAATCACGAACCTTTTAGCTTCGATCCCCTTGCGATTTCAGCCGTTGTCTTGAGTCACGCCCATATTGATCATTCGGGCCGCTTACCCCTGTTGGTTAAGGCGGGCTATACCGGGCCGATTTTTACCCATAAAGCGACGGCAGAGCTGTGTGCCATCATGCTGAAAGATGCCGCCATGTTGCAGGTGCGCGATACCGAAAGAACCAATAAAAAGCGTGCTAAGCATGAGTTGGAGCCTTTAGAGCCGCTATTTACTGTAGAAGATGCGGAGCAGGCCATCACTCAGTTTGTATCGCTTGAATATGGCCAAGTCACCCAAGTGATCCCCCATGTGGATATTTGCTTATCGGATGCGGGGCATATTTTAGGCTCGGCACTGGTAGAGCTTTGGTTGGGAGAAGGGAAAGCGCAGAAAAAACTGGTATTTAGTGGCGATCTTGGCCGAGCTGGCATGCCGATATTACGTAATCCCACCTTAGTCGACACCGCCGATTTAGTGCTAATGGAAAGCACCTACGGTAATCGTTTCCACCGCAGTTGGACAGATACTCTGGACGAGTTAAAGGCGATTTTCGCCAAGGCGGTGACCGAGAGCCACGGCAATATTCTGTTGCCGGCTTTCTCCGTGGGGCGTGCGCAGGAGCTTTTGTATCTATTTCATTTATATGCCAAAGAGTGGGATCTCTCCCGCTGGAAAGTCTGTCTCGACAGTCCTATGGCGATTGAAGCGACGCGGGTGTATGTCAATAATTATCCCTTAATGGACGATGATTTTAAGCGCTTTACCCGCCAGCATCCGGGGCAACATCCGTTATTGTCGAATGTAGAATTTATCCAAACGACTGAGGAGTCTATCGCCCTTAACGATGTGCACAAAGGGTTGATCATTATTGCTGGCAGCGGCATGTGTAACGGTGGCCGTATCCGTAGTCATTTAGAGCACAATCTATGGCGCCCTGAATGCGATGTGATTATCTGCGGCTATCAAGCACTTGGTACGCCGGGACGCGCCTTAGTTGATGGCGCCGAGGAACTCACTATCCATGGTAATAGCATCAAAGTTGCCGCTAAATTACACACTGTCGGTGGCTTATCGGCCCACGCGGATCAGGCGGAGTTATTACGTTGGTATCGACATTTTGAAGCGCAGCCGCCCTTGGTGCTTGTTCACGGTGAACCCGAAGCCCAGCAGGGATTAGTCGCTGTGATGAATCAAGACTCGAAAACCAAACCTAAAGCGCTGGCCATCGCTACCCGTGGCGATATGTTGGATTTAAATGCCTTACCCAAATTAGTTTGGGTGACTAACTAGACAAGATAACGTTCTTAATTAGTTAATTTTGTTGCATTATTGACATTGAAGCATGCTTGGTTTACACCTTTAAGCACTTTAGTTATAGCTACTGTATCTCGCTGTGATAGACAGGCTCAATGGAATGAAATAATGATAATTCGAAAAAGCTATTTGCTCGTATGTATTCTTTTACTTGCCGGATGTAGCGGGGCAACGTTTAGAACCAATGTCGGATCTGTGGCGTTAAATAATGCGATTGCTGGCACTGTGGAAGTGTACACAATGGCGGAGTTATCGCGACATAAATACGTAGGATTGGGTGAAGTGTCTGCAACCTATTGTAAAAGTGAGATCGACCCAACGGTAAAAGTTGATATTGATGATTTGAAAAAGGATTTAAAGCTTCAAGTACAGAAATTAGGTGGTAATGCGATTATTTTCTACGAGTGTGGCAAGGGGATCTATCCTGCTTGCCAGCAGTATTTAGAGTGCAATGGCGAAGGATTCGAAATCGAAAACTAAGCCTTAGAAACTCAGTCTTAACATTGAAGGCTCACATTGTTTGTGAGCCTTCAATGTTAATGGGGGTTTAGTCCGAGTTATTATCAAATTCAGTGTCGTCGAGTAACTCGAGGCTTGGGTCGATACTGGGCACGTCTTTAAATAAGCGGGTGAAGTGACGTTGCACCCCTTTCAGATCGATACCTGCTAATCCTGAGGCAAAACCAAACCAAGCATACAAGCCGCTGAAGTTGTCGAACATCGGCGGCAAATACTTAGGCGGCGTCAGAATTCCTTCTTGGCAAGCTTGATAGAGCACGGGGATGTCCTCAATGGCGAGTTTGCCTAAAAACAGCATAGGGATCAGTTCGGGTAAACCCGATGTGATGGCGCTGCGGATAAAGTTGATGTTTTCGACATAACCACGCACATAGGAAATATCTTTGGTAAAAAAGCTGCCGCCTTCGACCATGCCGCCACGAAACACCCTTTGTGTGACTCGATAACTGTCCTTAGCGCTAAGATTTAACTCTCTAAAATAGTTAAATACTTCAATAAAGTTTGCCCCATTTTCCGCCATATCTACCGCAGCGACACGATCGCTAATACGGCGGGCGCGGCCTGGGTTAGAACTTAGGGTGAGCATTTCGAGTAAGACGGCAAGCCCTTCTTGGGTGGCGGCTACGCGGGGAGAACCGACGCTGAGCCAAGTCGCATGGGGTTGAGCTCGACCATTGAGGGTGGTACCCACATGCACCCAACCTTCATGTACTTCGTACACATTGAGATCTGACTCGCTGAACATGGCTTTGCTGTTGAGTTTGACCGTATCGCCACCCACTGCGGCGTCAGACACAATCCCGTCACTCAGCCGCACCCGCATATCATCACTGTGAAAGTACTTTTCCAATCGCTGGCTCAGTACATTCACGGCTTCGGGGGCACTGATGATTTTGGGGTGATGCTTATTCATATGCCGCGCGGCGGGCAGGGAGAAGATATAACTGAGTTTATCGCCCAATTGGCGCAGGGTGTGGCGATCGCCATGTAATCTGTGGCTGGCGCTGCCGTAGAGTTCTTGGCTCAGCTGACCAAAGACAGGGGTTCCTCGATGACCCAGCATATCGACAACTAAGCGATATTGGTCGACGTTAGCAACTAAGATCTTACCCAGCTTGTCTTTTTTACCCAAACGGCGGTGGATTTCTTGTTTTAAGGCAAGCAGCTCTGCTTGGGTTTTAACGGGATCGAAGGGCAAGGCAATTTTTTGATAAAAATCTTGGCTAATCGCTGGCAGAACAGTGCCTTTACTGGAGAGAAAGCGCTCTTCCATTTCCCGTGGCCATTTGATGGCATCTAAAATTTTAATCGGCGTTTGGATGCGGATAAGCTCATCGGAAAGGCGGCGTAAATCTTCTTGATACTGGGCTAACGACTCTGACATTCCCGTAATCCTGTTGCTACTTGGACGATAAAAATTAGCTTAATCATAGCGGTAAAGCCGCTGTATTTATAGGTTTCTTCCCCCAAGCAATTGAATATTGTCGATTAAATACCTTAAACACTATCGATTTGATGAATCATTTTGGTGCAATACGGCTTATTTTAGCGCGAGATAGCGTTAACTTAATCTCATAACCCACTGTTAAACATTAACTTATTTAGCTGGCATCAAAGCTGCTTTGGGTGTTTGAGCAATGGGATAACGTCGATGGGAGAGAGTTATGGCTGCAATGAGCTATTTGAGTGTGATTGAGCGTTATCACGAATACGAGACCACAGTGCATGAGCTGATGGAGTCCATTTTAACGGGGATTGCCGATGCGGACTTATTTCACCAACCTAAAGTCGATATCAAGGCCATGAAAGGCATTGCGGGCAGTTACCCCTTTGTCGAGCTGATGTATTTGCTCGATACCCAAGGAGTGCAAATAAGCCAAAATATCACAGTGGTCGATCAGCAGATCAAGTTAGTGCCCCTTGGGGGGAATCGCGACCGCAGTCAGCGGCCCTATTTTACTAATCGGGATGAGTCCGATGGCGTCAATATCACTCGCCCTTATTTATCCAATGCCAGCGGGAACTTATGTTTATCAGCCTCCTTAGCGATTGTGCAGCAGGAGCAAAAGCTGGGTTATCTGGTCGTCGATGTGGATTTGACACGAATGATTGAGTTTATGATGGGCGACAGTGCTCGTCGGCGAGTAACGCCAGCCTTTAAAGCCGTGTATGGCTTGATAGTCGCAGGGCTTTTTGTGCTGGTGATGGCGCTACTTTGGACGGCGCTTAGGGATATTTATGGGTTATTTGTGGTGGATCATGTCGGGCAAGATCCATTGCAACCTTTTGGGATCATAATCTTTATGACTCTAGCGTTAGCGATCTTCGACCTTGGGAAAACCATTCTGGAGGAAGAAGTGTTAATGCATAAGGATATTTTTCGCCACAGCTCCACCCGCCGAACCATCACTCGCTTTGTTTCAACGATTTTGATCGCCATTTCGATTGAGGCGTTATTGACCATGTTTAAGGCGTCACTGGGCGAGAAACAATATATCGAGCCAGCGATTTGGATGATGTTGGCCGTGGTAGGGTTATTAGTCGGTTTAGGGGCTTATGTGTATCTCGGGGCAAAAGCAGAATGGCTGCTGATTAAAACTCAGGCTTATAAGAGTGGCAAAAAGTAGCATCAAAAGAATAGTAAATTGTACACCCAGCCCCTAGGAGCTGGGTGAGGCTTTTAGAAAAACGTCGGGTTTGAGTCACCTAACGCCTTAAGGGAACGGGCAGCTTAGAAAAAGTCGTCATCTCCTAATGCACGTCTTAACTCGGCGCGTTCGAGGTAATCTTCTAAGCGCTTCTTAATTTCGCGCTTATGTTGCATTGCCTCGGCTGCTTTGCTGTTTCTAGGGGTGGTCATTGCCTCAATTTCAGTATCGTTGGGCACGACTTCAGTAATATGAGCCATAACGAATTCCTCATGTTGTTCCTAACGCCTTTCTATCTAAAAAGAGTGTGGCAGAAAAGCAAAAAATTTTGCGAGTCAACGTAAAATTTTCTTCCCGTGGTGCCGAAACGCGACGTCGTAGGCTTGTCATATTATCGCGCTATTTTGGGCTATTTCAGCGAGTGCTGAATTTTGTGATTAAGCGCATAACTCATTATTTTTATTTTCTAAGTTAATTCCTACTTAAATGGTCGGATTGACTTGAATTTGCCTAAAACACCAACAACACTTGGAGAAGTCATTATCATCAATTTGGTGCTAGGGATTTAGCGTGTATGGACATGGATAGTTTCCCCGATTCTTTCAGCCCCTCAAAAAATGTTTATGCCAGCGTAATCAGTTCCAGTTGGTTGATGTTACTCGCCGCCGTTTTTTTTATGGGGATATCCTGGTATGTCCTCGAAGAATATTTACGAGACCGGGGTGAAGAGCGTTTTAACAATAATGTTCAAGATCTTATTGCTGCCGTCAGCAGTCGCATGACCGCCTATGAGCAAGTATTACGCGGCGGAGTTGGATTATTTCTGGCCTCTGATGGGGTGACGCGCCATGAATGGCAACTCTATGTTTCTAATGCCCGCTTAACCGAGTATTACCCAGGAATTCAAGGTTTAGGCTTCGCGCAGCTCTTAACTCCAGCCAACTTAGATTCCTTTACGCAAGAGGTGCAACAGGAAGGTTTTAGCGATTATCGAGTCACTCCCACAGGTGAGCGGGAGTTCTACTGCGCCATCAAATACCTAGAGCCATTTGACTGGCGCAATCAAAGGGCATTTGGTTTTGACATGTGCTCAGAGCCTACCCGCAGAACAGCCATCTTACATGCCATTGCCACAGGGCTTCCCACCGCATCGGGTAAGGTCACCTTAGTGCAAGAAACCCCGGATGATGCTCAGGCTGGCATTTTAATGTATGTCCCTTTATACCGTGGTCAGCCGATGACGGAGGAAGAGCGTAAGCAGCAGGCCATCGGCGTGGTGTACGCCCCATTTCGTATGAATGATCTGATGCAAGGCATTATGGGAAAACGTTTTTCGGGATTAAAACTGGCGATTTACGATGGCATGGAGGCCAATAACGAGAGCCTGATGTTTAGCAGTCATAAAGCCTTGCCCTCTACAAATGATGTGTTTTATCAATCCCAGCTAGAAACCATGGAGGGTCAAGTTTGGCGTTTAGAGGTGTCCTCCGAGTCACGCTTTATCTCAAGCGCGGAACAAACCCAGAGTGTATGGCTACAGGTGATTGGGAGTGCGTTTATCTTAGCCTTGTTTTACTCAGTGCTGACGATGGCGCGAAATCGTTATCAAGAGTCGAGGTTAACCGCAGAGTTAATTGCCAATGAAAAACGCTTCCGCCTCGTGATTGAAGCTTCACCTAGTGCGCTCTTTATGGTGGATAGAAAAGGCATTATCACCTTAGTGAATACCCATGCCGAACGCCTATTTGGTTACGCACGGGATGAGTTACTCGGGCGTTCAATCAATATGTTATTACCCGAGGGATTAAGGGAGATACATCAGCGGCATATGGGCAGTTACCTCGCCCAACCGATTGCGAAAAACATGTCACTGCGAGACGACTTGTTCGGTTGTTGCAAAGATGGAACTCGCTTGGCGATTGAAGTGGGGCTAACACCCATCCACTTCAGCAATGGCGTGTCGATATTGGCAACGATAAACAATGTGTCGGAGCGTAAACGCATCGAAGCGCAGCGGATTGAGCATACGGCTGAACTTGAGCGGATCAACAAGGAACTCGACCAGTTTGCTTATATCGCTTCCCACGATCTTAAGTCGCCATTGCGGGGCATTGAACAGCTAACGAGTTGGTTAAGTGAAGATTTGTCCGAGAACATGGACGAAAACGTTCAAAAATACTTAGGGTTAATCCAAAGTCGCATCCAACGTATGGTATTGCTACTCGATGGTTTGCTGATGTTTTCGCGGATTGGGCGAGTCGATGCGGAGATTGTCGATGTCGATTCACGGCAACTGATTGAGGATATGTTCGCCTTAGTCGCACCGCCGCAGGGCTTTTCCCTCGAGCTCGAAGGGAATTTCCCACAATTTAAAACCGTAAAAACTCTGCTCGAATTAGTGATAAGGAATTTATTCAGTAATGCGATTAAACACCATGATCAGGCTGAAGGTGTGATTAAAGTGGTGTGTAGTGCCTCCAACACCCATTACTGGTTTAGTGTCATCGATGATGGTCCTGGCATATCCACTAAATACCATGGCAAGGTATTTGAGATGTTCCAAACGCTTAGGCCGAGAGATGAAGTGGAGGGGAGCGGTTTAGGTTTGTCGCTAGTCAAAAAGACGGTAGAAAGTCTTGGTGGAAAAATTCAACTAGAATCAGAGGGACGCGGTTGTTGTTTTCGATTTAGCTGGCCGATGCGCATAGTCAACAAGGAGGGGATATGAGCAGCACCAATAACTATAAACAAGTGACGATTTTATTGGTCGACGACGATGATGTGGATTATATGGCGGTGCAGCGGGCGATGAAGCAACTGAGATTGCTCAACCCCTTAGTACGTGCACGAGATGGCCTAGAAGCATTAAGTATTTTGACCCGCAGTGAAACGATAAAAGGTTCCTACCTTATTTTGCTCGATCTTAATATGCCCAGAATGAATGGGTTTGAATTCCTTGAACATATTCGCTCCGACCCAACCCTGTCTTCCTCCGTGGTATTTATGCTCACGACTTCGAGTACCGATGAAGATCGGATGAAGGCTTATAGTCACCATGTCGCAGGCTATATGGTGAAAACGGATATTAAGGATGGTTTCAACAACATTTTCAATATGTTGGAAGGTTATTGGCGCATAGTGGAGCTTCCAACCGTATAGGGTGTGTATATGGATTTACTACTGATCGATGATGATGAAGTCGATAGAACTGCGATTATTCGGGCACTGCGACAGTCCAAATTAGCCTTCAATGTGGTTGAGGCAAATTGTGCTTTCGATGGCCTTAACTTGGCTCTCGAAAGGCATTTCGACGGTATTTTGTTGGATTATCTATTACCCGATGCCAATGGTTTAGAGGTGCTGATCAAACTCAATTCGATGACTCAAGACCAAACTGTGGTGGTGATGTTGAGTCGTTATGAGGATGAGAAACTGGCGCAGCGCTGTATCGAGCTGGGCGCGCAGGATTTTCTGTTAAAAGATGAAGTCAATTCACGGATCTTAAGCCGTGCGATTCGTTACGCCAAACAACGTTCCTCCATGGCCTTGGCCCTAAGAAATAGCCATCAAAAACTCAAAGAGTTGGCTGAGCATGATTCTCTAACCAAATTAGTGAACCGCTACGGGTTTGAACTGTGTTTGAACCGCGCTATAGCAAGGGCAAAACGCAGCAATGACTTTCTCGCAGTTATCTTGCTCGATCTAGATGATTTTAAAGCAATTAACGATACTTTAGGTCATCAAACTGGCGATATCTTACTCGTCAAAGTCGCCTCGCGATTAAGCTCAGTGCTGCGAGATGGTGATGTGATCGCCCGCTTAGGTGGCGATGAGTTTGTGGTACTCGTGACCGACAATGACTACAAATATTTCCCTATGATAGTCGCCAATCGCCTGCTTAAGGCCTTTGAGGAGGTTTTCTGCCTGGGTGAAAACGATGTGATGATTGGCGCCAGTATCGGCCTGGCTTTTTATAATGAGGCCGCCTCCGATAGTTCTGAGTTGATGAAATGCGCCGATATTGCCATGTATCGCGCCAAAAAAATGGGGCGCAACCAAATTCAGTTTTATTCTGAGGCCTTAGATAAAGAAGTCCGTTACCGTAATCATATCGAATCCAGCTTACGCATGGCGCTAAAGCAGAATGAATTCAAGGTTTATTATCAGGCACAAGTAGATTCTCAAACCCATCAAATGATAGGGATGGAGGCGTTAATCCGTTGGTTGCATCCCCAAGATGGTTTGATTGCACCGGATCAATTCCTATCCATTGCAGAGGAAATTGGTCTGATGGAAGAAATCGGTGACTGGGTGCTTATCGAAGCTTGCCGTCAAGCACAGGAATGGCTCACGCGGTTAATCCCCGTTGGACATAGCTTTACCATTGCAGTGAATTTGTCGGCATCGCAAATTGGACACATTGATCTATATGAAAAAATTGTCCATGCCCTCGAGGTGACCGGATTAGATGCGAAAGCGCTAGAGCTTGAGATTACCGAAAACAGCTTAATTGAAGAACCCCATGAACATGCCAAGGTGCTCGATAGAATTGCGCAACTTGGAGTGCGATTTGCACTCGATGACTTCGGTACAGGCTTTTCATCCCTAGAACATATAAAACTCTTTCCAATCAGTGTATTAAAAATTGATAAGAGCTTTATTGCCTCCTACGATAAGGATGACAAAGATACGCGGTTACTCGCGGCATTACTCAATTTCGCCTATGGTTTTAACGTGACATCGGTTGCCGAAGGCATTGAAACGGCTGAACAAGCCGAGTTTTGCACCGCACGAAATTGCAATGTGCTCCAAGGGTATTTATTTTCGCGGCCCTTAGAAGCGAGCGAATTTGAGGCCAAGTACATTACTCCACTACTTACAAAATAATGACCCTAAATTGTGAAGATTATCTTACGTTTGGCTAAGGCTGAGGTTTTCGTCTGGTGAGGAATATTTTCTTGCTTTACACTCAGCAATAGACAAATATCAGCGCCCCTTTCTGATGCAGTGTGCACAGAGCTTCAATCACAGTGTTTAATTTGGTCATTTGGCAATGAAAATAGGTATCTTATCCCAGTTCCCTGAGTTGTATTCCACCCGACGCCTAGTGGCGGCCTGCGAGAGCCGTGGTCATGAGGCTGTGGTTATTAATACCTTGAATTGCTACATGAATATCAACTCCATCAAGCCGAGCATTCATTACCAAGGCCAAGAATTAACGGGGTTCGATGCCATTATCCCGCGCATTCACGCCAGCGTGACCTTTTATGGCTGCGCGGTAGTGCGCCAGTTCGAAATGATGGGGGTATTTGCCGCCAATGACTCTATTTCAATCGCGCGTTCACGGGACAAGTTACGCGCGCTGCAATTACTTTCTCGCAAAGGCATTGGCATGCCTATTACTGGATTTGCCAATAAACCTAATGATATTCCCGATTTGATTAACATGGTGGGCGGCGCGCCCTTAGTGATTAAGTTGCTGGAAGGCACACAAGGGATTGGCGTGGTATTGGCCGAAACTAAAACCGCTGCCGAGAGCGTGATCGAAGCCTTTTTAGGGCTGAAAGCCAATATTATGGTGCAGGAATATATTAAGGAGTCCAACGGCAGCGATATTCGCTGTTTTGTGGTCGGCGATAAAGTGGTGGCTTCGATGAAGCGCCAAGGACCCGAAGGAGATTTTCGCTCTAACCTGCACTTAGGTGGCTGCGGTGAAAAAGTGAAAATCACCCCTGCGGAGCGCAAGATGGCGGTCGCCGCAGTGAAAGCCATGGGCTTAGTGGTGGCGGGCGTCGATATTTTACGCTCGAATCGCGGTCCGTTGATCCTTGAGGTGAACTCGGCGCCCGGTATTGAAGGGATTGAACAGACCACGGGGATCTCGGTCACTGAACCCATCGTAGAGTACATTGAGAAGATGGTATCGGCGCGTAAATCGAATCGCGCCGTGATTGCCTAATAAAAAACGCCGCGATTATCGCGACGTTTTTGTTTTACTCGCGCTTAATCTTATAAATCAAAGCCGTAGGAATAGCCTAAAACTACCTTGGCATCATCACCCTGCAGATCTGTATCTGACACCATAAATGACACGGTTCCCATGCTGGTATCGGCACTCAGAGTAACGTTGTAATCTGCGTAGTTATCTTCGCCAAACCAAGATTCAACCACATCGCCACTGGAGTAGCCGTAGTGCAAAGACAGGCTGAGTTTATCCGTCAGCGGGAAAGATG
Organism: Shewanella sp. GD04112; assembly: GCF_029835735.1. Lineage (NCBI taxonomy): Bacteria > Pseudomonadati > Pseudomonadota > Gammaproteobacteria > Alteromonadales > Shewanellaceae > Shewanella > Shewanella sp. GD04112. The sequence goes on from NZ_JAOEAL010000001.1 coordinate 629,407, forward strand.
CTGTGGCCGCAAGGTAACTCATATCCTTGTTATCTAATGGCTCGGCTGCGACATCATCACCCGCATTGATCACCTGTGAGTAACTGAGTTCAAACCATTTCCAGGTGATAGCGCCGTGCAGTTCACCAAAATCGATGCTGCCTTCGGCATCGGGATAAGCGTAGTAGAGGTAACCAATATCGTAGCTGAGGTCTTCGGTGATGTTGCCGCCGTAGCCTGCGTAGAGATCCAACTCATAGCTTGTATCGTCGCCAAAGTCGACATTCGATGCCCAAGTGCCAGCATAGAATCCGGAGTCATGGCTGTAGTCTATGCCTCCTTGGATAGCGACCGAATCATTGGTTTGAGTGACCCCGCGCCATAGATAGTTAGACGTGCCGCCAATATTGCCGGACACGGCCGCAAAGGCGTTGGTGGTTAGTAACAATCCCGTCGATAATGCCAAAACGCTGTACAGTGATTTTCTCATTCTCATCCCCTCGATTGACTTATTTATCGATTCACTCATGTCACCACCGAGCGGGTGACATTGGTGCATCATGGTTTTTTCTGATAAGGGAATTGCTAATCACATGCCATTATTTGAACATCATTAAAAACAAATGGTTACAAAATCATTGTTAATAAAATGTTTTAAAATGCTCAAAAATGGAGCGGTGCGCGCACTGTATTTGTGCAAATAATCATCTTTCATGCTTTTCGCCGGGCAAAAAAACGCCCCACAAAGGAGGCGTTTTATAGAATGATGTCGAGCGAATTAGTTCACACTATCACGCAAGGTTTTACCCGCTTTAAACTTAGGCACAGTGGCTTCAGCGATCTGGATTTCTTTACCTGTCTGTGGGTTACGGCCAGTACGAGCTGCGCGAGTCGTGGTTTCAAAAGAGCCAAATCCAACGATAGAGATCTTGTCACCGTTTTTCATTGATTCAGTAATAGCTGCTTCGAAAGATTTCAATGCACGTGCTGCTTCAGCTTTAGTGATATCGGCATTTTCTGCAATCTTGGCAATAAGTTCAGTTTTGTTCATCTTTATTGTCTCTTCTTTCCGTAGATTTATTAAGTCAGCGTGCCTAACATGCCACAAGGTTTAGCCGTTGGAAAGCCCTTTGCTGCGGGCTTGTGTCCTATAAGTAACAAAAATGCAGAATATTTACCCCATTCGTGACTTAGGTTTTATTCTTCGAGCAGTTGATATAAGAGCTGCTTCACCAATTTGGGTTCGAAGGGTTTATCGCACAGGGCATTGACTCCCGCCTGAGAGACATTGCTCAGGTGAGCATCATTCGCTTCCGAAGACACCATTAGGATAGGCACATGGGATTGCTGGCTTTCATTACGGATAAATTGAGTGAGTGCTAGGCCATCAACACTGGGCATATTGTAATCGGTAATGATCAGGTCAAACATATTATTACGCATTAACTCAATGGCTTGAGCGCCATCTTCCGCTTCGGTGATCTGCTTGATCCCAAGGTTGCCAATGGTACGTTTAATCACATTGCGCGCCATGCGGCTGTCATCGACCACGAGCACACGCACGTCATGCACATCGAAGTGACTTAGGTCGAGTTCATCGTGGCTGAGCAAATCGATGGTCGCATTCAGCGCCTTACCTAAGTGTTCGGCATTAAAAGGTTTTGGCAGAATCGCGACCACGCCAGACTGGCGGAAAATTTCTAATTGCTCGCGGCGACATTCGCTCGAAACCAACATAAATTGAATGTCTTTATATTCGCTGTTGGTGCGCAGGTAGCTTAAAAACTCGGTCGCGGTGCCATCTTCAAAATACATGGCACTGGCGATGAGATCCGGCTTGTGGCGGGCAATCAACTCCCTTGCTTGGGTCAAACTTGCGGCATTTTGGATGCTGATAATGCCTTCTTGCTGTAAACGCTTGATGATAATGCGGCGCTGGGTTTCCGATGGCTCAACAATGAGAATCGAGAGTTCGCTAGGCGATAAATGAGTCATAGTGGCTGGCTTTATCAGGTCTTTTAGGGAGCCGTTAACTTAGGCTAGAAACAAGGGCTTAGCAATAAACAAGCTTACGCTTTTACCTTTGCGGTTAAATAATGATGGGTGATGCGGGAAAAGGCTACCCAATACTGTACTAACAATAAGGCGATGATGCTTAAGACTAAGGGCAACATAGGGATGTTGTGACCTTCAACCACTACTTTGACGTCTTGCGGGGTAATTTGATAGGCGATAATCGCGGTAATCCCCAATGCCGACAGGCCTAAGGTTTGTAATCCAATATAAATTTTCAGCACTAAGCTAGACCAAGGTGCCTGTGTGAGTATGCCAAACAAAACCGGCAATACACCTAAGCTAAAGAGGTCGAATGAACCGGTAGCAACGGCACGTAGTAGTGCTGCCACAGCAAACAGGGTGTAGAGGGCAATCAGTAGAATAAGGCGTTTAGGCATAGGGTTAGCGTTTATGGCTGATTTTAAGTGGAGCAAGTGTAGGAAAAGCCCTGAACTGAGTCCAGCATAACCGTATTATCATGTAGAATACGCCTTTGCTTAGGCATTCAATATTAGGTTAAGTGATGACAGAAGTAGAATTTTGGGACTTAGTGACCCGCAGTGAACCCGCGCAATCCCAGGAATCTTTAGCGCAGGCATTAAAGCAAAAGTTGGCAGAGCTGAGTGACGAGGAGTTAAAAGCCTTCGATAAATTGTTTGGCCAACAGATGCGTCGTAGCTACTTATGGTCGGTATGGGGAGCGGCTTATATCATCACTGGCTGTGATTCCGATTATGCCTTTGCTGAATTTCGCGCGTTTCTGATCTCACTTGGGCAGGCCCGTTATGAGGCGGTGATTGCCAATCCTGACACTTTGGCGCAGTTACCAGCATGGCCCGAGAAAGACGGCTACGCCTATCCTTTTATTGAAGATTACGACTTGATCGCGGGTCAACTATTTGAAGACAGAACGGGTAAGGAGTTGCCTTTTATGCCTTCGGGTAAGGCGACACCTGCGGGTAAAAAATTTAGCACTAAGCCCAAAGATTTAAAGCAGCAATATCCTGAGCTTAGTGCGCGTTTTCCGTTTTAATTTGGCTTACGAGCGTAAGCAGGCATTGCTGCTGATATCGAAGGTCATGCCGTAGCGAGGGCAAGTTTGGCGCATCAGTTGATGCTCTTGCTCCGCTAATTCGCGGCTAAAGTCTTGGTCGAGCTGTTCAGTCATGCGCTCTTCTGCCTGCTGTTGTGACTGAGCCAGTTTATCAAAGTGCGATTTCACCACTTGCTGCTGCGCAGCGCTGAGGGTGGTGGCATGGCTAGGTAAACTGACGAGTGTGCCTAGGGCGAGCAGTGTCAGTAAGGCAAGCTTTGCCATCATAGGTTGTTGTAGCTTTGCGGTTGTTAGTTTCATAGATCACTCCAAATTTAAATTACCGATAATCGGTTAGTCTTTAAATCGTCGTTTGGCTTTCATCGTGCATCCATGACAAACAAAACCAAAGGTATTGCTGAGAAATTAAGCATACTGGAGGGATCTTGAACCTTGGCTGAACCGCTATCTTACTGCTCGTTTCGCATCTCTTGGCATTGAAAACCCTGTTTACGGGAATCGAAGCCGCACTTTAGACCACACTCCCAAGGCACATTATCGTAAAAGGAAGATTGCTCCTTGGCATAGTCACGACAGGCTTCATAACTGTCGAAATTATCCATTTTCTTATACTTCCCAGAATCATAACCATGGGTATAAATAAAGGATGACCAGGTTTCGGGGCGCGTGTCTTTCTCTCCCGAAGAGATAAACCAAATGGCGCTGGCAAAGCATGTAAAGAGGATTAACACAAACACGGGTACAACGGGGAATTTCATTTTTGAGTCGTGGTCATAAAAGATTGAGCGAAGGATAATACTTTTTTAAGTAAGATGCGCGTTAAATGATCACAAATTAATAACTTTGCACTCGTTTGGTGCGTTAAGATACAAAAAGATACGGATTGATAGCGATTAGCTTAAATTATTTACCAATCTATACAAAAGCTTACTTAGTCTATGCTGTCATAAATACGATTTTGCATTAAGCTGAAGTTCAGGTTAGATTTTGTACGGTATATGGCAGAAACAATTAGGCCTAGGAGGCAAATATGAAAGTTCAGTTCTTATTACTCGCCAGCGTGTTGAGTTGCAGTGCTGTATGGGCCGCAGACGAGGCGAAAACCGACCCAGTGACAGAAGATGGGGTGGTTAAGATTGTTTGGCAAAACCCAAAGGATTTCCGTGATATTAAATCATCGGGTGAAATTCAGTCCCGTTATGAAAAGCGTTTATTCGATACCTTAACCACCAATATCAATAAAGAAGCGGCAAAGGTTTTAAAACCGAATCAAAAGTTAGAGATGACGGTGACCGATGTCGACTTAGCCGGTGATATGCGCCCAACCTTTGGTGCTACAGCCGATGATTTACGGGTGATCAAAGAGATTTATCCACCACGCATGACCTTTAGTTATCAAGTGCTTGAGAATGACAAAGTGATCATCGCCGGGGACGAAAAGCTTTCAGACATGGGCTTTATGACGGGCATTCAACCTATCACTGACAAGCCATTTATGTATGAGACTGAAATGCTGCGCGATTGGTTAAAGAAAACCATCGCACCTAAACTCTAGGCGCATCTGTCACCACTCTCGCCTAAGCGCTTAGGGCTTGGGTTATATTGAGTTCTTCTAACAGGCAAAATCCGTTACTTGCGGATTTTGCCTGTTTTTTTGCCTTGGCACTTAAGGTCGATAGGCTATGTTCATTACAGTTATAGGTATGGGCGGGGGTAAGCACGCCGACACAGAGGCTGATTAGCTTGTGATAACAGGCTTGTCCTTGCCTATCATCGGCGAGCATTTCTTGGGCTTGCCAGTGCTCTGCACTATAAAAGAGCGACTTATTGGCCTCAAAATCCGTCAATATCCGTTGGCAGCGGTCGATGAGTTGCTCACAGGTGCTGATCACCACAAAGTCATCGCCACCGACATGGCCGATAAAACAGTTGTCCGTCTTGTATTTAACTAACAGATTGGCAACCTCGCAGATCACCTCATCGCCGCGGCAAAAGCCGTAAATATCGTTATAGGGCTTGAACTGACAGAGGTCAAAATAGGCCAAGTAGAAAGGCTTTTGTTGGTTTCTGAGGCGTTTGAGTTCTTCCTGAATAGGCACATTACCGGGTAAATCCGTTAGCGGATTGGCATGCCTTGCCATCTTGATCCTGTGCTCGGTGATCCGCTGTAGTAAATCTTTAGTGTGGCCAATGCCGAGCAACTTGCCACGGCGCAGAATGATAAATTGCTGGGCGACAGTATTGGCGCTCTCCGAGGTCAGTAATTGACTCACAATCGACAGGGGCTCGCTGGCTTCAATCTGCAACACTTGCGGGTCCATCACTTCACTTACGGCGTGGTTTTCATGAAGGGCTCGACCATAGGGCGTGCTAAAAAGTTCCAGCAAAGTCGCTCTACTGATAATCCCCAGCGGCAGTTGATCTTGCACCACAACCACGGCCTGTAAGGCGGGTTGAGAGCTAAAAGTATCGCTTAAGTGTTTAAGCTTAAGTGTCGGTACCACAGTAATTGCGCTGGTGCAGAGGCTTTCGGCGGATTCGCTGTATCTGGGCTGAACTTGGGTATTATTCAGCACTAAGGTCGCTTTCATTGCGCGACTCGGCTGCGCCTCGGGGCGTCCGAGCAAATACCCCTGACAATAGACTATGCCTAGCTGTTTGAGTACGGCGAGTTCTTCTTGGGTTTCAATCCCTTCGGCAATCACTTTGCAGGTGAGGCTCTGGCACAGTTCGACTATCGAGCGCACAAATTCTTGTTTAACCGGGGTCGAATCGATTTGGTGAATAAAGTGGCGATCGATTTTCACATAGTCGGGTGATAACTCAGACCAAAGACGTAAACCCGAGTAACCCGCACCTAAATCATCGATAGCGGTCATAAAGCCTTGGCTGCGATAGTGATTCAGGCAAGATTTCAGTAAGTCGATATCGTCGGCGGGATATTGCTCCGATAACTCAATCACCACCTGTGAAGGTGAGATCCCAAGCTGCTGTAACAGTTGCAGCGTCATGCCCTTAGGATGGGTGGGATCGAGCAGGGCCTTAGGGGAAATATTGATAAACAAACGGCCTTGGAACTGGCGCAGTTTAAATTGTTCCAGCGAAATACGGCGGCATAAGGTCTCAAGCTCGCTCAATTTGCCCTGATGCTCCGCGGTTTTAAACAGCGGAATGGGTGAGTAGAGTGGGCTGTGCTCTGGCCCGCGGCTCAGGGCTTCAAATCCGTGGATCTTGTGTTCCAAGATATTGAATATGGGCTGAAAAAGCGGGCTGATTGCCCCCTTTGTGATTATCTTATCAAGCTCTTTTGCCAGATCTAAACTCGTCATTACTTCAGCCCCCACGACAATGTTTGCGGAGTCTATGACTTAGAAATGACAAAATGATGACAATTTTGTTTGCCGAAAATCCGTAGGTTGGAAATGAGAGCAAACGCTGAAATTGATGATATTTCAGCGTTTATTGAATTAGCTCTGCTTTTTAAAGGCGTGCAAGGTTTTGAGTAGGGTGGCCAGTTGGCGCACTAAGGTTTCTAGTGCGGCGGGATCTAGGCTGCTCTGTTGTTGCAGCTTAGTGAGGTCATCCACTAATTCTTGCACATAGGGCAAAAAGCGGTTGCTCGACACCATAAAGCCTTGTTCGGCTGTGAAAATACTAGTGAATTTCCCATGGCCCGCTTTTTTCAACTCATCTAACTTAGTGTCAGCGTCTATGGCTTGGCGATAGGCGATTTGAAGGTTTTCTTTCAGTTGCTCTATAACCTTAGTGTGTGGCATAACAGCGTCTCATTGCAAAATTTGCAGGAATTATAAGGGGCAAAGGATATGGCAACAAGTCGGTGGAGACTATTACTGGCGCTGTGTGGCGTCGCAATGTTTACCTGCGGGCCGAGTTGGGCGGCGCAAACGGATAAACCGCCGTTTTATCAGGTGCAATGGCAGGGGAAATCCGCTTACCTTTTGGGTTCAATCCATATTGGCCGTGCCGATTTTTATCCTATGCCAGCGCAAGTGGAGGCGGCATTTACCAAATCCAAGGGATTAGTGGTTGAAATCGATACTAATAAAATCGACAGCCGCGCCCTATTGCAAAAGTATGGTATGGCGACTCATGAACAGGGGCTCGATTGGCAGAGCCGAGATAAGCAAACGGTAGAGGTGATGCGCCACTATTGTGAAGACAAGGCAAGCTTATGCCAGTCGATTCAAGCCTTTGCACCTTGGTTGCAGGCATCTCAACTTAATCTTTTACGTTACAATAGCTTAGGCTTTAGCACCGACTATGGTGTCGATATGCAGTTACTTGGACGTACGGGTAAGCCTGTGTATCAGTTAGAGACGGCTGAGTCGCAGTTCCAATTACTGGCCTCCTTCGATAGCCAAGTCCAGTGGTCTATGGTGCGCGAAGCCATTAATGCCTCTGATGCCGAACTACTCTCGCTGGTTGAGGCGTGGCGCTCCGGTGATGAAACTGCACTTGATACTTTGATGCAGGAGCAGCTTGGCGGTGAGGGCGATACCCTGATGCTGGATAAAATTCTCTGGCAGCGTAATAAAGTCATGGCCGATGGCATGATGAGATTGATGACCGCAGAAGCCGCCAGTGAGCCACTATTTGTGGTGGTGGGTGCCGGCCATGTGGTGGGTGATAAAAGCGTGGTGCAGCTACTTAAACAGAAGGGCGCCACCGTAATCGCCTGTTGGCGTGAGCAATGTGACTGATATCGCTGCGTGACGGATGATTGGGGTTGGCACTCTGGTGTTGAAAGCACAGGGGTTGAAAGCACTGGTGTTAAACGCACTGGGGGTGAACACACTTAGTGCGCAGAGCGAGTGTCTAATCAACGGCTTTTAAACAATAAGGACGCCTTGGCGTCCTTTATTGTTTCGCGAGCTTATGCGGATGTGTCGGTTGCGGCGCTTTGCCCCAGAAAATGCACATATCGGCCGAGCGAAATATAGGGCTCACGTTGGGAATATTCGAGCTCCATCGTCAGCAACTTTTGATAGTCAAAATCCGCAGGCTGATGTTTTTTCAAATAGTCGTGAATGACTCGCACGCCAGATTCGCGCAGCAGGGTCATGTGCCATTCAGCAAACCATTGTTTAACATCATGAATATAAAGCGGGTGCGTGGGCGTGAGGCGCACCTTCTTCTTCACTTTAAGATCGGCGGCAACATAGTCGAAATTACCCGACACTAACGCATGAAAGCGCATCGCTTCTTTATTGTAAAACATCAGTGAAAACAGCCCATTGGGCTTAAGCATAGTCAGCAAGCCTTCCATGGTGGTTTTCGCATCGGCCAGCCATTCGACTACGGCATGGCAAAGGATAAGATCGAACTTGCCATGTTCGTCGACTGATAGATCCTGAATCGGTGCATGAACCAAACGGATTGCCAATGGCGTGTCGCTGGCATCGATTTGTGTTTTCGCTTGGGCAAGCATTTCAGCGGAAATATCGCACAGCACCACTTCATGGCCCAGATGTGCCAGCTTTTGGCTGAAATAACCAAAGCCGCCGCCCGCATCTAAAATCCGCAATTTTTTATCGCCCAATTGTGCCAAGGCGGGAGCGAGATCGCGCCATAATACGGCGGCACGGATTTCACCTTTAGGGGTGCCATAAATGTTCTTCGCGAACTTTTGCGCGAGTTTATCGAAATTCTTATCTTGCACGGGTTAACTAAGTTAAAGACTGGGGGCGATAGTGTGGCACAGGCGTAATATTTTCGCACTCGCAGTGTGGATAAGGCAAAGTCATGCAGGGCCATGTTTTTATAATATATTGATTTTTAATAGGATAAAAAATCACAGTAAAGTTGGGGATATCCAGAACTCTATCCGCTGGGGTATAATCACGCCGTTTTCGATAAACCTGACTCTAATATACCCAAGCGACCTGAAGATATGAGTTTCAGAGCGTCTAGGGGGCTTCAATTCAAGGCGCATCAATGAAGGAATGTGAACACCTTGTGAATTGATGCAACACCGAAGTGGAGTGCCCTAGGCGCTCCGTCTCGGCGGGTTTTAACGCTCTTTATGCTGTGTTGGTTATTTTTAACTTAGTCCACTAGGTCCGCAAATAACCGCAAGCACCATGGAAGGTGTGAATGTCATTTATGCAGGAGCAATAAATGACCTTGCCTAAAGAGCGTTACATTCCCGCTGAATCCTCATCTTCAGGTTGTTTGGGTATAATTGTCCATTCGGTGAGTCAGCATCAGCCCTTTTTAGACACAGTTTTGCCTGTTTTACACTCGTGAGCTTTTTGATTTTTCAGATGTTATGCATCTGTACGGGGTATTTCTGGTTATTCGTGCGTAGGGATAGTTAATTAAAAGGTACTCAGACTTGAATAATGCATATTGTGTTGAATTGAACGCGATGCCCTCGCTGTTTTCTCTTTATCGCAAGATTTTCTTTGGTCGTAAGCCCGGTTGGGATCAACAGCCCTTACCTTATATCAAGGTGTCGGCGCCCAATGTGCAAGTGTCCGAGGCCAAAGTTAGCCAATATGCCCAAGTGTGTGGCTTTAATTTCGACGGTAAAATATTACCGCCAACCTATTTGTATGTGATGGCATTTCGCCTGCATGCGGTGATTTTTACCCACGATGGTATTACCTTCCCGCTGCTGGGGATGATCCATTTAAAGAACCGTATTCAAGTCTATCGTCCGACGACAGTCGATGAAGTGTTCTCCCTCGAATGCGCGTTAACGACCAGCCGTGAAACCGATTCAGGCTTAGAGTTTGAATTTGTCTCTAAGGCATTTGTGGGCGAAGAGCTGGTGTGGGAATCGTTGTCGACTTACCTCTATCGTATCGAGACCGCTGGCCGCCGTGTTCGCCCACCTAAGGCGCTTGAAATGGCTTGGGATTCACCCCAATCATGGGAATTGAGTGAAGATTTAGGTCGTCGTTATGCTAAAGCATCAGGCGACTATAACCTGATCCACCTGCATCCCGTGCTGTCCAAACGTTTCGGTTTTGACCGTGTGCTGGCCCACGGTATGTGGTCTAAGGCGCGCTGTTTAGCGGAATTAATGCCTGAGATTGGTGAACGCCCCTTTGTGGTCGATGTGGCCTTTAAGCTGCCGTTACTGATGCCCGCAGAAGTGGGATTTGGTTACGAAAAATCACAAGATAAGTGGGTATTTGAGCTACGAGACAGTAAAGGTCGCAGACCGCACCTCAGTGGTGAAGTGCAGCTTTAAGCATGATGAAAACGGCGCCTAAGGCGCCGTTTTTGTTGGTGTTGTTTACAGTGCTAAGGCACGCTGTGTCCGGTTGATGCTTGCCAGATACTAAACCATTGCTGCCTGTCTAGGGTGAGTGACTGTGCAGCCACCGCTGTTTTTATCCTCTCGATATTGCCACTGCCAATAATCGGCACGGGCCGACTCGGTAACATCCGCACCCAGGCATAAATCACTTGACTGATATCTTGGGCACCAATCTCATCGGCGATGACGGCTAAGGTTTGTTGCAGGCGAATCGCCTGTGGATGGTTATTATCAAAGATCTTACCGCCGCCTAAACACGACCAAGCCATAGGCCGAATGTGCCGCTCCTGACATAAATCGAGAGTACCATCGTGCAAACTCGCCATTGTTAGCGGTGAAATTTCGATTTGATTGGTGATTAAAGGCTCAGCTAATCTCGACTGCAATAATGAAAACTGCGTGTTGGTGAAGTTAGATACCCCAAAGTGTTGCACTTTGCCCGCCTGTTTTAAGTCAGCAAAGGCTTCGGCCACTTGATCGGCGTCCATTAAAGGATCGGGTCTGTGGATCAGCAGCAGATCTAAATAATCGGTTTTCAGCTGCTTTAGTGATTGCTCCACACTGGCAATAATATGTGCCTTGGAAGTGTCGTAGTGGTTTACGTAGCGCTCTGGGCGACAATCGAAGGCGGGCTTAATGCCACATTTGCTGACCAATTGCATCTGCTGCCTTAAGGCGGGTTTTAGCGCTAACGCCTCGCCGAACAGGGTTTCGCACTGGTATTGGCCATAAATATCGGCGTGATCCATAGTGGTCACACTTAGGTCTAAATACTGTTCTATCAGGTTAAGCCGCTCGGCAGGTGACATTTGCCAACTGTGCATTCGCCAAAAGCCGGCAACAAACTCTGAAAAACTAAAAGGGGCTCCGCTCATGTTGTTTCTCTTTTGGGAATCTGTATTTTGTAGGGGAAAGGACCCGAGTCGATTTATTTGATGCAGATTAAGGAATCGCTCATTAACCCTTTCGATGGCTATATATCTTAAAGCTAATCACCTAATATCCGCCATATTCAATCAGCCGTTGCTGATACTTACCGATTTTGCATATCTATTTTGTATTTCCTGCTCGCATGCCGAGCGGGGATACCAAAATACCCAAGGGAGAGATGACCCATGCTAACCGATATGGATATTTCGCGCCGTGCGCACCTAAAAGATATCGCAGCGCTTGGCGCCGAATTTGGGTTATTGCCCGATGAGATGCAGCTATTTGGCACGACTAAAGCCAAGGTAGATTTACGTGTGCAGCAGCGTTTAGCCGAGCAGCAACAGGGCAAACTGATCATTGTCACCGCCGTGACACCAACGCCCCACGGCGAAGGCAAAACCGTTACCACCATTGGTTTAACCCAATCCCTCAAAGCGCTAGGTAACAAGGTGTGCGCCTGTATTCGTCAGCCCAGTATGGGCCCAGTATTTGGGGTGAAAGGCGGAGCCGCTGGTGGCGGTTACGCCCAAGTGGTGCCCATGCAGGAGCTGAATCTGCATCTAACAGGTGATATTCATGCCGTCAGCAGTGCCCATAATCTTGGCGCGGCGGCGATAGCCTCTCGGCTATATCATGAAACACGTTTAGGTAAGGCCGAATTTGAGCAGCAGTCCGGGCTGAGTTACTTAGATATAGCGCCAAATGGGATCCGTTGGCACAGGGTGGTCGATCATAACGATCGCTGTTTACGTGAAATAGAGGTTGGGCTAGGTGAGAATAATGGCCCAGCTTACACTTCTGGCTTTGATATTACCGCCGCCTCTGAGTTAATGGCGATTCTGGCACTCAGTCGTAATCTGGCGGATATGCGCGCGCGCATTGGCAAGCTTGTGCTGGCAGTCAATCGCCAAGGTGCGGCTATTAGCGCGGAAGACCTTGGCGTTGCCGGCGCGATGACGGCGATCATGGCGGATGCGGTAAAACCCACCTTGATGCAGACCTTAAACGGTGCGCCTTGTCTTATTCACGCAGGGCCATTTGCGAATATTGCCCATGGCAACTCGTCGGTGATTGCCGACGATATCGCCTTAAAACTGGCCGATTTTGTGGTGACGGAAGGCGGTTTTGGCTCCGATATGGGGTTTGAGAAATTTTGTAATATTAAGGCGCGCCAGTCTGGATTAGCCCCGAGCGCTGCGGTGTTAGTGACCACCTTAAAGGCATTGAAGGCAAATAGCGGCTTGACGTCGGATGCGGATATCAATGCGCCCGACCAAACCCGTCTCGAGGCGGGATTTGCCAACTTAAACTGGCATATCAACAATGTGGCGCGTTACGGTATTCCCGTTGTGGTGGCTATTAATCGATTTGCAACCGATACGGATGCCGAGCTTAACTGGTTGATTGAGGCCGTTGCGGGCACCGCCGCCTTTGGCTGCGAGCTTAGCGAGGCTTTCAGCCAAGGTGAGGCGGGGGCATTGGCCTTGGCGCAAACCGTCATGCGCGCCTGTGAGCAGCCAAGCGAGTTTACCCTGCTATATCCCGATGACATGGCGCTTGAGGCGAAATTATCGACCTTGGCTGAAGTTGGCTATGGCGCTGCTGGGGTGAGTTTATCCGAGGCGGCTAAGCTGCAATTACAAGAACTCAGTGCCCTCGGTTACGCCGATTTACCCGTCTGCATGGCAAAAACACCCTTATCCATTAGCCATGACCCTCAACTTAAAGGCGTACCGCAGGGTTTTATCGTGCCTGTGCGCGAGTTAGTGTTAAATGCTGGAGCCGGATTTATTACCGCGCTGGTGGGGAATGTGATGACTATGCCAGGGCTTGGATTAGTTCCGGGCTATTTAAAGATTGATATCGGCGCGGATGGCGAGATTACCGGTTTAGGTTAATCGTTTAACGGTTTGAATATAATCAAAAAGGCGCAATCTAGGATTGCGCCTTTTGTGTAGTTATCGCCTTGGCGAAGCGTTATTTACTGGTTTGGTAAATATGCACATCGCGCTGCGGGAAAGGAATGCTGATGCCCTCGGCATCGAAGCGCATTTTCACTTCGCGGGTAATATCCCAGTACACATCCCAATAATCTTCGGGTTTAGCCCAAGGACGGACGATAAAGTCGACCGAGGACTCCCCTAAAACGTGCAGCTTAATTAGCGGTGCAGGGATTTTTTGCACCTTAGGATGCGCCTCAACAATCGACTTAAGCACGGCTTCGGCGTGCTCAATATTGTCGCCATAGCCAATGCCGAAGGTCATGTCGACGCGGCGTTGGTGCTCGGCGGTAATATTGTTAATGGTATCACCCCAAATCTTGTTGTTAGGAATAATAAGCCTTTGGTTATCTAACGTTTTAATTGTGGTGGAGACTAGGCTCATATGGCTTACGCGCCCCGTTACACCAGCGGCGCTAATCAAGTCACCCACATCGTAGGGACGATAGATCAAAATCATCATGCCCGAGGCAAAGTTCGAGAGTGAATCCTGCAGGGCGAAACCTATGATCACACCGGCGATACCAAAGCCTGCCAATAACGGGCCTAACTCAATCCCAAGCTGGGAGAGGGCTATCAGTACACCGATAGTGAAGACCGCTTTTCCCGAGAGCGAGGTAAAGAAGTCTTGCAGTAACTTACTAAAATTTAACTTAGAGTTACTAACGGTATTGCTCACAATCTTCTTCGCCAGTTTGCCCGCAAGGCTTGCGACAAACAGGATCATACAGAAGATAAATAGCTTAAAGACTAAAGTCGGGCCATGGTTGATGGACTGTTCTTTGGCCGTATGCAGCCATTGTTCGACTAAGCTTGAGGCCACATCGATACTCAAGACATCCTGAGTGATATCGCCTGAGATACTGAACAGGGTCTTTTTCAGTGAGGCGGTGTTTTGCTCGAGCGCATCGAGTAAGTCGATATCTATGCTAAGGCTCTGGCTATTGAGCGCCAATCTGTCCTTTAGCTGCATGACGCGACTGGTTTGCGCGGCGGTCACATCTTTACCGGCATTAGTGGCGGCGTTAACTGCATTTTGTAACTGCTGCTGGGTAAAAGTGACAAAGCTATCGAAGTTATCGGCGCGACTTAAGAGAATTTGGGTCAGCTCTGCTTTCTGCGCTGCGACATCTTCGCCCATTTGGCCGAGCCAGTTTAAGGTCTCGAGTCGTTGTTTGTAGTTGTTGTCCTTATCTAGCTCACGTTTAGAGATTTCGAGTAAGGTCGACTCATCATCCGCCGAGCCGAGTTTATGGGACAACTTGGTGACGATATCATTGAAGTAGTCGTTGATTTTAAGATTAAATGTCAGCTGCTCTTGCACCAATGCCAACATAAAGGCTTTATCGTAGTTCTCATCTTCTAACAGCACTTTAATCTTATTGCGTAGCTGCAATGTCTTGTTTTGAATGCGATATTCAACAATGGTGCGCAACTCACCTTGGGATTGGGATAAGCGCGCAATATCCTCTTTAATCGCTGACTTTAGCGTAATTAATTCGTTTTGGGCTTCGTTAGGGACGGTAGCGGTTTGAGTGGCGGCAACGGGTTCGGCTGCATCCGTCGCGAAAACCTCGGTACTCAATAGCAGGGGAAAGCTGAGGGCGAACATGAATATGAGTGAGCGGCGCATAGGCGTTATCTTCAATAAAAATAGGTAGGTACATAATAGGAGCTGCACTAAACACTGTAAAATTAGAACCGCATAAAATGCTATCCGAGTATAAAATTTGTGCGCTGGTTTGCAGCTTTCGCTATGGGAGTGAGGTTTTAAAACGCTGCGCTAATTAGTTCGACTGAGTGGCGGGAAATTCTGATAAACTTAGCGCCCCATGTCGAGGAACCTACTCTAAATGCTGTGCTCCCATTGCCATCAGTCGATCAAAATTGCCCAAATCACCCAACAGCGCGGAAAGGGCTTTCACGCTCAAGTGCAATGTCCCCATTGTTCAGCGTGGCTGGGACACAATCCTAAACTGTTGAAGTTAAAATTATTTGGCTTTTATGCGAGTGTGCTGACAGGCTTGTACAGTTATTTCGATGCCTCGACGCGGCATTTTTTGATCCCTGTGATGATCTTCTGTGTGATGTTGCTGCTGGTGAGCCATTTTATGGATCAACTACAAACGATTGAGGCGCCAGAGAAGCAAGACGATAGCGATCAACGGCAAAAGTATCGCTAGAGGTGAGGGTGTTAGATTAACCGAGTCGAGCCGCGCAGGGGGTATCGCACAGGCTCAACTTGGTTTAGGCTAGGGCTGAGTTATTGGATAACCTGCTCTTGGCTCTCGAGTGAGTGTTCTACGTAATAAATCCCGCCCAAAATTACTGCGCCGAAAATCACTATCCCTAAGATTAATCCTAAGTTTTCACGAAAGAATGCTAGCATTTGGGTTGCCTTTTGCTGGATTGAATAGAATGACATATTAGCCAGTATTACACTGGGCACATCATAGTTTTACTGACTTAAGCTAATCTTAAATAACTCTTTTTGCCAACTTGAGCCGGTTTTTTGTTGTGCGTTTTTCATCCTAAAGTTGCAATGGTAAATATCTTGTAACGCATTGGGCGCCTATTACCTTATTGCAACTTGCTAGTGGCCTGACTTAAACTTGTGCCACTTTTTTACTATGGGGACGACTGAGTGAGACTGCACAGTCACATAAGACGCACAATTTCGATATGGCTTGCAGCCGTATTGGTGTTGCTGTCTTTTGTTGCCTCAGCCCATAGTGTGACCCACCTTGATGATGGGGCAAAGACGCACTGTACCCTGTGCTTCCATCAACATCAGCTGAATAAAATTCTGCTCACCCAACCGCTTAAGCTCGATTTAGCGGTACAGCGGTTCGATGTCTGTGAATTTGTCTTACCCGTTAGCTTCTCCAAACACGTCAGTGTTTACCTAAGCCGCGCGCCACCTGTTCTCCGCTAAATCAACTTTTACATTATAACTTATTGTATTTCTTGATGACTTGGATGAGTCATCGAGCGCTAGTTGTATTTTGGAGATATCATGACTGTTTTTAACAACCGAATTTCTTTGGTGGCTTTGGCGTGCGCATTTGCTTCACCGACGTTATTTGCCGCTGACTCAAGTTTAACTAATCCGGCGATCAGCGCAGTGCTGAATGGCTATTATCAAACGGCCGAGCGTCCATTGGCCGAAACCGCCGAAGGATTTGGTTTAGGTGAAACTGAGCTGGCGATGAGCGCCAACATTGACGACATGTTCTACGGCAAAGTCACTGCCGTTGTTGAGATGCACGACGGTGAAACTGAGCTTAATCTCGAAGAAGCCTTTATCCAAACTATGGCGATGCCAGCGGGGTTCTCAATCCGTGGCGGACGTTTCTTATCGGATATCGGTTATTTAAATAACCAGCATTTACACACGGATTCATTCACCGACCGTCCTATTGCTTACCGCGCTTTTTTTGGTGGCCATTACTTTGACGACGGTGTGCGCTTAAACTTTGTGGCGCCAACGGATCTGTATTGGACCTTAGGCGCCGAAGCCTTCAAGGGCGACAGCATGCGCGCCGCCGATGAACACGGCGAACGTGAGTTTAAAAATGTGGGCGTATACACCTTTTACACCAAAATCGGTGGTGACATTGGTGATAACAGTTCATGGCAGGCGGGCTTAAGTTACCTACGTAACGAAAATGGCCAAGTCACAGCCCATGAAGAGGGCGATGAGCACGAAGACGAAACCGCCGAGGAAGGCCATGACCACAGCCATGCGGCATCTTACACAGGTAAAAACACCTATGGTGCTGATTTTGTGTATAAATGGGCGCCAAATGGTAACTATAAATACCAAAACCTGACTCTGAGCGGCGAGTATTACCGTGTGACGGACTTTGTGCCGAGCGACCTTCATCCCGAAGATGCACCGAGCAAGGATTATCACCAAGGTTGGTATCTGAGCAGCGTATATCAATTCACGCCTAGCTGGTCTGCGGGTGTGCGTTACGGCGAGGTGGATACCCAAGAGCTCCATGGCGATCATTTCCATGGACAGAAGTTAAAGGAATCTGAGGTGAGTCTGGCGTGGCATTCGAGCCATTTCTCGACGGTACGTTTCCAGTACACCAATCAGAAGGGAACTAACTTCGATGGAATCGAAGACGACAATGTTTTCACTGTTCAATACATTATGTCTCTGGGGGCTCACGGTGCGCATCAATTCTAATTTTGTTAAAGCGGCCGCAGCGGCCCTGTCTTTCGCTTGTTCAGGCTTTGCCCACGCAGAGCTGAATGTGTTTGCCTGTGAACCCGAATATGCCGCATTGGCAAAAGAGTTGGCTCCAAACGCCAGCATTTATTCGGCAACCACGGCCTTACAGGATCCGCATCAAGTGCAGGCGCGTCCGAGTTTGATCGCCAAAATGCGCCAAGCGGATCTGGTGGTCTGTGCGGGCGCCGATTTAGAAATCGGTTGGCTGCCAATGCTGCAAATGAAGTCGGCTAACGCTAAGGTTCGCTCTACCGATCAGGGGCTGTTTTTCGCCGCCGATCAAATCGATACCTTAGATAAGTTAGCGAGTGTGGACCGTAGCATGGGGGATGTGCATGCTCAGGGAAATCCGCATATCCACTTCGATCCGACGCGTTTGCTAAGCGTCGCGAATGCGCTCAGCGCTAAGATGAGCCAACTCGACCCGAGCGAGGCGGCAAATTACCAAAAGGCATTAGCGGACTTTAGCACTCGTTGGCAGGCGGCGATCCCCCGCTGGGAAGAGCAGGCCAAAGCGTTAAAAGGCAAAAAGGTCATCGCCTATCACACCAGTTTTAGATATCTGTTCAACTGGTTGGGGATTGAACAAGCTGCTGATCTTGAGCCTAAACCCGGTCTGGCACCGACTAGCGGCCATTTAGCCAGTTTGCTGAGCCGCGCCGAGCAGGGCGATATTCTGGCGGTAGTTGTGGCGTCCTATCAGGATGAGCGTGGTGCTAAGTGGTTGGGTGAAAAGGCTAATCTACCTGTGCTTATGTTGCCAATGTCGGTAGGTGGCAATGATGCGAGTCAAGATCTCTTCAGCCTCTACGACAGCGCGATTGCCCTCTTAAACGGGGTGAAATAAGCCTATGTTGGATCTGGAACTGATGTCGATCCTGCTGCCAGCACTGGCAGCGGGGATCTTAGTGCTCTCAACGCATATTGTACTTGGAAAACAAGTGCTTAAGCGTGGGATTATCTTTATCGATTTAGCCATTGCGCAAGTCGCCGCGTTGGGGGCGATTGTGGCGCACATGGACCACAGGTTAGAAGAGATGCCATTTTCTAATGTGTGGATGCCAGCCTTATTCGCCCTTGCGGGGGCGGGTTTTATCGCTTGGTTATCTAAGCGGATGGCGGGTGAGCTAGAGGCGATGATAGGTTGCTTTTACGTGTTGTCGGCGGTGGCGGCCATGCTATTGCTGGCGAACGATCCCCACGGGGCTGAGCTGTTAAAGCAATTGATGTCGGGCCAGATCCTTTGGGTGAGTTGGTCGCAATTAGTGTTGCCGACTGTGGTTTATGCGGCTGTGTTAGCGGTGATTTTTCTGCGGCCACAGATCTTAAACGGTGCGGGATTCTATCTGCTATTTGCGCTAGTGATCACTTTGTCGGTAGAGCTGGTAGGGGTCTATTTAGTGTTTAGCACGCTTATTTTGCCTGCTCTTGCGCTCAACAAGTACCAAGGTAAGAACGGCCTATTTTACGCTTATCTGGTCGGCCTTATGGGTTACTTGCTGGGGCTGGTGCTCTCGGCAACGTTGGACTTACCGAGCGGCGCGGCAATTGTCGCGACTTTGGCCCTTAGTGCCTTGGTCTTCCGTTTAGGCTTAAGTCAAACCGCGGCAGTGCGCCAGGTCGCAAACTAGGTTTTTAGCTTAGCCGTTTAAGCTTAGATATTGATTTAAAAGCCCATCGTCGTGCATGATTGCGCGTGTATCGATGGGCTTTTGTTTGGATTGTTAGCAACTCAGCTTACAGATGTAAACATTATATTGAGTCCCTAGGGCTGGGTGGCTATACTGTCGCCACTTTCATCCTTGGAGTATGTCGTGCTGTTACTCGTCAGATCTGTGTTGTTGGCTGTGTCATTGTTACTCGCGTTTATTTTTGGTGGATTGGTCTGCTTGATGCGGCCCCGTCACCGTGACAATGTACATATGTTCGCCAAGATCTTCTCATCCGTCGCCCCTATTCTAGGGCTTAAAGTCATAGTGCGTCGGCATAAAGAAATTCAGGATGGCCCTTATATCTTTTTAGGGAACCATCAAAATAACTTCGATCTGTTCACTCATACTAAAGCAGTGCCGAAAAGCACGGTCAGCTTAGGCAAAAAGAGCTTAGTGTGGATCCCGCTATTCGGGCAGATCTACTGGTTATCGGGCAATATTCTGATCGATAGAAAAAATCGCAACAGTGCCTTCGATACCATGGCTAAAACCGCCGAAAAGATTAAACAGAACCGTTTATCAGTGTGGATTTTCCCTGAGGGTACCCGCTCACGTGGCCGCGGTTTGCTCCCCTTTAAGGCTGGCGCGTTTCATACGGCGATTGCCGCAGGGGTGCCGATAGTGCCAGTGCTTGCCTCTTGTCAGAGCCATATTAATTTAAACCGTTGGGATAACGGGGTGGTGATCATTGAGATGATGGCGCCTATCCCGACCGAAGGGTTAGATAAAGCCGATGTGAAGGCCTTTTCTGCTCAAGTGTATGAGACTATGTCAGCCAAATTTAACGAGATAAATCGTGAAGCGGCAACATTAATGGGTAAAACTCTCGAAGGCGATGACGTATAATAGCGTCAACTTGAGCCAGTTTTACCTTAACGGAGACAAATCCATGTCTATTGAAAGTCAATTAAAAGCCCAACTTGCCGAGAATCGTGACATAGTGCAAGCCCTGCTTGACGATGGCTCAGAGCCAGATGCGGAATACACCATTGAGCACCATTTCTCATCTAGCAACTTCGACCGCTTAGAAAAAGCCGCCGTTGATGCATTCAAACTCGGTTTTGAAGTCAACGACGCCGAAGAGATGGAGCTGGAAGATGGCTCAGTGATTTTCTGTTTTGATGCTATTGCTTACCACAAGCTGGAAGTGGCTTTACTGGACAAAGCGACCGAGCAGTTACTGCAACTCGCGGCTAAACAGAAAGTGGATTACGACGGTTGGGGCACTTACTTCGTTGGTGACGATATCGACGACGAAGAAGGTGACGACGAAGAAGATGACGGTTTCCCGCACTAATTCGCGACCATTGAGATTTCAGTAACAAAAAGCCCATCATCGATGGGCTTTTTGGTTTTAGTAACCACTAGTTTGTGCGGTGTGCAGGACGCTACAGTTACGTCCCTTTTGCTTGGCTTCGTATAAGGCTTTGTCTGAGCATGAAATCCAGCCAGAGCTGCTGGTAATATGTTTGCCAATTTCACACACGCCTAGGCTTACTGTGACTTTTATCTTCAGCCCTTCGTACACTATGGTGGAGTCGGCAATTCTTTCCCGCAAACGCTCGGTAAAGTTGAGGGCATCGGCGCCACAGGTATTGGGCATGACCACCGCAAACTCCTCACCACCATAACGGCCGACACAATCGGTCTCCCGTAATGAATGGCTTAGGATATGGGCGATATGCTGAATCACCTTATCACCCGCGACATGGCCGTAGGTATCGTTGATTCTTTTGAAATGGTCTATGTCTATCATGACCAAGCTCGACATCCCCGAATAACGGGCGTGGAGGTCAAACTCATGCTCTAAACATTGTTGCCAATGGCGGCGATTGTGGAGCTGTGTCAGGCCATCGGTCTGGCTGAGGCGTTCTAACTGCTCGTTGACGGCCTTGAGCTGTAGCTTGTTGACGGCGATATCGGTGACATCATAAATAATCACGCTGATATGGGTGATTTTTCCGGTTAGTGAGGCCAGAGGCAACAGCGTCACGTTCTGGTACATAAAATCGGCCCGTCCGGTAATGGGGCGGTAGTTTTTAAACTGAAACACGTAGGGTCTTTGTTCCCAGCTGATAAAGGCTCGATTTTTCAGCATAAAAACCGATTCCATCTTTTGCTTTAACCAAGTCGCTGGTAGCTCAGGAAAACGGGTGAACAGGTTTTGCCCTTTAATCGAATTAGGGGATACGCCGCTATGGTTTTCCATAAAGCCGTTCCACAGTTGGATATTATAATCGCGATCTAATACCACTAGACCCACTTCGATGGTTTGCACCATATCGATAAGCCAATGGAGTTCGTTCATTGCGCTTTGATCGTTTGACATAAGGTAAAATCCAACTGATTAATCGAGTAAATAACCGAGCTTATAACTGAGCGTCGGAATAGAGTCTTCGGTAAATAGCAGTAACAAATCGCATTGAACATTATGGTTTTCAATACGATAGTTAATCTCCATTGCTAAGGTTCTGTGCCATTTTTCCGAGTTATCATGGATAAGATCATTCACCGTACAGTGGCGGCCTAGCACTACAGGGTGAGCTTGGCTGAACTTCATGTCGAGCTGCTCTGAGATCCCGTTTAGGAAGGCGCCAATCAATACGTTGCCGGTGTCAATCAACACTTCAATCTCGGTGCTAATGTCCTCTGGATTGGCTAGCCCCATGAGTTTTGCCATGTCTTGAAAGCTCGAATCGTGGAATAGCAGCAGGGCTTCACCCGCTACGCCCGCACCAATAAATCCTTGGCAGAGGGCTGATACCGTTGAGCTTTCTTCCGTCGCTTTGAGCGCCATCGTCAGCTCACTGACTTCGAGCACGTTCACGTTTGGAATTGGTAAGAGGACAAAAACATCGAGAAGTTTGGCTAACAGATCGGCGGCGCGCCCCATGGCGACGTTGGCGATCTCTTGGCAGGCGTCACGCATATCGACTTTGATCATCGGCGTTTCTTCCGCCTGATCTTTCTGCGTTAGGGTGAGGATGCCGTATTCCTGCAGGATATTACTGATGGCGTCGGCACTGACGGGCTTTTGAATAAAATCCAATGCCCCTAAGGCTTTCACTCTTTCATGGGCTTTGATCTGAATATCACCCGAGACCACAATAATCAGCGCGGGAAGATCGTTTTGCTGCACGGTTTGCAGCACTTCATAACCATCCATGACTGGCATATTAAGGTCGAGGAAGACAACTTCGCCTTTACCTGCGCGAATGACATCTAAACCTTCGGCGCCATTGGTAGCGTAGGTGATCTCGACATCCCATTCTTTCGGTAGGGTGCGAGCCATTTGTTTGCGCGCCATGGCGGAGTCGTCACAGATGAGTACAGAGATTGTCATGCTGACTACTGATCCTTAATTGCCCATTTATTGAAGATAACACTAATTCTAAATCTTTGAATGACGAATTAAGCTCTTCGGGCAAGTTTGATTTATAACATCTATATGTAACCTATAGATTTTATTTGCTAATTCAATTTATTTATCTCTCGAGCGCGAGGCGCTGGCAGTAAAAAGCCTTGGAGAATTAAATCAAATTTCGCGAATTTGTCGTAAGCAGGGCATCGATTTTTGCGAATAGCTCGATGCTCAATCCTGCAATAGGCTGTTTCCCCACGGGACCCATCTCGACACGATTATGCAAATTTGTGGGTAAGCAGCGCCGTTGGTGATGCAACCGATGTTCAGAGAAGATGACTCGTTAAAACGACAAGTTGCACCCATGGTTGAACATAAGGGGTTAATACTTTTGAGGTTCTCATGCTTCAGCGCAAGCCTAGCATACTCACCCAGTAAAACTTAATGACAGTCGACAGTATTTTGACGGATGTCAAAATTTAGGCTTATGTTACATCCTTTGGTGAATTATTCCAAACGTGTTAACATTCGTTCTGGCCTGACCAGTAACGGAATATTTCATGAGTGAGCCTTGTGTGCAAGTAACGATTGAGAATGGCATTGCATATGTCCAGCTCAATCGACCAGAAAAATATAATGCAATTAATTATTTAATGTTTAGCCAGTTGGATAGAGCGATCAAACGTATTAAATCAAATTTGCAGATTCGACTGGTTATTTTATCTGGAGCTGGAGGCCATTTTAGCTCGGGGCTGGACGTAAAGAGCGTGATGTCGGCACCGATGCAAGCATTCAAATTGCTGTTTAAATGGCTGCCTGGCAATGCCAACTTAGCGCAGAGAGTCTCCCTTGGGTGGCAAGGTTTACCCGTGCCGGTCATCGCGGTGTTAGAAGGCTGCTGCTATGGCGGTGGCATGCAAATCGCCTTAGGTGCTGATTTTAGAATAGCGAGCCCAGACAGCAAGTTATCTATTATGGAAGCCAAATGGGGACTCGTGCCGGACATGGCAGGCTTAGTGGCGCTGAGGCAAATAATGCCCAAGGATCAGGCAATGTTACTCAGCCTTACGGCCAAAGTGTTGTCGGGCGAAGAGGCGAGTCGCTTAGGGTTAGTGACTCAGCTAAGTGATCATCCGATGTTAAGCGCGCAGCAATTGGCTCAGGAGCTTCTCAACACCTCCCCCGATGCCGCAGCGGCGATCAAGTTGAGCATCAATCGTAGCTGGACGGCTTCGATTCGTGCACTTCTTTGCCGTGAGTCGTGGAGCCAAGTGAGACTGTTACTCGGCAAAAATCGCGCGATTGCAGCGACGCGTCAGCTAAAGGATCCCAACAAAGCCTATCAAGATCGCCAATCGGGTTGGTAGCAGCGTAACTCTATTTCGATAACGCCCCATAACGGATTACTTAAGCTTTAGAAAGGCTTGCACCTCAATTGGCGCCGCTCATACGGGCGGCGAATCCCCTTATGGCGCTCAAACAGTTCTGCCATGCACTCTCGTTATCCAGATTTAATGCCAATGTCGTTTGCCGATAATTCGGCGCCTCTAACGTCACGGCGAGGCTTTTGCGTTGCTCCGCCGTTTCTAACGATGCGGGGTGACCATCGGGCGATTGAATATCGAGTATTGGCATAGTGAGCTTGGCCAGTTTTTCGGCAAGGGCTTGGTTACGCGCCTCATCTTCGCTGTAGGGGTTGATGACGATTAATACATCGGGATCGGCAATTTTCTTTTGGCTTAATAGACTTATCAATAATCCCGCACTTTGATCGGCGGTGATCAGCACCCGTTTACCGGGAAAGTCGGTGCCTACGCTGTCGAGCTGAGACATGCTTTTGACTAAAAAGTCTTCCTGTTCAAGCAAATGCTTATTGCTCTGCTCGGGTTTCACTTTTTGGCTCGGTTTATTCGAAGGACTGCTTAACTGCGCCGCCCCTGCGGAGGTCACTTCGGTCGCCGGAGTGGCGAAGTTGGGGGCGGGCGGCTCTGTGGGCGGGGTAAGGCTTAAACTGGCCCAGCCAGCAGCATTAATATTACGTCTGACAAAAGCCATTAATCCGGGCGCATCGGCAGTGCCATTGGTGGCGGGTAAGATAATCGCGGCGCCGAGTTTTTTGCGGCCTTCCCATGAACGAACTAAGAGTTCGAGCGGTTGATCATCTATGGTGATCTGCTTGATTTCACTCGCGGGTAAATAACTGCTCGCTCTTTTCGCCGCAGCTTGCCCATTGGGCGTTTTGCTAGCTTGGTTCGTCTCGGCGTTTTGGGGAGTTGTCTCTGGCGCCTGAGCATTAGATTCTGGCGCCAGCGGGCTGGATTCTGGTGCAGATTCAGGAGCCTGAGTACTTGTTTCTGGCACCTGAGTATTGGGGGCTGGCGCTTGAGTGCTGGGATCGGCGGCGAGTAAGCTCGCACTGGCGAGAGCTAAGGCTAGGCTCAATACCGAGGGGATAATACGCGCCATAGAATTGATAACCACCTGTGTAGTCTCATAAATTCAATTAGCTAGAGTATAACCTGAAGCGGCGTTGCAGAAGCAATTTTTGCTTGAGCTCGTGACGGCGACCGCGCACAGCAGTGCCTAGGCCCAGCCTACAGCCATACTTATCGTGAAGAGAAAATAAAAACGCCCAGCATTTGCTGGGCGTTTGCATATTCGCTTAAGCGAGCCTAAGGAGACTCTTGCTTACCGTTATTACGGATTAGACATGGCTAACCAGTACCATACGAATCGCGTCGAGCTGTAGCTGACTCGCGTCGAGGTAAGTGCTCAGTTCCTGCATTTGATTACGCAAGTATTCCAACTCTTCCTCACGGATATTTGGGTTAACCGCTTTCAAGGATTCTAAACGGTCCAATTCGCCCGTCAGTTGGCTGGTCATTTTCTCACGCGCCTGCGCCACTAACTCGTTCACTGCGGCTTGGGCATATTCTTCACCCTTAGCAAATAATGGATGCAGAATCGGTTGTGATGCTGTGACTAACTTGCTGCCAATATGGCGGTTAACCGCGCTTAACTGTTTGTCAAAGCTGGTGTAATCCACCTTAGCAGATAAATCGTTGCCGTTTTTATCCAGCAGTACGCGGATAGGCGTTGGTGGCAGATAACGATATAACTGGCTCGATTTAGGCGCCGAAGCATCCGCCATATAAATCAGTTCTAAGAACAGGGTGCCTGCGGGTAAGGCTTTGTTTTTCAAAATCGCGACGCTCGTCGTGCCTGTGTCAGAGCCAGTGATCAGATCTAAGCCTGTTTGCACTAACGGGTGCTCTTGGGTGATCAGGGCGATATCGTCACGGGAGAGCGCAGTATCACGGTCAAAGGTGACCGTCACGCCATCCTCGTGCAGTCCCGGATAGGTTGGGAACATCATGTGTTCGCTTGGACGCAGGATGATAGAGTTCTCACCTTTATCTTCTTGATCGACACCGATAATGTCCCACAAGCGGATCACCGAACCAATCAGTTTAGTGTCCTGATCGCTTTGGGCTAAACGCTCGACAATCGCCTTGGCCTTATCGCCACCGTGGGAGTTGATTTCCAGCAGCTTATCGCGGCCTTGCTCCATAGCGTGTTTCAGTTCTTTGTAACGGCTTTGAGTGTGGTTGAGCAGATTGGTTAGCTCATCTTCATCCCCGCCGACGAGAACATTCAACAGATCTTCGGCAAATTCACTGTACAGCACATGGCCACTTGGACAGGTGAGCTCGAAGGCATTCAGACCTTGGTGATACCAGTTGAGCAGACGCTCCTGCGCCGTATCTTGCAGATAAGGCAGGTGAATTTGGATATCGTTCTTTTGACCGATACGGTCTAAACGGCCGATACGTTGCTCTAATAAATCTGGGTTCAATGGCAGATCGAACAGCACTAAGTGGCTGGCAAACTGGAAGTTGCGACCCTCGGAGCCGATTTCAGAACAGATCAGCGCTTGGGCGCCGCCTTCTTCTTGGGCGAAGTAGGCTCCCGCCTTGTCGCGCTCGATGATCGACATGCCTTCGTGGAATACGGTAGCTTGAATGCCTTCACGGGTACGCAGGGCTTCTTCTAAGCTCAGGGCGGTATCGGCGCCACTGGCGATGATCAACACTTTCTTGCTGCGGTGCGACTTTAAAAACTCGATTAACCAATCCACGCGAGGATCGAACTTCCACCAACTGGCGCTGTTGTCTTCAAATTCTTGGTAGAGTTTTTCAGGGCTTAGGGCTTGTGCCGCTTTCGCTTCTAAGGTCTTACGACCACCCATCATCTCATTCACGCGGGCAGCGGTAAGATACTGCTCAGGCATTGCATGGGGATAGGCGTTGAAAATACGTTTCGGGAAGCCTTTTACCGAGGCGCGGCTGTTGCGATAAAGCACGCGACCTGTACCGTGGCGGTCGAGCAACTCTTGCAGCAGTTCGCTGCGGGCCGCTTGTTGCAGTTCGTTATCAATATCTTCGGCTTGAATTAACCGAATGCTCGGCGCTATGTCTTTCTCGCTGAGTAATTCGGTGAGGCTGTTGATGGCGGCATCGGATAATTTTGCGTCGCCCGCTAAGGCTTCGGCGGCAACGGCGACATCTTTGTAGCTGTTTTCTTCGACGAGGAAGGCATCGTAGTCGTAGAAACGATCCGGGTCGAGTAGGCGCAGGCGCGCAAAGTGGCTCTCATGGCCGAGTTGATCCGGTGTTGCCGTTAACAACAATACGCCAGGCACTACTTCGCTTAATGCTTCAACCACTTGGTAGGCACGGCTCGGGGCTTCTTCGGTCCACTCTAAGTGGTGAGCCTCGTCGACGACCAGCAGATCCCAGTCGGCATCGAGTGCTTGGTCGAGACGTTTCTTTTTACGCAGTAATTCGAGGGAACAAATCACTAACTGCTCGGTGTAGAAAGGATTGTCATGGTCGGCAAAGGCCTCGACACAACGGTCTTCATCAAATACCGAGAAGCGCAGGTTAAAGCGGCGCAGCATCTCTACTAACCACTGGTGGCGCAGGGTATCCGGCACAATAATCAGCACCCGCTCGGCGCGGCCAGTGAGCAGTTGTTGATGGATAATCAGACCCGCTTCGATGGTTTTACCTAAACCTACTTCGTCGGCCAGCAATACACGCGGCGCATAACGGCGACCCACTTCATGGGCAATCCACATCTGGTGGGGGATAAGGCCGACGCGTGGACCTTGTAAGCCGAGTAAATCTGAGGTCGCCAGTTGATGACGCAGTAACTGGCATTGATAACGAATACCGAAACGGTCTAGGCGGTCAATCTGACCAGCAAACAGGCGATCCTGCGGTTTGTTAAAGCGAATGTTGTGGTTTAACAGGGTCTCACGCAGGCTGGTTTTATCACCTGTTTCGCTGTGGATTCCGTGGTAGACGACGAGGCCGTCTTTTTCGGTGAGTTCTTCAACCGAGAGGCTCCAGCCTTCATGGCTTTCAACCGTATCGCCAGGGTTGTATATGACACGGGTCAGGGGGGCTTCGTTGCGCGAGAACATACGGTTCTCACCAGTCGCAGGGAATAACACTGTGACCATACGGCCTTCAACTTGTACGACTGTTCCTAAACCAAGCTCTGACTCGGTATCACTTATCCAACGTTGTCCTAAGGCAAACGGCATCTTAAATTCTCATCTCTGGGCGGACTCTAACAAAGGGCGCGTATGTTATATCAATACTAGGGATATTTGAATCGCCCTCTCACCCGTTAGAGCCTAATTCCCCACACACTAGATTACAAATTGAACAGTGAAGAAAATTCTCTGTAGTCGTACGATGATTTGTCATGCTACTGTCATATCGAGGGACCTACACTGCCCTCGAGTCACCGACTTAAACACAGGTTCGTTCGGTTGGCATTCAGAGAGAATGGTGCCAATATTAGTTTAAGCCGCTAGCCGTCTTTATTAAGTAGAGGCTTGAACTTTAAGATCATTCTTTACTTCGCCAACTGACATAGGAGCCATATCCACTCACCGGGAAAGAGATGTAGCATAAAAACAATCGAGCACTCTGGAGGCGCCATGGAACAAGACGACAGAAAGTTGTTTGTACTGGATACCAATGTGTTACTACATGAACCTTTGGCGATCTATTCGTTTAAAGAGCACGATGTGGTCATTCCGATGACAGTGCTAGAAGAGCTAGACCAGATTAAAGATCGAAAGAGTGATGTGAGTCGGGATGCTAGGGTTGCCATACGGGCGCTGGAAGATACCCTAGGCGGTGATACAACACCGGAACAAATCATTAATGGTGTCCCTTTACCGAGTCGAGAAGGGCATGCCGATGCGATAGGGGCGCTGTCTATTTTCCCTGACCATCTTGTCGATTTTACCCTAGGCGCCCTGCCGGGGGATGGCAACGATAACCGCATTATCAATACCGCTCTGCACCTGCAAAACCTCCACCATCCACGTACCGTTGTGTTAGTGACCAAAGATATCAATATGCGTCTTAAGGCCAAGGGCGCGGGCATTCAATTGGTTGAGGATTATCGAACCGACCAGCTGATCGATGATATTCGTTTCCTCAGCAAGGGCTTTTATCAATTCGAAGGGAATTTTTGGGAGCATTTAAACAAGGTATCCACCGAGCGCCATGGTCGACATACGATTCACGAAGTCCCCCTGAAAGATTTAGACAACGAACCCTTCTACATAAACCAGTATCTGATTGATACCGAATCTGATTTTTGTGGTCGTGTCACCGAGCGTAGCGATACCCATCTGCATATTTTAGATCTGGGCCGCGAACGCTTAAAAAACCTCGAGGCGTGGGGCGTTAAACCTAAGAATGTTTACCAAGGGATGGCGTTGCAGGCGCTGCTCGATCCCGATATCGATCTGGTGATCTTAACGGGACCCGCGGGTTGCGGTAAAACCTTATTAGCAATGGCGGCGGCATTGGAGCTGGTGGTGGAGCGCAATCGTTACGATAAGGTCATTGTGACTCGTAATACGCCAGAAATTGCCGAGTCCATCGGCTTCTTACCCGGTACCGAAGAAGAGAAGATGATGCCATGGCTGGCGGCGATTACCGATACCTTAGAAGTGCTGCATAAGAATGATGTGAATCCCACTGGCAGTTTGAACTACATCATGGAGAAGGCGAATATCCAATTTAAGTCGATCAACTTTATGCGCGGCCGCTCGATCCAAAACTCCATCGTGCTCTTGGATGAATGTCAAAACCTGACGGCGTCGCAGATCAAAACCATGATCACTCGGATGGGAGAAGGCACAAAATTGATTTGTTGCGGTAACTTAGCGCAGATCGATTCGAATTATCTCACCGCGGTAACCTCGGGGTTAACCTACATTGTTGAACGCTTTAAAGACTTTGAAGGCAGCGCCAACCTGTACTTGAATGGGGTGGTGCGTTCACGCTTGGCCGAATACGCCGAAGAACATCTCTAGCTATTTACTTTATTGTTACAAAAGGTCTCACTCGTGGGACCTTTGTTTTTACGCATTTCTATGATTTTTCAAGCAACTAATCATAGACTTTGACAGCCTTCGTACGGCAATTATTTGATGCGACTCGGGGTTTCTTCCTGCTAATATATGAAGCCATAAATGTACTCAGTCACTTTTGCCACCGATGGCTAAAATCAAGCGCTGCAATCAAGGGTAGTGGATGAAATCGAGTGAGCCGGATCTCCAATTAAAATCGCCGATCCAAAAGAACTATAACCGCGCCGTTTTTTATACCTATATCGGCGTGATTGTCCTGTCGTTGCTGACGGCATGGATGTTTTTCGATCGCCAGAAAACCCAGCAAATGGAGCAGCGCGAAGAACAGGTCGAGCGTCACGTATTGCAAATCGACTTGCTGTTGGAGTCGAGCATCCGCGCGGTCAAGAGTCTGCGGGATGTGGCCGTGGATCACCTGCGCTTAGGTGAGCTAGTGCGTAAGGATCGTTTACCGCAATACGGCAAATTTAACGAGAGTGGTCAGTATTTTACCTTAGAGCCTAACTACGCAAAGGGCGGTAAACCTTTTACCAACATGGGGCGGATCACGGGCGCAGGCTCCCTCGATGGCCGCAGCGATAAGTTCTACCAAGAGCTGGAAATGCTGTTCGAGTTGTCGCTGTCTTTCCCCGTCGCTAAGGAAGCTGCACCTAAAGCCTCGGCGATTTATTATTTATCGCGCCAGCGGATGATGTCCTACTTCCCTTGGACCAACGGCGACCAGCGTTTTAGGGATGAGCTGCTCAATAAGAAACAATTCCAATACGCTACCCCGGCGATGAACCCGCAGCGCAGCGTGTTTTGGAGTGAGGCCTATGTCGATTCGACGGGCAAAGGCTTGCTGACCACCTTAGGTGTGCCCGTTTATCTCGATGATGAGTTTATGGGCTCAATTAACCTCGATATGACCTTGGCCTCATTGGCGCGGCAAATTCGGGTGTACTTCAAAATGCCGGGGACTGTGATCCTACTCGATCAGCAGAACAATATTTTGTCCCACAGCGACTTCGATGGCTCAGATATCAATCGGGTGTATCACATTAGCCAGCGTATTCCGTCTGAGCTGCATTCGCTCCCCGAGTCCGAATTGTTCGATGCCCATGAAGGCATTATTCGCAACGGTTACTATATTCACTCGGTTGCGCTGCATAACGCGCCGTGGCGCTTGTTGTATCTGCAAAATGAAGACGACCTGTTCCAAGATTCGGTCGAAAAACTGCAGCTGACCTTTATCCTAGTAGTGATCGCTCTGTCGGTGCTGGTCACCATAGTGCACTGGCAAACGCGCCGCTCCTTCGTGAGCCCAGCATCGCGCCTGTTGTCGCACTTAGAGGGCTGTTCCCAAGAGCCGCGTAAACCGCCGGAAAAAATCACTCCGGGGTGGGAACCTTGGTTCCTGCTGGTGAGCCGCATCTTTGAGGAAAACAAGCAATATACCCATCATTTGGCCGAGCAGAATAAGCGACTCGACAAATTGGTCGCGCGCCGCACCGAGCGCTTAAAAGATGCGACCGAGCGCCGCGAGCGGGAATATGCGTTGTTGCGCTCCTTACTCGACTCCATCCCAGAAGCCATTGTCTTTAAAGATAAAGAAGGCAATTACCTCGGCTGTAACAAGGCTGCCGAGCGGATGCTGGGTTACACCGAAAGCGAGATGATTGGTCTGTCGTCGGAGGATTTAACCTCGCCAGAGATGGGCATTCGTATTCGCGCCGAGGATGAGCAGATCTTAAAAGATCGCACGCCGCTGCGTTATCAAGAGAAAGTCGAGTTAGCGGGCAAACCTGTATTGCTCGATACCCTTAAACTGCCTTTCTATAACCGCCGTGGCGAACTGCAAGGCTTGATTGCCGTGTGGCGCGACGTGACGCGTGAGTACGAGTCCGCCGAGCAGTTACGCCTGTCGGAGGAGCGTTACCATTTAGCGATGGACGCGGTAGAAGACGGTCTGTGGGACTGGTATCTGGATTCAGAGCATATTATTTGCAACCCATCCTATTATTCGATGCTGGGCTATAAACCCAATGAATTCCCTGCGTTAGTGTCGGCTATCGACCAGCTGACGCATCCCGACGATAGGATTCGCGTCGAAGAATACCGTAATCAGTATCTACAAAATCCCGTCGATGCCTATGAGATCGAGTTTAGGATTTTAGGCAAAAACGGCAGTTATCACTGGGTGCTTTCCCGCGGCCGGGTGGTGGAATTTACCGCCGATGGTCAGCCTAAGCGTATGGTCGGTACCCACAAGGACATCACGCGCCATAAGAGTAACGAAGTGGCACTGCTGGAGGCGAAGCAGGACGCGGAACTGGCGAACCTGTATAA
Source organism: Shewanella sp. GD04112 (assembly GCF_029835735.1). NCBI lineage: Bacteria > Pseudomonadati > Pseudomonadota > Gammaproteobacteria > Alteromonadales > Shewanellaceae > Shewanella > Shewanella sp. GD04112. Next base: position 661,822 of record NZ_JAOEAL010000001.1, read on the forward strand.
GAGTGAGTTCTTGGCCAACATGAGCCACGAAATCCGCACGCCTATGAACGCCATTATCGGCATGTTGCAGTTAGCGCAGCGTACCTCGCTGACGGCGCAGCAGAAGGATTACCTCGAAAAGGCCGGATTCTCGGCGCAGTCGTTACTGCGGATTATTAACGATATTCTCGACTTCTCTAAGATTGAAGCGGGTAAGTTAGAGCTAGAGCGGGTGCCATTCCCACTGGATAAAGTGCTCGACCATGCCCTCGATCTCAATGCGCTTAAGGCGCAGGAGCAAGGCGTCGAGTTATTACTGTATGCGCCAGTCACGGCAGGCCTCATTCTTAAGGGCGACCCGCTGCGCTTAGGCCAAGTGTTGATTAACCTGTTATCGAACGCGGTGAAGTTTACCCAATCCGGTGAGATTGAACTGGGCTGCGAAGATGTGGGCGAGCGCGACCATCGAATTACCTTAAAATTCTGGGTGCGGGATACGGGTATTGGGATCAGTAAAGATCAGCAGGAAAAACTGTTCGATGCCTTTGCCCAAGCCGATGGTTCGACGACCCGTAAGTACGGTGGTACGGGATTAGGTTTATCGATCAGTAAGCATTTGGTCTCCATGATGGGTGGCAAGATGCAGGTGCAGAGTGAGTTAGGCGTTGGCAGTACCTTCAGCTTTACCATCAGCTTTGAGATTGCCGAAGAGGCTAAGGTTGAGCCCTTAGTGGTGCCTGAAAAACTCAATAATTTACGCACACTTGTGGTGGATGATAACCCGACGGCGCTGCAAATTTACTCAGCGTTGATGCGCGATTTCCACTTCGAGGTGGATACGGCAGCAAGCGGCGCCGAGGCGCTGTATAAGTTGTCGCGGGATCCTATCGATTTATTGTTGCTCGATTGGATGATGCCAGAGATGGATGGTGGCGATGTGATCAGCGCCATCGATACCATGGTGGCCGAAGGCCGTATCGCGAAACGCCCCATTATCATCATGATGACCGCCTATGCGGCGGAACCTTTACAGCACGAAGTCGACAGTGCCAATGTGTTTGCCGTGTTGCAAAAACCCTTTAAGGCATCGAGTCTGTTCGATGAGATCATCGCCGCCTTTGCCGATGAGCCAAGGCTTAATGTGGTGCAGCCTATTGATGAAGTGCCTGTCGAAGAGGGCGAACACACAGGGCTTGTGCTCTTGGTGGAAGATAACTTTATCAACCAACAGGTGGCGACTGAGCTGCTAAAGAGCGCAGGATACGAAGTCGTTGTTGCAGGGAATGGCCAAATTGCCCTCGATATTATCGACTCTCGCCCCTTCGATGCGGTATTAATGGATATTCAAATGCCAGTGATGGACGGGTTAACCGCGGTGCGGGCACTGCGTGAACGCTTTAGTGCCGACGTGCTGCCTATTATCGCTATGACGGCCCATGCGATGTCGGGCGATCGAGAAAAGAGTCTCGCGGCTGGGATGAATGCCCATATTACTAAGCCGATAGTGTTAACTGAACTGTTTGAAACCTTATCGCATTGGATAAAACATAAGAATAATCATCATTAATTGTTTGCCCGGGGCCAATGATGGCCCCGCGTGGTTCACTTATTGTGTAACATGACCATGTAGACAGCCTAATCAGGAGGAAAGATGAAACCCCATAGCCTAGCCCTCGCCATCCTACTCTTAGGTTTACCCGCGCTGAGCGTCGCCGCGGATCTGCCGAGCACTAAAGTCGTTAAGCAGAGCCAAGCCGCTAAGGGATTTCTTAATCTTTACTATGAGCCAAGCGAGGGAGAGTTATACCTCGAGGTGAGCCGTTTAAATCAGCCTTTTTTATTGGTGACTAGCTTGCCTGAAGGGGTCGGTTCTAACGATATCGGTCTCGACCGTGGTCAATTAGGTCAAACCCGCATGGTGCAGTTTGAGCGCCAAGGTCCCTATATTCAACTTAAGCAACTGAATACCCAGTATCGCGCTAATACCCAAGATGCCGCCGAAAAGCGCGCCGTGGATGAGGCCTTTGCCGATTCGGTATTGTGGCAGGGTAAGTTACTCGATGGTAAGCCAGATATGGTGGCGCTCAGCGAGTTGGTACTCAACGATCTGCATGGCGTCGCGGATGCTCTCCTGCATCGCGGGCAAGGGAATTATCGCCTCGATTTATCCCGCTCGGCAATTTTACCCGCTGGGGTGAAATCCTTTGAAAAGAATAGTGATGTGGATGTGCAGCTTACCTTTAAAGCCGATGCGGCGGGTGAGCAAGTGGCTAAGGTGACGCCCGATGGCACCTTAATGTCGGTGCGGATGCGCTACTCCTTTGTCGAGCTGCCCGATGAGGGCTATCAACCCCGCGCTTATCATCCTATGAGCGGCTATTTATCCGATGAGTATCGCGACTATGCCACACCGTTTTCGGCGCCATTGGTGCAGCGGTTTATTTTGCGCCACCGACTGCAAAAGGTGAATCCTGGCCCTGCACCGAGCGAAGTGGTCAAGCCCATCACCTATTACCTCGACCCAGGTGTGCCTGAGCCTATCCGCTCGGCACTACTCGATGGCGCACGCTGGTGGGAAACGGCCTTCACCCAAGCGGGATTTATCAACGGCTTTAAGGTTGAACTCTTGCCGCCCGATGCCGATCCGCAGGATATTCGCTACAACATGATCCAGTGGGTACACCGCGCCACGCGCGGATGGTCCTACGGCGCGGCGCTAACCGATCCGCGTACCGGCGAAATCATCAAAGGCCAAGTGACCTTAGGTAGCTTGCGAGTGCGCCAAGATTACTTGATTGCCAAAGGCTTAACTGCGGGCTGGCGTGATAGAAGCGCCGCCGAGCAAGCGGCTAATGACTTAGCCTTAGCACGTATTCGCCAACTTGCCGCCCATGAGGTCGGCCATACCTTAGGCTTAGATCATAACTTTGCCGCCTCGACCAATCAGGACGCCTCAGTGATGGATTATCCCCATCCTAGGATTATGCTGAAAGGCAATGACATTGATATATCAGCACCTTATGGTGTAGGTGTCGGGCCATGGGATAACTTTGCTATCGCTTACGGCTATAGCGATGAAGGCGATGCCACGGCGCAGAAGGCGCTGCAAAATCAGTTATTGGCCGAAGTGGCTCGAAAAGGGCTGCGCTATATTGGCGAAGCCGATTCGCGCCAAGCGGATGCCAGCCAAGCCTATGCGAGTTTGTGGGACAGCGGTGACGACCCTATCGCGCAGCTGCTGGATTTGAACCGTATTCGCGCTAAGGCCATCGAAGGTTTTAGCAGCACAGCACTGTTGCCGGGCGAGCCACAGGGTGAATTAGCCGATGCCTTTGTGCCTATCTATTTGCTTAACCGTTATCAAATCGATGCGGTCACTAAGTTTATTGGCGGCACTGACTATAACTATCTGTCTATCGGTGAGGGCAGTCGCTGGAGCTACATTGCGCCGCAGTTACAAATGTCGGCCCTCGATGCGCTGCTCAGCACCTTAGATGCGGCCAGTTTAACGGTTCCGCAAACCTTACTCGATACGCTAGTGCCTAAAGCGGGCAATTATCAAGCGACGCGGGAGTCCTTCGAGTCTGGGCTTGGAGTCGTGAGCGATCCCCTCGGCATGGCGGAAGTGTTAGCGCGCCATACTGTGGGTCAGATGCTGATGCCACAGCGCTTAAATCGCGTCAGCCAAGGGGCTATGGCAGATAATGAACAGCTCTCGGTCGAAACCTTACTCAATAAGCTGTTTGCCGCGACCCTTTATCAAGAAGATAAGCTCGCTCTGATTGAAGGTGTGTGGATGCGGGTAAATGCGGTGGTGATTGATGAACTCTTGTCTGCGTATCACAATCCGCAAACCTCAGCAGAGGTGAAGGCGGCAATTTACGAGCGCGCCCAATTCGTGATTAAACAGCTTAAAGCCAAAGCGAATCGCGCGAATGCTAAGGTGGCCTCCCACTACACTTGGTTGCAACTGGGGCTGAGTGCAGGACTCACGGATGCCAACAGCAAACTCATTCCAAAACCCTTGAGATTGCCGCCAGGTTCACCTATCTAAGTTTGGTTTTCAGCATCATAGGCGCTAACGAGGTGATTCGTTATGCGCCTATTTCTTTTGGGTTTCTAGGATAAAAATGTTCGGCTTTACGCTCAATATGGGTAAAGCGGCGAGTATTTTTATAGGGCAGTTTCATAAAGCCCGATACCCCATGACCTTGAATTTTACCTACATAATGCAAAATGCGGTCGAGGCTAGCGCGAAACGCCGCCTGTTTACGTGGATTGAGCAGTTTTAAGTAGCTGTGGATCTTTAAGTGATTCGGCAGCGCCTCGAAAATGATGCAGCCCGTGTGGTGGATTTGGTTGATACGTGCCAATTCCTCCATGATTTCACTCGGTAATTCGAGGTTTTCATCCGGATCTTTACCGTCTTCAAAGTAAGAGTGCAGCCGAGATTTATCTTCAAGGGTCGGTACATCTCCGACTTCGAAGGGCAGTTGGAGATCGGCGCTGGCGACAAAGGGCTCGCAGGTGTTTTCGCGCTCGATATGCAGCGTGTCCCTAGCGTTAAAGAAGCAGGCCTTAAACACCCCGATACGCTTAATTCCCCGCGCGAGTGTCACCATATTATTAACGGCGATGATAAGCGCACTCTTTTGTTTAGCATCGTAGATGGCAAGGTTGGAGTCGATAAACACGCCTGTTTCCTGCCAATGGATAGCAAGGCCACCCACGATAGGGTATTGACCGAGTCGCCCCACGGCGGCGATAAAGCCCTTTTCTGTATCGCCCATGCCGGCTAAGAAGTTGCGATAGTATTTTTCGAGCTGAATGTCATCCATCTTAGCGATGGGATCCTGCGCGTTATGTTCCTTTAAAAAGGATTTACGCGAGCTATAACTGACGGTTTCGACATCTTTTTCGCGGGATTGTACCCAGACTGGGATTTCACCCAGCAGTTCGGTTTTGGGCAACTCTGGTAAGTGTATTCTATGGCTGTGGCGCATGCTTTTGAGAAAATAATCCCCCGCCAGATTGCGCTGCACGGCATCAATACTGAGCATGCCTTCCAAGGTGCGCGCCAACTCCATGGGTAAGCCTATGCTGGTGGGCGGGATCACCTGTGCGCCGAAGCGACTCGCCTGTCCTGAGGCCAAGGCATACAAGGTCGCTGCTACGCCTTGCTCGTCGAAACGTGGGCTGGAGAGCGCGCCATTTAGCTGTTCTTCACCGATAAAATACACGTCCCCCATGCGGGCGTTAGTGTGCTGCTGATCGCTCGACATCAGCGTCATCACATTGTCTTCAACGGCCTTGTTATATTCATCCCGTTGCGCAAATACCGCCGAGCCCCAGTCGATTAAGGATAAATGTTGGCTTTCAATATCATAGACAAGGTTTGAGGGCTTAATGTCGCCATGCACTAAGGGTTTACCCGTTCGCAGATAGTAGAGAATATCGGCCAGTTGGCGGGCAATACTCATCACCATGGCGGGGGGGAGGGCGCCTAAGCGGCGGCAAAGCTGCTCAAGATCTTCGCCCTTAGCACGCTCCATCACTAAGATCCCTTGTTTGCCGACCCGCTCAAATTTGATCGCCCCCGGAATGTTAGGGTGTTTGAGTAAGGACAGCATAAAGGCTTCTTCCTCTAAGCGATCTTGAATATGCTGCGGCAGATTAATTCTTGAGAATTTAAATACATGGGCTTCGTCGGCCTGATTAATCCCCGCAAACACAAAGCCGTAAGCCCCCTTACCGATAAACTCAATGTCGCGATAACCCAACTTACTTAACTGTTGTTTACATAAACGGATCCACGCCTTGTGTTTACGGGCATCGTTGGCTTTGAGCAAGTAAATGGATTGCTCTTCGGAAATGTAAAAATGTTGTAATTGGGGTGTTTGCAATGCGCGACTCCTTGTTTTGGTTATTTAAACAGTAAGCGAGGCTGATAAGCAAATCGGCTTAGGATGCTGTGGCTGATGTTGCCTGCGATAAACTTGTGATTTTTAGGGCTTACCTATCCCATCATTTCGTCGCTGACTTTGATTTATATCAAGTTAAATCGTATGGAGTCTAGGTAATCTTAAGCACATTGGATGGGATACATTTTTGTTAAATTTCCCGTGGACAAAGTGGATGAAAGGAGGGCATATGCCCGCCCAAGATAAGGCTTTATTGATCGAGTTGTTAGAGTTTCCGCGTAAGCGAATTTTGCAGTCAATGGAGGTGACCCATTGTCCACATGCGGTATTTTTTAATGATCGCGATGAGCAGTGTCTCACTTGCCACCAGGGCATGGAATGTATCTGGATGAACCAGAACGATGAGCTGGTAGCCGTCGAGCAAAAATCCGTCGCCGAGCTTAAGCAGCAGTTGCTGATCGCCGTTGACTTTATCGACTCATCCCTAAGTCCGCATCATTTGTCGCGCCGCCAATGCCAGTGTGAGAATTGCGTTTGGCTCCGCCGGGTACAAACGGCACTGGCTTAGTCATTAACTGTTTACATCTCTATGATTAACATACGGTATCTGAGATTTTGCATCCACCCGTGAATGCCATTAGAGTAAGGATAACTTTAGTCATTTGAGATATACCTATGGAACCCGGTTTTTGGCATGAGAAGTGGCAGCAACAGCTGATTGGTTTTCACCAGCAAGATATCAATCCCTTTCTCGTAACGTATTGGCATAACTTGGCATTACCCGCCGAGGCTCAAGTCTTCGTTCCCCTGTGTGGTAAATCTTTAGATATGTGCTTTTTAGCCGAGCAGGGGCATCAAGTGATTGGTTGCGAGTTAAATGAACTCGCAGTGCAGCAGTTTTTCGAAGATAACCAATTACCTATGCAGCAAAGTGCGCTGGGCGAGCATCAGCATTACCACACTGAGCAGGTCAGTTTATATCAAGGGGATATCTTCACTTTACCCCAGTCGATTACGGCCAAGGTTAGTGGTTTTTATGATCGCGCGGCCTTGATTGCCTGGCCTGAGAGTATGCGGGCGCAATACGCCAAGCAATTAGCGCAGCTATTGCCTTCGGGCAGTGTGGGTTTATTGGTGACTTTAGATTACCCGCAGGACGCTTTAAGTGGGCCACCTTTTGCGGTGTCGCCAACTTGGGTTGAAACACATTTAAGTGACGATTTTGAAATCCAGCTCTTGGATTGTCAGGACGTGCTTGCGGACAACCCGAGATTCGTTAAGAAAGAAGTCCCTTGGCTGAATGAAGCCGCGTATTTATTAACACGCAGATAATTCGCTGGTAAAGATATGCATCCCATTGAACTCAAAGAATTAATGCTTTGGGGGACGTGGGATGTGTCATTAAGGGGTCATACAATTATCGCAAAATAGGCATCTGCGCTGAGATTTGTGACAGCCCCTTTAAGGCGATGGCATCGCTCAAGGAACAAGCATTGAAATACAGGTTTAGTTTGACAGAAAAGGAGCTGGAGGCTCGAAGTTAAGCCACTTCGTAGTAATTAGGTTCAATTTCTAATTGGTTCTGAATAATTTGTACGGCCATTCTTGCGCACTTGCCGCATTGATCGGCAACGCCTAAACGCTTTTTAACGTCAGCAAGGCTAGAGTCACCCTGACTTACTGCGTTTTTGATTTGCGTATCTGTGATGGCATGGCAGAGACAAACGTACATTTTTTGGACTCCAAAACGAATTGAGCTAATTCTAAATGAAAACGCTTATCAAATGCAATCCTAGTAGTAAACTTGTTGTGCTGGTTTCCTGTTTTGTTACACATCGCACATTTTCTAGTCTATGCTCAGTGCTCAGAAGACAAGAAAAAGAGGGATGATTTAGCGATTACGGGTCATTGGACGCGATCAAGGATGGATAACTCATGGACGATGGAATAATAAATTTACAATAGATCCAAGGGTTATCATGAGAAAGAATTTGCCAGTGACACAGCGGGAATATGACTATCCAGCGGATTGGATTTTATTGTCTACGACGGACACTAAGAGTCATATCACCTACGCCAATCCATCGTTTTGCACCGTTGCGGGATACGAGCTGAGTGCCATGTTGGGACAGCCCCATAATATGGTGCGCCATCCCGATATGCCTCCCCAAGCATTTGAAGATCTTTGGAAAACCATCCGTAAAGGCGAGCCTTGGAAAGGCATAGTCAAAAATCGTTGCGCCAATGGCGACCATTATTGGGTCGATGCTTATGTGTCGCCGATTATGGTCAATGGTCAGGTGGCCGAATTTCAATCGGTACGCACTAAACCCAGCCGTGACCAGATCAACAGAGCAGAAGCTGCCTACGCCGAATTGAATAAAAGCGGTAATGTTAAAGCGTTAAAACGCACCTTAGATATGCCGACTAAGTTGATGCTACTCGCCTTAGTCGCCCTGTTGCCCATGTTGTATTTGGCGTTGCAGATTGGGGCGGTAGGATTTGTGGCGCTTGCCATCAGTGCCCTCGTGCTGTTCATCGGCGGTAATTTGGTCTTAGGGCGTTATCGGGCGCTGGTTGCTAAGGCAAAGAAAATCTACGATAACCCTTTGATGGCACATATCTATACGGGGCAATCCGACGATTTGGGCGCTGTCGATCTGGCGCTGCAAATGCAAACCTCAGAGTTAAAGTCAGTGTTGGGTCGCGCCCGGGACTCCTGCGATAAGGTGAGTAAGCAAGCCAAGATTTCTGCGGCGAAAGGTGAAGAAATTCAAGGAACAAGTCAGTCACAACTCGCTGAGATTGAACAGGTTGCCACGGCTATGCAACAGATGACGGCGACGCTTGGGGATATGTCCTCAAACTGCGCCGATGCAGCGAACGCTTCGCAAATGGCGTCGCAGCAGACAATCAACGGCGATAAAACCGTCGTCACCACCATTCAGTCGATTCAGACCATGGCGCAGCAGTTGCAGGAAACTTCTCAGGTGATCACTGAATTAGAAGGGCACAGCCGAGACATAGGCACAGTGCTGGATGTGATCCAAGGCATTGCCGAACAAACGAATTTATTGGCGCTGAACGCGGCGATTGAAGCGGCGCGGGCGGGGGAGCAAGGGCGAGGTTTTGCCGTAGTTGCCGATGAGGTGCGGGCATTAGCGCAGCGCACCCATGATGCCACCAAAGAAATCCACACAATGATCAATCTGTTGCAGCAGGGCACTCACAAGGCCGTGCGCAGTATGCAGGAGGGCGTTGATGCGGCTGGCGAATGTATTACCACGGCGGATCTTGCGGGCGCGGCGCTACGTACCATACGTGAAGCGATCACTACCATTACGGATATGACCCACCATATTGCCAGTGCGGTGGAGGAACAATCGAGCGTGGCGAACGAAATGAATCGCAGCGTAGTGAATGTGTCGCAATTTACCCATTCCAGTCATCAACTCGGCTGCGAAATGGTGAGCCTCAACGATGAAGTGATAGGTGAAATGGACTCCCATACTGTGCTAGTTGGGCAGTTTTTAAAGCGCAGTTTTAAAGTCTAACGTCTATCGCAATAACCCTTAATCAAAAGGCAATCAGCAGTCTGATTGCCTTTTGTTTTTTGCCAGTGAGAGTCGGGATTAGCTAACTTTTAATTCATCCACCCTAACTCGCCCCTAAATTAATAGCCCTGAATAAAATCGACCTGATTCTGTAGCGGCTCGGCGGCGATATAGCGGCGATAGTTATCGCTAAAAATACGCACGATTTGTTCAGGATGACTCGGCGCCGAGATATGGGGCGTGATGATGGCGTTGGGTCTTTCCCAAATCGGATGACTCGCAGGGAGTGGCTCCTGCGTGAACACGTCGAGAACGGCATGTTGTTCAGGACGCGCAATCAACTGGGTATTGAGGGCATCGAGGTCGAGCACGTCACCACGGCCTACATTCATTAAAATGGCATCGGCTTTGAGCGTGGCGAGCATGTCTGCATTTAACAGCAAACGTGTCTCTGGGGTGCTGGGCAGTAAATTGGTTACCACATCGCTTTGGCTTAAGCATTGCGCAAGCTGCGAGAGCGGTTGAATCGCATCAAAGCCTTCAATCTCACGGCCGCTGCGGTTTATCCCAGTAACATGCATGCCGAAGTGCTTAGCTGTCTTGGCCACATGCTGGGCGATAGAACCTGTACCTAAGAGTAATAGTCGCATCCCTTGCAAGCTGCTGCGCGTAGTACTTTGCACTTGCCAAGATTTTTGCCTTTGCTGCGCTTGGTAGAACTGGTGTCCTCGCACGTGGGCGAGCAGATAACCAAACAGATACTCACTCATCAAGGGGCCGAAAATGCCTTTAATGTTAGTGAGTTGATAATCTTTTCTTGCTCTTGGGCCCATCAGGGCATCAATGCCTGCAAAACTGGATTGCAGCCATTTTAGCTGTTTGGCATGGGGCAGCAGCGGCGCGGCAAGTTTAGGTTCGGCAAGCCAAATGTCGGCCTGTGCAATATTCGCGGGATTATCATCGAGCAACTCAAGCTCTGGTAACTGCTGCGCCTCAATAAGCTGGCGATACTGCTCATTCGCCTTGGTCAGTAAGAGTAACTTGTGCCCCATCTCGTCTCCCTTTATGCTTGGTTGTCGTTATTTTTCAATACGCTGCTGTAGTTGTTTTGATTTTGCAGCGTTATTTTAGGTTGAGTGATTATGTTTGATCAGTTAGTCGCCATTATTGGCCATTTAGGAAATATGCTTCGCCCTTGGTCCTTCGATATCGCCACGGCCATGGTCGTGTGTTTGATTTTAGTGTTTTCAGCCGATGTGAATCGTATCCTCAGGCGGCATTTACTTGGCCATTCGTTTATCCTGCGAACCTTTGTTTTTATTATTGTGAATGCCTTTGGCTATGGGTTGCTTATCGTTAAAGCTACGCCTTGGGTGGCAAGGCAAATTGTTGCCATGCCATCCCATTGGATGTTCTTGCTGATCGTCGCCATGTTCATTTTTATCGGTTATTGGGCGCAGCGAAATAGCCAAGCCTAAGCCGCTAAATCCACGCCATGGGGTTATTCGAAGTAGCCGCAATAATCCGTATTGGTGGGTTGTAACAGCGCCTGCATGGCACGGTCGGGGTAATTGCTAAAGATACCATCGACCCCTATCTGCTTAAGGGCATGGATATCATCACAATGATCGACAGTGTAAACATACACCTTAGCGCCCCTCTGGTGGGCGTCATCCACTAGGGCCTTGCTGATAAAACTCACGTCTAAATGCAGGGAGTAGGCTGCCAACTCGCTCACCACCGCCGCACCATCGAGGGGAATACTGGCAAGTAAGGGCGCCACTAATACCTGTGGCAACGCCTGTTTGACGTGCTGTAAATAGGGATGATTAAAGGATGAGATCAGCAATTGCTCCGCGCTGAATCCCAGCTCGGCAATCGCCTTAGGATAAAGCTCGAGTAGCGGCGCTACCGTATTCACCCCTTTAAGTTCGATGTTGATTGTGGCGCGGCCAGCAACCAGTTCGAGCACTTGCCAGAGTGTGGGAATCGGTTCACCTTTGACAGTGATCTTGCCCAAATACTCTTTGTTGACTAAGTGGATGATACCTTGGCCCGAGCTCTTACTGTCGAGTCTGCGGTCGTGAAATACCACTAACTCCCCTTCGACATTATGCACATCCAGCTCAATGGCTGTGGCACCTAACTCGATGGCTTTGGCCATGGCGGCTAAGGTATTTTCCGCCACATAACCGCTGGCACCACGGTGAGCAAAAATAAGCATCTGATTTTCGTCCTATTAACTGCGGATAATGCCGACCTGATCGCGATTCTGGCCATTTTTAAGATGGATTTCCATTTGCGGATAGGCGAGTTCTAAGTTGTTTTCTTTAAGCTTACGGGTGATGCGTTTATGCAGATCGTGGCGTAGCGGCCAACGGGCCGACATCTCTTTTGCATAGGCACGAACTTCGTAATCTTGGGTATGTTTGCCAAAGCCTGCAAACCAGACTTCTGGCTCTGGATTCGGTAGCGCATCTTCGCATTCCTGCACCGCTTGATACAGGGTGGCCTCGACTTTGGCCGGATCGGAGTCGCGGGCAACCGACACATGCACTATCACCCGCGTGATGGGGTCTGATAGTGACCAGTTAATCAATTGCTCGGTAATAAAGGCCTTGTTAGGAATGATAATTTCCTTTCTGTCCCAGTCGATAATGGTGGTGGCGCGGATCTGGATTTTACTCACAGTCCCCGTCAGATCGCGGATCGTCACCGTATCGCCAATCCGCACTGGTTTTTCGAATAGGATAATCAGGCCCGAAATAAAGTTGGCAAAAATCTCCTGCAAACCAAAACCTAGACCCAGTGACAAGGCGGCAATCAACCACTGCAGTTTTGACCATTCCATCCCGAGATTCGAAAAACCAATCAGCAGGCCTAAAAACACCACTAAATAACGGCTTACCGTGGTGATGGCAAAGCCTGTACCGGGTGTCAGGTCGAGCCGTTGTAGGATCATCAGCTCGAGCAGACCGGGTAAATTGGTCGCAATCATCAGTGAGAAGCCAACGATGACTAAGCCCAATAACAGCGATTTCATTGTGATGGGCAGCTGCTGCTCGACACCGTTGACGCTGGTATTTGTCGTCCAGAGGGTGATGCCATCCAAGAAGGAAAATAGCGCCGTATGAGTTTGCGTCCACAGGCCAATCAAGCTTGCTAAAAACGCCAATAGCAATAGGGAGCGCACTAACCCGAGTGACTGACTCGAAATGGTTTCGAGGTCGACGACGGGCTCTTCGTAGGTATCTAGACCATCGCTAGAAACATGGTGAGTCTCGCCCTTTTCCCGCTGTGCTAACCGTTCGGCCCGTTTGGCCTTGGCGCGATCGAAGGCAATACGGCGGCGCTCGATCAACATCCAACGCTTAATTAATTGATAAAGCAGTAAGAAACTTAATCCCAATACGATGGACAGCTGTAACTGCAACAGCATTTGGAAGGCGGTGAAATAGTAGCCCCTGAAGGCGAGTCCGGCACTGAGCAGAGGCACAGAGATCAATAGCGCCCAGAGCATTTTTTGCAGCAGTCGTTTGTTTTTGCCATCCTTTTGAGTGTCGCTATTTTGGCGGCTTAGCACCAAGATATCCTTGTATAACAAGAATAAAACTACGCAAAAACAGATAAATGCACCGCGGCCAATGCTATTGCGGATTAGAGATGCGTCGAGGACTTCGGTAAAGCCCATAATGCCGAGCAGGGGGCTGGCGACAAACACAAAGTGTTTGAGTCTGAGCTGGCCTGCTTGGATAAGTTTCGAGGGGCGTTTGAAATGGCCAACCAAGACCCCTTTGTCGAGGGCGAGGATAAATATCAAACGATACAAGAGGTAAACCAATCCTATCGCTAAAATCCCCATGCCGACGGCTTGCACAAAGTTACGTTCGGATTGATAGAAAATCCATCCCGCCGCCACTATGGGTAGCGGTTTGATCAGGGCATAACCAAGGCTCAGGACTAAGGATTTAAAGGTGTAGATAAATTTATCCTGCGTTACATTACCCACGTAGGTGACATAGTGGGTGAGTAAGCGTTTGAACTTAGGACGGATTAAATCTTGGATGACCAAGCAAAGCACTAACAGAATGATCCACCAAGACCAATAGTCATTTTGCTCCTGCCAGGCTTTGCCTAATTGTCCCCACTGCGCCTCTTGGATGAGCCACAGGGCGCTGCGCTGCACATCGGTGAGCCAGAGTTTGTTCATGCTCGCGGCGTTGGGTACCCAAAACAAGTGCTCGTTGAGGGTGTTTTTTAAGGTCAGGTGTTGCTGGCTAAGTTGCTGATAATTGACTTTGAGTTTGCCAAGCTCACTTAAATATTGGTCATAACTCTGCATCAGCTGCGTCAGCAGCGCTTGTTGTGAGCGCAGTAGCTTAATTTGTCCCTCGTTGTAGAGGTTGGTTTGCTCTAGCTCTTGTTCGTTGAGTGCCTGTTGTTGCTCGAGGTGATACCTATCGAGGCGAGCATCGGCGATTAGAGTTTGCAGCTTCTCATGGTTTGGCGGCTTAGGCAGAGATTGCAACATCTGCAAAAAACGCTCGCCAAAGGCGGAATTCATTTTGACCCAAGTGATTTGCTCTTGGATATTCGCTAGCTGTTTGGCTTGGGATTGATATTGCAGTTCGGCCTGCTCTTGCTGTTCAACCACATTGTTGATTTGCAAGGTTAAGGTTTGGAGTTTTTGGCCGTAGATCTGGTTTGTGTCGGCAATATTGCGGGTCACAGGATCCACGACCTTGGCGGTATCCACTAAATTCTTCGCCAGGGTTGCATCGGTTTGTTGTTGACGCTGTTTATTCATCGCCTTATTGATGGTTTCAATAAAGGCTTCCTGTTGGCTCAATTGCTGGCGAACCAACTGTAACTGCAACTGAGTGAGTTCGATACGCTTTTGGCTGCTGGCCAGCTCGGCCTCGTTAGTGGCGAGGCTTTGCTCGAAGAAAATCCGCTGTGTTTGCTGTAACTCGCCCGTTGGCGTATCCAGTGGGGCCAAGTCGGTTTTCTTATTTTGCAGCACATTCTGTCTTGCGTTGGCGATGACGGAGGGCAGCTGATTGTGGCGTTGCAACAGTTCGCTGACTTGATTGCCTAGAGCCGTTTCGCTCTCTTTTAATTCCGACAGTCGTAAATAAGCCATCGAGGCTTGCTGGTTGAGATCTGTGGCTTTATCGAGTTTTAAGGGCTTAGCGGCTTCTTTTAAGCCGTGGTCGATGACCTTTTTGTTTTCTTCAAAATCGAGCTGAGCCTGCTGAAAACTGCTGGCATTCGCTGCCAATCTATCAATGTTGTTTTTAAGCTCAACAATTTGATCGTCAATGCTAATATTTTGTTGCTGATTTTGGTTGTTTAGGCCAAGGCGCTTATCCAATTGCAGTGGCGAATTGGCATGGAGAGAAAAAGAGAAAAAAGCAATAACGAACAATAAAATACGTGGCATATAAGCAAAAGCAATTAGGGGCGAAAGACGCACTCATCTTAGCCAACTTAGGCCAAGATTGGTATGTTTCAGACGTTCTTTTTTCGCCGTTGTGACTGGTGGGATTGATGGGTTTCGAAGATGGCGGTGGCAACTATGATGGTTCCACCTATCAGGGTATTGAGATTCAGTGCTTCGCCTAAGATCACTAATGCCAACATGGCCCCGTAGAAGGGTTGTAGGCAGGAGACTAACCCGACGGTTTTAGCGCTTAATTGGCGTAATGCCGAGGTAAAGAGTGCATGGGGCGCCGCGGTAAATACCACTCCGAGCAGCACAATCAAGCCCCAAGTCTCGAGGGAGATAGTCTGTAACTCGGTTTGATGCCAAGGCATAAGAAACACCGCCGCCACTAAGGTCTGATAAAACATGGCATGGGGGCCGCTATATTGGGAAAAATAGCGTTTTTGCAGTAAGTTACGGGCGGTAAATAACATCGCCGATACAATCCCGACCGCAATCCCTAAGGTTGTATCGTTGCCAAGATTGGCTTCGGGTATCAATAGCACTACGCCTATCAGCACTAAAACACCGCTGATAATATCCATCAGCTTGATTTTATTGCCAGTTAATAACGGCTCGGCAATAACTGTCATTACTGGATAGGTGAAGAAGGCAATCATGCCGATAGCGACCGATGAGAGTTGCATCGCGGCAAAGTAGGTGACCCAGTGTAAGCTGACTATCACACCTAAGCCGATAGCAACCAGATAATCCTGTTTGCTGGCAAGGCTTAAGTATTTACCACGGAATTTGATGAGTAATGCCAAGACCAAGGCCGCAACCACACACCGTAAGAAGGTGATATCGAGTGCGCTTAAGGGGATTAATTTTGAAAACAAAGCTGTGCCGCCAAACATCAGCACAGCTAAATGTAATTCGATTAATCCCGAAGGTTTACTGGTCTGGCTCAATTGGGTCGCCGTAGTTAGTCGGCTGACGCCTGATTTTTGAGATTAGCAAAGGCTTGACCCATACGCGTTACTGCTTCGGGCTCAACGCCTTCGGCGAAGGTGTCGATAGCATCTTTAGCAAACAGCATGACGACGGTACTGCCAAGCTTGAAGCGGCCCATTTCTTCGCCTTTATCTAAGGTAATGGCGTCTGGACCTACTGTTGGGTATTCCCATGTGAACACTTGCTTACCCGTTGGCGGTGTAATAGTGCCTGCCCACACGGTTTCGATACTGGCCACAATGGTCGCACCTACTAATACCATAGCTAGCGGGCCAAGCTCGGTTTCAAAAATTGCCACAACACGTTCGTTGCGAGCAAACAGGCCTGGTACATGGCGCGCCGTTAAGGGGTTAACGGAAAACAACTCGCCCGGTACATAGGTCATCTTCGACAGTGTGCCCTTTATCGGCATGTGGATGCGGTGATAATCCTTGGGAGCCAGATAAATTGTCGCAAAATCCCCGCCTTCGAAGCGTTTGGCATCTTCGGCTTGGTCGCCAAGCAAAGTGAGTGAAGAATAGTGATGGCCTTTAGCTTGGAAAATACGGCCATCCTTGATGGGGCCGAGTTGGCTGACGGCGCCATCAACGGGATGCACCATGATATTGGCCGCAGTATTAATTGGGCGAATACCAGGCTTTAGTGCGCGGGTAAAAAAGTCGTTGAAGCTTTTATAGGCTTCGGGTTCGCTCTGAGCCGCTTCGCTCATATCGATTTTATATTGCTTGATAAACCATTTAATCGCGGTAGTCGTTAATGCGCCAGCTTCGGAAGCGGCAAGTTTACCGACTAAGCGAGATAACAGGTGCTTTGGCAGCATGTACTGCAGCGCAATTTTAACTTTATCCAATTTATGTTCCTTTCCTTTATGTTGCTCAACTTAGGTTGAGACTTGTTTTACGTTAATTTTATGCGAGGCGATGGCGTTAGTTATTCATCGCTTTGGGCGCGGAAATGCCGTGCGTGGCGCTGCTCATCAAGGCTTGCGATAATACGATGGTAGTTATTAAAGCGATCTTCGCTAATTTTACCCGCATCGACAGCGGCTTTTAAGGCGCAGCCTGGGTCATCGCCATGCTTACAATCGCGGAATTTGCAGCCACCTAAAAAGTCTCTAAATTCGATAAAACACCAACCGACACGTTGGGCGGGTAAGTGCCAGAGGGCAAATTCGCGCACACCGGGGGAATCAATTAAATCACCACCGCTGGGTAAATGCAGCAACTTAGCCGTGGTGGTCGTGTGTTGTCCCAGCCCAGAGTTGTCGGAGACATCGCCCACCAATAACTCGGCTTCGGGCAGTAAGGCATTGACCAGTGAAGATTTACCTACACCGGACTGGCCTGCAAATACGCTCACCTTATCTTTCAGCAGGGCTTTAATGGTATCTAACCCCTCGCCTAATTTACTGCTGACCTTATATACGGGATAACCGATATCTTCGTAACGTTTTAAGGCGGCTTCGATGGTGGGGGCTTCTTCTGGCGTTAGCAGATCAATTTTATTCAAAATGATGATCGGCGGAATATCCGTGTCTTCGGCTGCCACTAAGTAGCGGTCGATAATCTGGGTGGTAAAGCTAGGCAGCACGGACGACACAATCAAAATTTGGTCGATATTCGAGGCGATAATTTTCACGCCATCGTATAAGTCGGGACGCGAGAGGGAAGAGCGTCTTGGGTGTACCGCTTCTACAATTCCGGCAATGCCACTGTTGGCTTGGGTTTCAATGGCGAGGCGTACAATCACTTTATCGCCGGTGACTAAGCTTTTAATGGTGCGGCGAATATTGCAGCGCACGATTTGGCCATCTTCGGTTTCAATATCGGCATGTTGGCCAAAGCGGGAGATCACGGTTCCGCTCTGTTCTGGGCCGAGTGAGCTATCCTGTAACTCAGGCGCATTTTTATCACCATTGTCACGATTGAGACGTTTCTCGTGATTGGCGCGCATACGGCGTAATTGGCCTTGGCTTAGGGGTTTCTTTTTACTCACTGATTTGTCTTCGTCAATTAGATGATTTTTTGTGTCTGAAAAAAGCAGTATGATACACGCTCTTGAATAAAAAAGCCTGAATTTAGGCTAACTGACATGATAAGGCTGAATTATGGCGGCGGACGCGAATAATCTCATTTGGATCGATCTCGAAATGACAGGGTTAGAACCCGATGTCGATAGAGTCATTGAAATTGCTACCTTAGTAACAGACCAAGAACTCAATATTATCGGTCAGGGGCCTGTAATTGCTATTCATCAATCGGATGATGTGCTGGCGGCCATGGATGATTGGAACCAAAAACACCACGGTGAATCGGGTCTGATCGATAGAGTGCGTGCCAGCCAAGTGAACGAAGCACAGGCCGTTGCGCAAACCATCGCATTTTTAGAGCAATATGTACCTAAGGGCGCCTCACCTATGTGTGGTAACAGCGTGGGCCAGGACCGTCGTTTCTTAAATCGTTATATGCGCGAACTGGAGGACTACTTCCATTATCGCAATCTCGACGTTAGCACGGTAAAAGAGTTAGTGAAGCGTTGGAGCCCTGAAACCATGGCGGGTTTCAAAAAGCAAAATACCCACCAAGCGCTGCAAGATATCCAAGAGTCGATCGCGGAATTACAGTATTACCGCAGCAAAGTATTTAAAATTTGACCGATCAGCAGATAAATCTGCAAGAAGGGGTTGCAGCCGCATAAATTTTTCATATAATGCGGCCTCAACTTTTTGATGCGGACACGAAGCGCTGCTCATATAAGTGATTTAGTGATTGCGACATTAGCTCAGTTGGTAGAGCGATACCTTGCCAAGGTATAGGTCATCGGTTCGAACCCGATATGTCGCTCCAAATTTCAGACGGTTACAGTCTTAAAATGTAAATGCGACATTAGCTCAGTTGGTAGAGCGATACCTTGCCAAGGTATAGGTCATCGGTTCGAACCCGATATGTCGCTCCAAATAAAAATTTAGTGATTCACCAAGTCATTAAATACAGAATTATGCGACATTAGCTCAGTTGATAAAGGTTGATAGACGATACCTTTGTGAATGTTGAAAGCGGATGTAACAGCGATAATTATGCGACATTAGCTCAGTTGGTAGAGCGATACCTTGCCAAGGTATAGGTCATCGGTTCGAACCCGATATGTCGCTCCAAATAAAAATTTAGTGATTCACCAAGTCATTAAATACAAAATTATGCGACATTAGCTCAGTTGGTAGAGCGATACCTTGCCAAGGTATAGGTCATCGGTTCGAACCCGATATGTCGCTCCAATTTTCTGAATCTCCCCATAATCAAGTTCTCAATTAGCATTAGCTCAGTTGTGGTTTTAATATTGCGATACCTTTCTTTTTCAAGGTATAGGTCATCGGTTCGAACCCGATATGTTGCTCCAATTTTTCTCGTAAGTCTCCCCATAAAATCTTCTCCATTTCAAACTGATATATCACAACTTACGTAGCGCTATTTTGCTCTTCTGTCTGCTTCGCATGTCTGTTCCGTTCTTGGTTGTTCCAAGCGCTTTTTTAGCACTTTCATCGCTGTAATCTATTAATCTTAGTTTGCACGGTTATTTTTAATGCTAATGCGGTTAAGTATGGGCACACTTTGCCTGCTCTGCGGCTGTTGTCGCTGATGTTTTCTATTTTGTAAAAAATAAAACAGCAAGGTTAATGCGTGATCTGCGCCTTGTTTCTTCAAGATTTCCTAAATTAGATGGCGTTGCGAAAGTTAAATTATGACCTTGTTCAAATATTCGCAACGCTTTTACTTACATAATGAATCCAGACAAAGTTAATAGCGCCAAGTAGTTGGCTTAACACTGGAGTGCATTATATGCGTATTCAACAATTGCGTGATTTACTTGAGTATGTGGCGAACTGCCGCTTAGATATGGCGCAACTCTATGGCCGACTGAACAATCAGGCCGATTCTGCCCGCGTGAAGATGATGCTGGAATATTTTGAGTCTCATCAAAAACATGTGGCTGAAAAATTGCGCGATTATATGGATGAGGCGCCGGTTAGAGTATTAGATACTTGGTATAAAGACTTTGTATTTGAAGATTTTACCAAGCGCTGCCAAGACACTATGTTGCCCGCCAATATGACTGAAGATGATGTTCTGAATCTGCACCTCGATTTAGAAAATCGACTAATTGGCTTATTGGAAAAAACCGTTAACTCAACGACTGCCGAAGATGCCCGCACCGCACTTGAGGGTCTGATTCGGGTAGAGAAAACTCAGCAGCAACGTCTAGTGCATAGCACTATTCGGATGGATGATATCTAATCCGATGCCGAATGACCTTTCAAAGCCAGCGCAATGCTGGCTTTGTTGTCTTTACCGGATGAGTCTTTTTCACTTTGGACGCTTTTTGCATGGCAACTGATTTACGTCATAATTTTTTGGGGCGGTTTTTGCTACTTTCTTGATCTCATTGGTTGATTTGACCTAGTAATGCTTGGTTCTCACCAATAACAGGGTGTGTTAGGTGAGCAGTCCTTTTGATTATTTGTCGCGCAGGAGATTCTCTATGGCACAAGATTTATCGAGTTTACCCACAGCGCTTTATACGCAGCAGCAGGTGAGAGCCGCCGAACTGCTCGCTGCTTCAGAAGGGGAAACCACTTTATATCAATTAGTTGAACGTGCTGGGCGGGCGGCATTTGAGTGTTTTACTCAACAGCGTGAACGGCATCCTCAGCTTGAAGGAATGCCTTTACTGGTATTAGCGGGTAGCGGCAATAATGGCGCCGATGCGCTTGTTTGCGCGCGCCTAGCCTTAGAAGCAGGACATCAGGTCAAGGTTTATTTGCTCAAGACACAAGGCACTGCAGAGTTCGAGCATGCACTTTCTGCCTATCTTAACCAGGGCGGTGTTATCGATTCCCCCAATATCGAAGCGATACAGCAGGCGCCAGTCATTATCGATGGGCTACTGGGCACGGGAGTGAAGGGCGCCGTGCGTGAGGATATTGCTGCACTGATCCATGCCGTCAATCAGAGTGAGGCTTGGGTGCTGAGTTTAGATCTGCCTTCGGGGATCGTTGCCGATACTGGCGTTGCCCTTTACGTCGCCGTGATGGCGGATGTCACTCTGTGCTTTGGAGGGTTAAAGCAGGGGCTTTTGACCAGTAAGGCGAGACACCACTGTGGCCATTTGACCTTTGCCGATCTGGGATTAACGCCTTTTTTCGATGCTGAGAATGCAACGCGAGTCGGCGGTGAAATGTTAAAAAGCCATTTTGCCGCAAGAGCACGGGACAGCCACAAGGGGCAATCGGGTAAGGTAACGCTGATCGGTGGTGACTTTGGTATGGCGGGAGCCATTCGCCTCGCTAGTGAAGCCTGTTTACGTGCGGGCGCCGGATTGGTGACTGTGATCAGTAGGCCTGAACATCAATTAACAGTGAATGTCTCGCGCCCCGAATTGATGTTTTGGGGCTGTGAACTGGTTGATATGGAAGTCTATCTGCGCCTAGGTTGGGCACAGGTGGTGGTACTTGGCCCCGGTTTAGGAAAACACGATTGGGGTTATAACTTGTTTAAAGCCGCGGGCTTAAGCGATAAACCCTGTGTGCTCGATGCCGATGCTCTAAATCTATTGAGTCAAGAACCGCGCAGGCAAACTAACTGGGTACTCACGCCCCATCCTGGGGAAGCTGCACGGCTCTTAGGATGCAGTGTCGCCGATATTGAGCAGGATAGATTCGCTGCCGTGCGTGCCCTGCAGCAAAAATATGGTGGCGTGGTGCTGCTAAAAGGTGCGGGTACTGTCATTTTTGATGGAAAACAGATGGTCGTGGCACCTGTTGGAAATCCGGGGCTTGCGAGTGGTGGGTGCGGCGATGTGTTATCTGGTATTATAGGCGCACTTATGGCTCAAGGAATGGATAACATGCAGGCGACCGTTGTTGGGGTTGTCGTTCATGGCTGCGCGGCGGATCTGGCTGCAGTGCAGGGTGAGCGGGGCATGTTAGCCAGCGATTTGATGCCTTTTATTCGCCAATTAGTAAATAGTGATTTACTCTAGGCGCTGTAAAACTTAAGCGCAGGACATTCCCGCGCTTAAGTTGCCTCCTCCATCCATAACAGCAGTGATAAAAGCGGAAATGACAGAGTTAACCTTTCAATTAAATAACGAAGACGAGACTATTGCGGTTGGGCAAAAATTGGCCCGCCATATTCAAGCGCCTTTGACTCTGTATTTGACGGGGGATTTAGGGGCGGGTAAAACCACTCTGAGCCGCGGGTTAATCCAAGGATTGGGGCATAAAGGAGCGGTAAAGAGCCCGACCTACACTTTAGTTGAACCTTATGAGCTAGACGGTGTCGAAGTTTATCATTTTGATTTGTATCGTTTAAACGATCCAGAAGAACTCGAGTTCATGGGGATCCGTGATTACTTTACCGATAGCAGCCTGTGCATTGTGGAATGGCCCGACAAAGGTCATGGACTCTTGCCCGATGCCGATATTCACCTGCATTTAAATTATGTTAACCAAGGACGTGAAATCCAAATTCGAGCCTTAACAGAATCAGGTAAAAAGCTATTAGCCGCAATAAAATAAAAACAAAGATGACTAAAAATAAGCATTACTTTCAGACTATTACTCTTTTTCTGTGCGCTTTTTTTGCTGTAGCAGCTCATGCTGCTAACCAGCTTGAGGGCGTGCGTATTTGGGCTGCCCCCGAGTCGACCCGTGTGGTGTTCGATTTGAGTGAAGCGCCAAACTACACTTATTTTTCCCTCGATGGGCCCAATCGTTTAGTGGTCGACCTTAAAAAGGCGTCGACAAAACTGAGCCTGAAAAATATCGATAACAACAGTAAATTGGTTAAAGGGGTTCGCGTCAGCAAATCACCCACTAAAGGTGATTTACGTTTGGTGATCGATCTTGTTAAGCCATTAAATGCTAACTTGTTTTCCCTTCCCGAGACGGCGCCCTATGGTAATCGTTTGGTGGTGGATCTTGAGGATAAAACCTTAACGACGGCAACAGCTGTGGTGAGTTCGACTCCCGTTAAAACGGTTACTCAATCGGCGCAATCCTCCCGTGATATTGTGGTAGCGATTGATGCGGGCCATGGTGGTGACGATCCTGGTTCTATTGGCCCTTCAGGTGTTTACGAGAAAAAAGTGGCACTGGAGATAGCAAAAAGAGTGGCCAGTAAGATCAACGACACGCCGGGTATGCGGGCAGTGATGATCCGTACCGGCGATTACTTTGTGAATTTGAACAAGCGCTCCGAGCTCGCCCGTAACAGTAAGGCCGATTTACTGATTTCTATCCACGCCGATGCTTTTACCTCGCCTCAGCCAAAAGGAGCGTCTGTGTGGGTATTGTCGATGCGCCGCGCGAACAGTGAAATTGGTCGTTGGTTAGAGCAAAAAGAGAAACACTCAGAACTCTTAGGTGGTGCAGGGGAAATTATTCAAAATACCGATAATGAACAGTATCTTGCAATGACTCTGCTCGACATGTCCATGAACAGTTCGATGGCTATTGGTCACTCAGTTGCTGGGGATATTCTCAAGGATCTCGGTTCAGTGACTGAGCTGCATAAGAGTCGCCCTGAGTCTGCGAGCCTTGCGGTATTAAAATCCCCCGATATTCCCTCTATTCTGGTGGAGACAGGATTTATTTCGAATCCGAAGGAAGAAAGGTTACTTAATAGCAGTCGCCATCAGGAAAGTATCGCAACCGCTATCTATAAGGGCGTTAGCCGTTATTTCCACAATAACCCGCCGGCAGATACCTTGCTCGCGAAGCGTAATAGCGGCGGCACAACGGCCAGCTCGAGCGCGAAATCCTCCTCGGGAAATATCAAGCACAAGGTGAGCCGCGGCGAGTCACTTTCGGCGATTGCTCAGCGTTATCAAGTGCCTATGGCTAGCATTAAGCGCGCCAATGGCATGAAGACGGATGTGGTACAACTCGGGCAAACACTCGTTATTCCTGAGAGTTAATAGGATGAAGTCTATGGGGATCCAGATCCTTCCGCCGCAACTAGCCAACCAAATCGCCGCTGGTGAAGTGGTCGAACGGCCCGCTTCCGTGGTGAAGGAACTTGTCGAGAACAGCCTAGATGCTGGGGCGACGCGTATCGATATCGAAATCGATAAGGGCGGCAGCAAGCTGATTAAGATCCGCGACAATGGTTCGGGGATCCCAAAGGATGAGCTGGCCTTGGCTTTGTCGCGCCATGCTACCTCGAAATTGCACTCTCTTGACGACCTTGAAGCGATTCTTAGTTTTGGTTTTCGTGGTGAGGCATTGGCGAGTATCAGTTCTGTATCCCGCTTAACCTTGACCTCGCGCACGGCCGAGCAAACGGAAGCTTGGCAGGCTTATGCCGAAGGCGTCGACATGGCGGTTAAGGTGATGCCAGCCGCGCATCCTGTTGGTTCAACTATTGAAGTTGTCGATCTGTTTTTTAATACGCCCGCCCGCAGACGTTTTCTAAAAAGCGATAAAACCGAATTTACCCATATCGATGAATGGTTAAAACGCATTGCATTAGTGCGTGGGGATATTCACTTTACCTTGACTCACAATGGTAAAATCGTGCGCAACTGTCGTCCGGCGATGAACGAGCCGCAGTATTTACAGCGATTGACTCAGGTTGCTGGGCGCCAGTTTGCCGATGAGGCGTTGCGGGTCGAATGCCAACACGATGACCTGCGTTTAAGTGGTTATTTACAGTCGCCTTGGTCAACGGTGTTAACCGACACCCATTACTTTTATGTGAATGGCCGCTTAGTGCGCGACCGTTTAGTCAATCATGCGGTGCGCCAAGCATTTGCCCAAAAAGCCGAGGTCGAACAGCCGGGTTATGTGTTGATGCTGGATATCGATCCCCATCAGGTAGATGTGAACGTGCATCCGGCGAAACACGAAGTGCGCTTTCATCAGAGCCGTTATGTGCATGATTATATTCTGCAGGCACTGCAATCGGCGCTCGAAGAAGCGGGTGAACTGGGTTTTGAGCATCCTTTCGAGCCAAGTTCGCCACAGGTTAGGGATGAGGTCTCTCTCTCCGAATCTGGGACGCAGACACAAACAGAGCATCATGCCTTCGAGCTGCAATCGCCTGA
The DNA here is from genome assembly GCF_029835735.1 of Shewanella sp. GD04112. Taxonomy (NCBI): domain Bacteria; kingdom Pseudomonadati; phylum Pseudomonadota; class Gammaproteobacteria; order Alteromonadales; family Shewanellaceae; genus Shewanella; species Shewanella sp. GD04112. Next base: position 686,817 of record NZ_JAOEAL010000001.1, read on the forward strand.
ATCTAAAACGCATTCAACTTGGAATGAAGCTTCACGTGTTGATACTTCTCGCGTCGAGATATCACGGGATTCTCAGCTTACTGAGCGTACTCGGGATATTGCTAGCGCGCGTCCGTATTCTGGCGTGCAAAGCAATGCCTACGGCAGTATGGCGGTTCCGCGGGAGTCTCGCAGTGGTTCGACAGGGGAAAATCGTGCCCGAGCCGAGCTTCCTTCTAAGGCGGCTATCGCCAGTTACGGCGAATTATTGCAAACGCCATCCTATAGCGTGCAGGACAAGCCGTATCAACCCGTGCTTGCAATGCCCGCCATACTCAATGGTCAATATTGGGTATTAGCGCAGGGGCAAAACTTGAGTCTGTTGCCGATTCAATCTGTGGCGTTAGCGACACGTAGCCATGAGATAGAAACAAAGCTGGCAACTGGTTTGATAGGTCAGCCATTATTGATGCCAGTGTCGATAGCCGCCGATACGGATTGGCCAGCATTACTCGAAGAACATGAAACACTTATCCGGCAATTAGGATTAGAACTAACAATTCGCTATCAGCAGTTGATAATCAAAAAAGTGCCCCCATATCTCAGGGATAGCCAGTTAGCGAAGGTGATCCCCGAGTGGTTGCAATCGCTACGTTTTGAAGCACCAGCACCTAATGCATTGGCTGTGTGGCTGGCAGAGCAGAGCTTAACTGGATTTACCTCGGCTGCGGATATTTGGGCGGCCTATAGTCAGTTAACTGAAGAGAAAAGACAGCAAATTGCCGATAAAGCAGTATCCTTACCTTGGCAATCGTGGCTAGAAGAGCAAGCAATTGAATAAAGAATTACAGCCAAAAGTGGTTTTTTTGATGGGACCAACGGCGTCCGGAAAAACCGCTTTAGCACTCGAATTAGCCGAAAAGCATAATTGTGAGATTATCTCGGTTGATTCAGCATTGATCTATCGTGGCATGGACATTGGCAGTGCTAAGCCCTCTGCCGAGGAATTAGCGCGAGGTCCGCATCGACTGATCGACATCCGCGATCCGGCAGAGAGCTACTCCGCCGCCGATTTTAGAGCCGATGCGCTGCGCGAGATTGAACAGATTATTAGCATGGGAAAGACCCCCGTATTAGTGGGCGGCACCATGATGTACTTTAAGGCGTTATTAGAAGGATTATCGCCGTTACCGAGTGCCGATGAGGCGATTCGGGCCGATATTCAAGCCGAAGCGGACGCAAACGGATGGGAAGCACTGCACGCGCAATTAAGGGAGATAGATCCCGTATCGGCAGAAAGAATTCATCCTAATGATCCACAAAGGCTTTCAAGAGCGATAGAAGTATATAGAATAAGCGGTAAGAGTCTGACCGAGTTAACTCAAACCAAGTCGGCTCCTTTACCCTACGATGTGGTGCAATTTGCCATTGCGCCCCGTGAGCGCAAAGTGCTGCATGAGTTAATCGGGCAGCGTTTTCGGATAATGTTAGAGCAAGGTTTTATTGATGAAGTCGCCCAGCTGAAAGCGAGAGGTGACCTACATTTAGATTTGCCCTCAATGCGTTGCGTGGGATATCGACAATGTTGGCAGTATCTCGATGGTGAATTTGACTATGATACTATGGTCGAAAAAGCCGTTGCCGCTACTAGGCAATTAGCTAAGCGTCAATTAACATGGTTGCGTAGTTGGCCAGAGTTGAATTGGCTTGAAAGTGGTGCTGAGGGGAATTTAGTTACACTTATGCGTCAATGCCGCTAGCTTATTAGCCCTTGCTGTATAATACTAAAACTAAACAAAAAACTTCACTGATAACGATTTATTTTTATATAAATTAAAAAGGAAATAATAAAATGGCTAAGGGGCAATCTTTACAAGACCCATTTTTGAACGCACTACGCCGCGAGCGCGTTCCTGTATCAATTTACTTGGTAAACGGCATTAAACTCCAAGGACAGGTAGAGTCGTTTGATCAGTTTGTCATTCTGTTGAAAAACACAGTGAGCCAAATGGTTTACAAACACGCTATTTCTACCGTAGTACCTGCTCGTCCATTTAACGTTGCTGGCCATCAAAATGCCCAGGGCGGTTATGGCGCGCAAGACGATATGCCAAGTGGCGAATAAGTTTTAGTTTGAGGAGTTTGCTTCTTGTTTGATCGTTATGAGGCGGGAGAAACAGCGGTTCTTGTCCATATCGACTTTTCCGATGAGGAACGCCGAGAAGACTTAGTCGAGTTACAGCTATTAGTCGAGTCAGCTGGAGCACGCTCAGTCGGGGTCATTACTGGAAGTCGACGCTCACCAGACCGTAAGTTTTTTATTGGTTCTGGTAAAGCCGAGGAGTTAGCTGCATTAGTGGCTGCAACTGAGGCTAATGTGGTTATTTTCAATCACGCCTTGAGTCCTGCTCAAGAGCGAAACCTTGAACAGGTGTGTCAGTGCCGAGTATTGGACCGAACCACGCTGATCTTGGATATTTTCGCTCAACGTGCTCGGACCCATGAAGGTAAGTTACAGGTGGAGCTAGCGCAATTGCGCCACATGTCGACGCGTCTTGTGCGTGGTTGGACTCACCTTGAGCGCCAAAAAGGCGGTATCGGTTTACGTGGTCCGGGTGAAACCCAGCTAGAGACCGATAGACGTTTGCTCAGGGGCCGCATTAAAAATATCAATAAACGCTTAGAGCGTGTTGATAAACAACGTGAGCAGAGTCGCCGCGCCCGTAAGCGTAGTGACATGCCAACAGTCTCATTAGTGGGTTATACCAACGCGGGCAAGTCAACGCTGTTTAATGCCTTAACCTCATCTGATGTTTATGCAGCCGACCAGCTATTTGCCACACTCGATCCCACATTGAGAAAGTTAGATCTGCCCGACGGTGCCGTGATTTTAGCGGATACTGTAGGTTTTATTCGCCATTTACCACACGATCTGGTTGCCGCGTTTAAGGCAACATTGCAGGAAACGCGTCAAGCGGAATTGCTGCTTCATATTGTTGATTGTGCTGATGAAAACATGGCGGATAACTTCGAGCAGGTGCAAAACGTGCTCGAAGATATCGATGCTGCCGAAGTGATGCAGTTGGTCGTTTGTAATAAAATCGACCTGCTTGAGGATGTCGCGCCGCGCATTGAATACGATGAACGTGGTAAGCCGGTACGCGTCTGGCTTTCGGCACAAAAACGTTTGGGATTTGATCTGCTCCTGAAGGCGATCACCGAGTTGATTGGTGAAGTTATTCATGAGTTTACACTTAAGATTCCGGCAACTGCTGGACATTATCTTGGCCAGTTTTATCGACTGGATGCGATACAGCAGAAAGAGTACGACGATCTGGGGAACTGTATTTTGTCTGTTCGTTTATCGGATGCCGATTGGCGCCGATTAGCTAAACAGAGTCAGGGTGAGTTAGAAACCTTTATCTTCGATCCGTCGACAGAAAAGGCTGTTTGTTAATAATCTAATTTATTTCATCCACTTATGGAGTGCTAAATGGCTTGGAACGAGCCCGGTAACAAGGGTAATGATCCTTGGGGAAATAAAGGTGGTAACGACAAAGGACCACCAGACCTTGATGAGGTTTTTCGTAATCTTTCAAAACGCTTTGGCGGCAAAGGCAATGGCTCATCAGGCCAGAGCTTTAGTTCGTTCAGCTTAATCATCATTCTTGCCATCGCTTTTGTTGTTTGGGGACTCTCGGGTTTTTACACCATTAAAGAAGCTGAGCGTGGTGTTGCGCTGCGTTTTGGTCAGCACATTGGTGAGGTGGGACCTGGTCTGCATTGGAAGGCTACGTTTATCGACCAGATTTATCCCGTTGATGTGCAGTCTGTTCGCTCCATTCCCGCTTCTGGCAGCATGTTGACCTCAGATGAAAACGTCGTGAAGGTCGAGTTGGACGTACAGTATCGTATTCTAGATGCGTACTCTTATCTGTTCAGTGCCGTTGATGCGAATGCTAGCTTACGTGAAGCCACAGACAGTGCGCTGCGTTATGTTATCGGCCACAACAAGATGGACGATATTCTGACCACAGGTCGTGATGCGATTCGTCGCGATACTTGGAAAGAACTCGAGCGCATCATTGAGCCGTACAAATTAGGCTTAGCCATTGTTGACGTTAACTTTTTGCCAGCTCGTCCACCTGAAGAAGTGAAAGATGCTTTCGACGATGCGATTGCGGCGCAAGAAGACGAACAACGCTTTATCCGTGAAGCCGAAGCTTATGCCCGTGAAGTTGAGCCTAAAGCGCGCGGTGAAGTTGAGCGTATGGCGCAACAAGCGAATGCCTATAAAGAGCGTGAAATTCTTGAAGCTCGCGGTAAAGTGGCTCGTTTCGAGTTGCTGTTACCAGAGTACCAAGCGGCACCTGAAGTGACCCGTAAGCGTTTGTATCTCGATGCAATGCAGCAGGTGATGACAGATACCAACAAGGTACTGATCGACGCCAAGAACAATGGCAATTTAATGTATTTGCCTTTAGACAAGTTAATGAAAGAGAAGCCTGTGACTACGCCAGAGGTTGAGCATAAGGCTCAGCAGAACGTCAATTCTTCATCTATGTCAACGACTCGCATTGGTGAGCCTTTGAGTGGACGCCCTTCTCGCGAGGACCGTGCTCGCCAAGGGAGGGAGTAATCCATGGGTAGATTAGGTATTGTTCTGATTGCCATCGTATTAGGCATAGGTCTGTCATCTGTGATGGTGGTTAACGAAGGCGAGCGTGCGATTGTGGCGCGTTTCGGTGAAATCGTTAAAGACAACGTTGACGGCAAACCAGTGACCCGCGTTTTCGCCCCAGGCATACACTTTAAAGTGCCTGTGATCGATAAAGTGAAGTTACTCGATGCGCGTATCCAAACCTTAGATGGTGCGGCCGATCGTTTTGTTACCTCTGAGAAAAAAGATTTGATGGTCGATTCCTATGTGAAGTGGCGTATTTTCGACTTCGAAAAATACTACCTTTCCACTAACGGCGGGATTAAGTCGAATGCAGAGACCTTACTACAACGTAAGATCAACAACGACTTACGTACCGAGTTTGGTCGTCGCACTATCAAGGAAATCGTTTCTGGTAAACGCGATGAGCTGCAAAATGATGCGTTAGAAAACGCTTCTGAAAGCGCTAAAGACTTAGGTATTGAAGTGGTTGACGTGCGTGTGAAGCAAATCAACCTACCCGCAAACGTGAGTAACAGTATTTATCAACGTATGCGTGCCGAGCGTCAAGCGGTTGCCAAAGAGCATAGAGCACAGGGTAAAGAGCAGTCTGAAATCATTCGCGCTACGATTGATGCCAACGTGACCGTGAAGATTGCCGAAGCCGAGCGTAAAGCTTTAACCATCCGTGGTGAAGGTGATGCGCAAGCTGCGAAGATTTATTCTGACGCTTACAGTAAAGATCCTGAGTTCTTCAGCTTCTTACGTAGCTTAGATGCATACCGTGCGAGTTTCTCCGGTAACTCTGATGTGATGGTATTAGAACCAGATAGCGAGTTCTTCAAATATATGAAGAGCACTTCGCCTAAGAAGTAAGCAATCAGAAATGTATTGAAATGGGTCCTGAAAACAGGGCCCATTTTTTTATCTGCAGGAAAACGTAAAGTTGCAAAATGAGAGTTGGAGTTATATTAGCGATGCATGGATTATGCCGACCTCACAGACCATTTGCTCAAAAAGTATATCAAAACGATTAAAATCGCTTAATAGTTGTGCTTTTTTTGTCCATTTTATAAAAAACACGCAATCTCCCTAACTTAGTTGAGTGTTTTCACTATGATCTGCTTCTAATTTTTAGCTATAATGAGCCCCGCTTCAAACTTCGATTTTTGCCCATGGTGATAACTAGGGGGCAGAAAGTCTTTGAAAAACAAAAATTCCAACACCCTCTGGGAGATAAGTGGATGAGCAATGCGCCAGTCGATACCGGACGTCGCAGATTCCTGACAGCCGCAACCGCCGTAGTAGGTGGTGCTGGTGCCGTCGCTGTAGCGGTTCCTTTCATCAAGTCATGGAATCCGAGTGCCAAGGCGAAAGCTGCAGGTGCGCCGGTAGAAGTAAATATCAGTAAAATTGAGCCAGGTCAGCTGATCCGTGTTGAATGGCGTGGAAAACCTGTATGGGTTGTCCGTCGCACAGAAGCAGTGATTAATGAACTGCCAACACACGACGATAAGCTAAGAGATCCAGCGTCTGCAGAAATGCAACAACCTGAATATGCAACAAATCCTCTGCGTTCTATTAAGCCAGAGTATTTTATTGCCGTCGGTATTTGTACCCACCTAGGATGTTCACCAACTTATTTACCAGATTCATTTGGTGAGCAAGTTCAAGGCGTGACTTCTGGTTTCTTCTGTCCATGTCATGGTTCTAAGTTCGATATGGCGGGCCGCGTATTCCAAGGCGTTCCAGCTCCATTGAACCTAGTTATCCCTCCACATCAATACGTTGATGATGGCACCGTTATCATCGGTGTAGATAAAGGAGTGGCGTAATGGTTAAGAATTTAATTAATTGGATCGATGCGCGTATCCCAATGACGGCGACTTATAACCGTCACGTGGGTCAGTATGCGACGCCAACTAACTTTAACTTCTGGTACTTCTTCGGTTCATTAGCCATGTTGGTATTGGTTAACCAATTACTGACGGGTATCTGGTTGACCATGAACTATGTACCAACAGCAGAAGGTGCTTTTGCCTCTGTTGAATACATCATGCGTGACGTAGAGTACGGCTGGTTATTGCGTTATATGCACTCAACTGGTGCGTCTGCATTCTTCGTGGTGATCTACTTACATATGTTCCGTGGTCTGATTTACGGTTCATATCAAAAGCCTAGAGAACTACTGTGGCTATTCGGTATGTTGATTTTCCTCGTGCTGATGGCTGAAGCCTTTATGGGTTACTTGTTGCCATGGGGACAAATGTCTTACTGGGGCGCGCAGGTAATTATTTCTCTGTTCGGTGCTATCCCTGTTATCGGTGATGACTTAACCCTGTGGATCCGTGGTGACTACGTGATCTCTGGCGCGACACTGAACCGTTTCTTCGCTCTGCACGTTATCGCACTGCCATTAGTGTTAGTGGTTTTAGTGTTCTTACACTTAATCGCTCTGCACGAAGTGGGTTCAAACAACCCAGACGGTATCGAAATCAAGAAGAACAAAGACGAGAATGGTTGGCCAGTTGATGGTATTCCATTCCACCCATACTACACAGTTAAAGACATTATGGGTGTTGCGGGCTTCCTGATCGTATTCTGTTACGTGCTGTTCTTCATCCCTGAAGGTGGCGGTTACTTCCTTGAGAAGCCAAACTTTGAAGCGGCTAACCCAATGAAGACACCAGAGCACATTGCACCTGTATGGTACTTCACTCCGTTCTACGCCATCTTACGTGCTGTTCCCGATAAATTGGGCGGTGTGGTAATGATGGGTCTGTCGATTGCAGTGCTGTTCGTATTGCCTTGGTTAGACCGTTGTAAAGTGAAGTCAATTCGCTACCGCAGCACGCTGCACAAGTTGAACATCGCTCAGTTCGCTGTATCGTTCATCGTCTTAGGTTACTTAGGCGCTGTACCTGCAACACCAGAGCTGACTATTGTTGCACGTATCTTCACTGTGACGTATTTCGGCTACTTCTTATTACTGTGGTTATACAGCAAAAATGAGAAAACTAAGCCTGTTCCAGCGAGGTTGACACACTAATGAAAAAATTACTGATTGCATTAGTTACATTGATCCCGACGCTGGCGATGGCCGCGAGTGGACACAATGTACATTTAGAAAAAGCCAATGTTGATCTGCATGATAAGGCTTCTTTAGAGCGTGGTCTGGACATGTTCCAACACTATTGCTCTGGTTGTCACAGCACTCAGTATCAACGCTATGAGCGTGTGGCGAACGATATCGGTATTTCAGCCGATGATATGCGTAGCAAGTACATGTTTACCGATGCCAAAATCGGTGAGCTGATGCAAAACGCAATTCCACACAAAGATGCAGCTAAGTGGTTCGGTGCAACACCACCAGACTTAACCTTAGTCGCACGTGTTCGTGGCGAAGATTGGGTGTATTCATACCTCAAAGGCTTCTACAAAGACCCAAGCCGTCCATTCGGCGTAAACAACACTGTCTTCCCATCAGTGGGTATGCCACACGTTCTTGAAGAACTGCAAGGCACACCTGTTAAGCAAGAAGATGGCACTATTGTGGTCTCTGGTGGTAAGTTAAATGCAGAAGAGTATGACCAAGCGGTACGTGATATCACTGGCTTCTTAGTTTATTCGGCTGAACCTGTTAAGTTAGAGCGTCAAGCTTTAGGTTGGTGGGTGCTCGGATTCCTGTTTATATTCTTTATTGTGGCCTACCTCTTGAAGAAAGAGTATTGGAAAGATGTACACTAGGCACCAATAACGGGTAAAATATAGTATCCGCATAGTGTAAACGGGGGGCTTTGCCCCTCGTTTACTTTTGTTTTATTTCGACTCTGGAGGGTATCAATGGCTGTTGCTGCCAACAAACGCTCTGTCATGACACTGTTTTCAGGTGCTGATGATCTTTATAGCCATCAAGTCCGTATCGTGTTAGCTGAGAAAGGGGTTACTGTTGATGTTTTACAGGTCGACCCTAATGAAATGCCAGAGGATTTACTCGAAGTAAATCCTTATAACTCAGTACCTACTTTATTAGACCGTGAGCTCGTACTCTATGAGTCACGTATCATTATGGAATACTTGGATGAGCGTTTCCCTCATCCACCTTTGATGCCTGTTTACCCAGTATCTCGCGGCCAAAGCCGTTTGATGATGCACCGCATCGATACTGACTGGTACTCACTCGTTGACCGTATTCGCAAAGGCGATCGCGCTGAAGCGGCCCGTAAAGAACTGACTGAAAGTTTACTTTCAATCGCACCTGTATTTGGTGAAATGCCTTACTTTATGAGCGAAGAATTCGGTTTAGCGGATTGCTACCTCGGCCCATTATTATGGCGTTTACCTGTATTAGGTATCGAGTTAGACAGCCGCGTAGCGAAAGACATCAAAGCTTACATGACACGTATTTTCGAGCGTGAATCATTTAAAGCTTCGTTGACTGAAGCTGAACGCGAAATGCGCATGGGAATGTAATGAAAGCGTTGACTCCAAATCGTCCTTATTTACTCAGGGCTTACTACGATTGGTTGATGGACAACCAATTAACGCCTCACGTTGTCGTGGATGCCTTTGTGAAAGGCACCCAAGTACCACAGCAGTACGTGAAGGATGGCCAGATCGTATTAAATATCGCGGCCAGCGCGGTGGGCAATTTGCAAATTGGTAATGAATTTGTGGAGTTCAATGCGCGTTTCGGTGGTGTACCTCAACAGGTATTATTGCCAATGGCCTCGATTGTGGCCATTTACGCCCGTGAAAATGGCGCAGGGACTGTCTTCGATATTGAAGATGCATACTTGGTCGAAGAGGAAGCTGAATCGACCTTGTCTGTTATCGAGACAAACGAGAAGCCAACCGAACCAACGGATGAGCCTCCTAAGCGTCGCAGCCATTTAACCTTAGTTAAATAGGTTAATTGCGCCCTGTTCTATACTCTTGAAAGCCAGTATGTTGACTGGCTTTTTTATTGGATAAAGGTTTAATCCGCGCAAAGGCCTGTGGTAGCATTTGCGCCGCATTTCAGCCGTGGAGTGTATCGACTTACCATTTGAGCCAATGGATTTTGTATGTTGCTAATGATCGACAATTACGACTCTTTCACCTTTAACTTAGTGCAGTATTTTCAGCAGTTAGGGCAAGAGATCGTGGTTAAACGCAATGATGAAATCAGCTTAGCGGAAATCGAGGCTCTGGCACCGAGCCATTTAGTCATATCTCCAGGCCCCTGTTCGCCCAATGAGGCGGGGATTTCCCTCGCGGCGATTGAGCATTTTGCCGATCGTTTACCTATCCTCGGTGTGTGTTTAGGGCATCAAGCCATGGCGCAGGTGTTTGGTGCTAGGGTTGTGCGAGCGCAGCGGGTGATGCATGGCAAAGTCAGTGCGATTACTCATACTGGCGAGCGCCTGTTTAAAGGCTTAAATCAGCCATTAACCGTAACCCGCTACCATTCACTGCTGGTCGATGCTGTCCCTGAGGGATTTGTTCTGGACGCTTGGTTTGACGACCCAACCCACGGGCGCGAAATCATGGCCATGAGCCATAAGCAGCTGCCACTTTTTGGTGTGCAATTTCACCCCGAGTCGATTCTCACCGAGCAAGGGCATGAATTGTTGGCAAATTTCTTATCTCAATCGGCTTAGGTTGAATCCAAAAAATCGATTTTGCTCTACTCTTTGTTACAAGATTTCTCCTTCATTTAAGCAAATATGTCGCTCAAGTGTGATATAACTGCCGCAAAACGATGCCTGCTCACGTACTCATGGAGTTAGCTCCAAAGTGTAACTAGGGCAGCGATAACAATAAAAGGAAGGACAAATGAACAGCGTAATGCGAAATTTGGGTTTAAGTGCGTTAGCCGTTGCGGTATTGACGAGTTGCGCCGCCACCTCAACCGAAACGGCAACTCCCGCGACCACACCACAGGCTTATCAAGTCCCTTTAGCTCAGCCTCCCCAAGTTTCACAACCGCTTACGCTGAATCAAATTATGGCGAACCCCGATTGGATGGGGATTTTCGCTAAGGAAGCCTACTGGAGCGATGACAGTCAGAGCGTTTTCTTTGCGCGCCAACCCAGTGCATCGCCATTACGGAATTATTATCAGCAGGGCATTAATGACAGCCGCGCCGTTGAACTGGCCATCGATAAGCTACATGCGGCTGATCAACAGTTTGGTGTGTTCGATAGCACTAAAGCTAACAAGGCGTATCTCTACCAAGGCAATATTTTTGTTAAGCATTTAAGCTCTGGCAAAATCACCCAGGTTACCCGCCAGCGCACTGCCATCAGTGGCCTGCGTTACCTTAACAATGGCGATATCGCCTATTGGCAAGGGGATAATGTTTTCCAAATCCATCAAGACAGTGGATTAGTGGAACAGTTGGCTGAAATCAAAATGGCGAAAGCGCCCGAAGGTGTGAAAGAACCCAGCAGCTACTTAGCCAAGCAGCAGCACAGACTCATTCAATATGTGGCGTTGCAGCAGGAAAATGCCAAAGCCAAAGAACAGTTTAAGAACGAGCTGCAAAAGAGCGATCCGACCCTCGCCGCTAACACTTGGTATCTAGGTGATGCCGAGGTGGTGTCTGAGCTAAGTCTGTCGCCAGACGGTCGCTATCTGTTTGTAGCCCTAACCGATAAAAATTACACCGGCAGCAGTGAACACGACATCATGCCAAACTACCTCGGTAGCGAAGGCTATATCGACCCTGTGCCCGTGCGTGCCCGTGTCGCGGAAGATAATCCACCAGGACAGCGCTTTGTGGTGTTAGACCTCAATGAGCATAAACAGATCGATGTGACTATCGAAGGCTTAACTGGCTTCGATGAAGACGTTTTAGCTAAGGTTAAGAGTGAAAACGCTAAAGCAAAAGGTGAGTCATATCAAAGTACTAAGGCTCCACGTAAAATCCAGCTGATGCAGGATTGGGGCTGGACTCAAAGCGCGATTCAATGGCATGAGTCTGAGAACAAATTGGCTGTAATGGTCGAAGCGACCGATAACAAAGATCGTTGGATTGCCAGTGTCGATCTGGCAAAGGGCAAGTTTATCACCGAGCATCGTCTGCATGATGATGCTTGGGTGAACTACGACTATAACCAATTTGGCTGGTTACCCGGTACGGACAGTCTGTACTATCTCTCTGAAGAAACAGGTTATTCCCAGCTTTATATCAAGGCGAACGGTGAAAAGCCCCGCGCTTTGACCCAAGGTAAGTTTGTGGTGAGCGATATTACTCTATCGCCCGATGCAAACTACATCTACTACAAGGCTAACCAAAGCCACCCTGGTATTTACAATGTTCACCGTGTGAATATCGCCTCGGGCAAAAACGAGCAATTAACTCAGTGGGACGGAAACTTAGATTACAGCTTAAGCCCCGATGGCACTAAGTTGCTGCTGAATGCGTCTCGCCGTACAGAGCCGAATGAGCTTTATATTCAACCGATTGGCGGTGAGTTAAAACAGCTCACGTCATACACCAGCGATGCCTTTAAGCAATATCCATGGCAAGCACCCGAAGTGGTTGCCGTTCCTTCAAACCATGGCGCTGGCCAAGTGTATGCGCGGGTTTATTTGCCGCAGGGATACGACAAATCCCGCGCCGAGAAATATCCTGCCGTTGTCTTTAACCATGGCGCAGGTTACTTACAAAATGCCGATTATGGCTTTAGTGGTTACTTCCGTGAGTTTATGTTCCACAACCTACTGACCCAACAAGGCTATGTAGTGATGGACATGGATTACCGTGGTTCTAAAGGCTATGGTCGCGATTGGCGCACGGCAATTTATCGCAATATGGGGCATCCTGAAGTCGAAGATTTAAAAGATGGCGTGACTTGGATGGGCCAAAATGCCAACGTGGATATTAAGCGCGTCGGTACCTATGGCGGTTCTTACGGCGGTTTCTTAACCTTTATGTCCTTATTTACTGAGCCGGAATTATTCCAAGCAGGCGCAGCACTGCGCCCTGTGGCGGATTGGGCACATTACAACGCGCCTTACACCTCCAATATTTTAAACACGCCGGATGTTGACCCAATCGCCTATGAGCGTAGCTCGCCCATTGAACATGCCCAAGGCTTGACTAAGCCATTATTGATCATGAGTGGCGTGATGGATGATAACGTGTTCTTCCAAGATAGCGTGCGCATGGTGCAGCACCTTATCGAGCTGGAAAAACCGATGTTTGAAACGGCTATTTATCCGGTTGAGCCCCACGGTTTCCGTCAGCCATCGAGCTGGTTAGACGAATATCGCCGTATTTACAAACTCTTTGAACAAGAGCTTAAGTAAATCTCGCGAAAGTATTAAGGCCTCAATATGAGGCCTTTTTGTTGCGTGGATTTCGGCGCGAGTGAATCTAATCAGGGTTGTAAAATAGTCACTTGTTTGCTTATTGCCAAGAGGTAACCTATATGCTGAAATTACAATGTTTTTAACGATTTTAGCGTATGCGCGCCACTTAGCACGGGCGAGATAGGAAAGGTAAACTGTGGCGATATCGGTAGCGGGCGGCGTCAGACCTGGCAAAATTTTAGAGATAGAACATAGACTCTATCAGCAACTTATTCTCGGTAAACAAAAAGCCAGTCCTACTCTATTGGATGATTTGGACCAAGAGCTTGAGGCTGATGCCAATAAACTTGATGTAGAGCGAGAGGCGATACTGTCACGGCTACTTAAACAAATTCAAGCTCGAGAAGTATTTGAGGCCATTTCAAAGCAACTTATTGACACAGTGAATAATGCTATTGAGCATCAATTAGCTTCCCCTGAGTTAGTGCTAGCCAAGTCGGATATTAACGAATCGCAAGTCCTGCTACTTGAATTACTGCTGGCTAAAAATCTTGATGCCACAAGATTAAGACCTTTAATCAGCAATTTAAGCTGGTTATGCCGCGATTTAACCAATATGGTTAATAGTCCTGCATTTCGGGCGCGTCGCCCGCAGAGTTCCGATGTACGCGTCACCGATATCAAATTAGTGATGAATTACATTGGCATCGAAAACCTGCGCACTATTATTCCTTATTTTTGCCTGCGTAATTGGCTGCCCAGTGGCAACGCTAAGTTACTCTGGACCACCCGCAAGTTGTGGCGCTATAGCATTGTCAGCGGAATAGCAGCGAATGCGTTAGCGCAGCTTCATAATACTGACTCAGCACTCGTCTATAGTGGTGCATTAATGAATCAGTTGGGCACTTCAGTCGTGCTGAGTCTCAGTGCGCGTTTATTTGATAAAACTTGGGGCAATTGGATCCGTGAGGCAAGCTCGAGTCGAGATAAAGAAGTGTACGATGCTGTAATTGCCACCGAATTCCCTGCTAAAGTGGTTTTTGAGCAAGTGTTAGCCCATGGACATAAGCTTAATTGGCAACTATTAGAGTTACTTAAGTTTGAACAGAGTCCATTAACTCAATTGCTTAAAGAGTTGGACCAAACCTTAACTTACCGCGAACTCTCGATGCCGGCCGCATTAGTGGCACGGGCGAATTGTTATGCTAAGGTGCTGTTGCTTGAAGAGATGCGCCAAATCGAGCCGCAGGAAAAACGCTTAATGTTCGATTATTACGAGCTCAGCGAGCAGGAAGTGCTGCGCCTAAAAGCACAGAATTATCGGAAGTTGGATCTGCTGTAATCTGCACGCCGTTCCCATCGGTGTCCAATTGCGGCACTGATGTGGAGGACGGAAAATGCCAAGCTGGCAAGCTTCTGTATTAAATACTATTTTATCCTATGTGGCACGGCCATCGATCAGCCGAGGTAAAGCCAAACTTCCCCTAAGCCAAGTACGGCAACGTTTATTAGAGCTGGATAAGCGCTGGTTGCCATGGCCTGAAAAGCTCGTTACGGCCTCAATTCCCTTACAACATTCCACACTACTGCATTACGTGCTGCTCAATGACACGCCGCGTTTGGGCAATCTATTTTACATTCGTGGCGGCGGATTCTGTTTTAAAACTCCCCATGCCCACGCAAGACTGGTGGCCGATATCAGCGAACGTTGTCGCCTCGATACGTTTATCCCTGATTATCGTTTAGCGCCGGAGCATCCGTATCCCGCGCCCTGTGACGATGTACTCGAGGCATACCTGCACTTAATTGAGTTGAAAGGGAGCGATAACCTAGTGCTGATGGGCGATTCTGCCGGCGGTAATTTAGCCTTAAGTCTGTTGCTCGAACTTAAAAAGCGCCATCTGCCCATGCCTAAAGCCTGTGTGTTGTTGTCACCCGCGCTGGATTTAGCGATTACCGGCGATACCGAGCTGATTTTAGGCGCGGATGATCCGTTCTTTACCATTGAGTCGCTATTGCGGCTGCGCGGGGCGTATCTTGCTGGGGCGAATCCTATGTCAGAACGGGTTTCACCTTTACAGGGGAACTTGGCAGACCTGCCACCACTCTTAGTGATTGCCGGTACGCGTGAGCTGCTTTTACAGGACTCAGAACGACTGGTTATGCAAGTTAAGGCTAGTGGTGGCGCGGTAGAATCGCGTTTTTATCACAACATGCCCCATGTTTTTCCCCTGTTCCATCTGTTGCCCGAAGCGCTTGAGGCGAGGGAACAAATTGCGGATTTTGTGCTTTCACAGCTGATTCGTTAAAATTGTGTAGTTATTCATATTCGGTGAATAGCTAGCAAAAATAGAGGTAAATAACTTTTTTTCTGACTAAATATGCTAAATGCCTCTGGCGTAAACGCTTGTATAGTTCTTAAACTGCAATCTTTATGCACTTTGGCCTTAAGCATGGTGAATGTTGTTTGTGAAAAACTGGTATTTTGATCACAATTTCGCTAATAATGGCTATTAATAGACACAAGCATACCCTGTATCACTAACTCAAGATAAAGATACGTTGGGGACTCAGACGGCTCCCGATGCCGTTACATTTAAACAAAGGATGAAGAAGAATGAGCGTTGATATGAAGTTGAATCGTGCCCAGTTTGATGCGGTTATGGTGCCTAACTATGCGCCTGCTGCCGTGATCCCTGTACGTGGCGAAGGCAGCCGTGTATGGGATCAAGAGGGTAACGAATTTATCGATTTTGCTGGCGGTATCGCGGTAAATTGCTTAGGTCACTGTCATCCTGCCTTAGTCAATGCCTTAAAAACCCAAGGCGAAAAATTATGGCATCTGTCTAACGTCATGACCAACGAGCCTGCACTCGAGCTGGCCACTAAGTTAGTCAATAGCACATTTGCTGAGCGTGTCTATTTTGCCAACTCTGGCGCCGAAGCCAACGAAGCGGCACTGAAATTAGCCCGTCGTTATGCTTTAGAAAAATACGGCGTAGAGAAAGATGAAATCATCGCCTTCGATAAAGCCTTCCACGGTCGTACTTTCTTCACCGTGAGCGTTGGTGGTCAAGCGGCATATTCCGATGGTTTTGGTCCAAAACCGCAAAGCATCACCCACTTACCTTATAACGATGTTGCGGCATTAGAAGCGGCCGTATCGGATAAAACCTGCGCCATCATGCTAGAGCCACTGCAAGGCGAGGGCGGTATTATTAATGCTGATCCTGCGTTCCTCAAAGCGGTGCGTGAACTGGCAAATAAACACAATGCACTGGTGATTTTCGACGAAGTACAAACCGGTGTTGGTCGTACAGGCGAACTTTATGCTTACATGGGCACCGACATAGTGCCGGATATTCTGACCACGGCTAAAGCACTTGGCGGTGGTTTCCCTATTGCAGCTATGCTGACTACCGCGGAAATTGCTGAGCACCTAAAAGTGGGGACTCACGGTTCAACCTACGGTGGTAACCCATTAGCTTGCGCTATCGGCAACGCGGTATTAGATGTGGTTAACACACCGGAAGTATTGAACGGTGTGAAACATCGCGAGCAGTTATTACGCGATGGTCTGAACAAAATTAATGAAAAATATCATGTTTTCTCTGAAATTCGCGGTAAAGGCTTGCTGTTAGGGGCGGTCCTTAATGAACAGTACCAAGGTCGTTCACGTGACTTTTTAGTAGCGTCTGTTGCTGAAGGCTTAATGAGCCTGATGGCGGGTGCTAATGTGGTACGTTTTGCTCCTTCACTGGTGATCCCTGAGGCAGATATTGCAGAAGGCCTAGCACGTTTTGAGCGTGCTGTGGCGAGCATCGCTGCTGCCTAAGCGACCAAAGGAGTGCTGAATTTTATTCGCACTCTTTTTTGTCAGGGAATACTTGCGTGTATCTATCCTGTCTTTTTTAAGATAGGCGCCTTGATGCACAGCAAGCTTAAGTGAGGAGACACTAAGATGTTAATCATACGTCCTATTAAGGCAGGCGATTTTGAATCTCTATATCAAATCGCCGAAGAGTCTGGCCATGGCTTTACCTCATTGCCAGTCAATGCCGATTTGCTTAGGCATAAAATTGCCCGTGCAGAAGCCTCATTCGTTAAGGTGGTTGATAAGCCCTTCGATGAAGGCTATTTGATGGTGCTCGAGGATACCGCGACCCGCGAAGTGGTTGGTACTTGTGCCATTGAAGCCGCAGTGGGTATGGAGGATGCCTTCTACCATTATCGCCTCGGAACTGAGGTGTACCATTCTGAGCAAATTGAAGTTCGCAACGAGGTTGAAACCTTAACCCTTTGTCACGATTACACTGGCGCCGCCGAGCTTTGTACCCTGTTTTTACGGGAACCCTATCGTAAGGGGAATAATGGCCGAATGTTATCCCGCAGCCGTTTTCTGTTTTTAGCGCAGCACGCTAAGCGTTTTGGCGAAACTGTGATTGCTGAAATGCGTGGCGTAAGTGATGCAGATGGTCATTCTCCCTTCTATGGTTGGTTGCAAAAAAACTTTTTAGGCATTGATTTTATTCAAGCTGACTACCTGTCTGGCTTAGGTAAAAAAGCCTTTATGGCGGAGATGATGCCCCGTAACCCTGTGTATGTTTGCCTGCTGCCAGAAGAAGCGCAAAAAGTGATCGGCGAAGTACACACTAATACGCGTCCGGCTCTAAGCTTGCTGCAGGCCGAAGGTTTTAGATGCCGCGGTTATGTGGATATTTTCGATGGTGGCCCAACGGTCGAGTGCCGTTTAACCGATATTCGTGCTGTGCGTGAAAGCCGTCTGCTGACCGTGGATATTGGTGAAATGCCTGAATCCGATAAGCAATTTATTGTCTCTAACACTCAATTAGCCAATTACCGTGCGACCTCCGCTTGTCTTGCTGTGGATGACAAAACCGAGCAGGTGGTAATTAGTCCAGAACTCGCCGAGGGTTTGTTACTCGCAAAAGGCGATCAAATCCGTATTTTGGCAATGTAGGAATAGCAAATGACACATTTTATTAAAGGCCAGTGGCAAGCTGGCAAGGGTCATGATGTGACCTCTAGCAACCCAGCAAATGGCGAAATTATTTGGCGTGGCCAAACGGCAACGGCCGATCAAGTCAACGCCGCCGTCGATGCCGCCCGTGAAGCTCAGTTCGATTGGTTTATGTTAGGTTTTGATGCGCGTTTAAACATAGTTGAAGCCTATCGCAGCCAACTCGAAGCGAACAAAGCCGAATTAGCCGAAACGATTGCTCAGGAAACCGGTAAACCTCAATGGGAAACGGCGACAGAAGCTGCGGCCATGATTGGTAAGATTGGCCTGTCAGCAACGGCTTATAACAAGCGTACTGGCACAGAGGCCGATGATACGCCAGCAGGGCGCGCGGTGCTGCGTCATAAGCCCCACGGTGTGGTTGCTGTGTTTGGGCCTTATAACTTCCCAGGGCATTTACCCAATGGTCATATAGTGCCAGCGCTGCTCGCGGGCAATACCGTGGTGTTTAAGCCCTCTGAATTGACCCCAAAAGTGGCCGAGTTGATGGTTTCTCTGTGGGAAAAGGCGGGTCTGCCAGCGGGTGTTATCAACTTAGTGCAAGGTGAAGTCGACACGGGTAAGGCGCTGGCGTCGCACCCACAACTCGACGGCCTATTCTTCACCGGTAGTTCTCGCACTGGTCATCTGTTGCATCAGCAATATGCGGGTCATCCGGGTAAGATCCTCGCCTTAGAAATGGGCGGTAATAACCCGCTGATTATTAAAGACGTCGCCGATATTAAAGCGGCGGTGCACGATATTCTGCAATCGGCCTATATTTCATCTGGCCAGCGTTGCACCTGCGCCCGCAGGCTCTATGTTGAGCAAGGCGAGCAGGGCGATGCCTTAGTCGCTAAGCTGGTTGAAGCGGTGAAGCAGATTAAAGTCGGTCCTTGGAACGCGCAGCCACAGCCATTTATGGGCTCAATGATTTCCGAAGGCGCGGCGAAAGGCATGGTTGCGGCGCAGGCTAACCTGCAGAACTTAGGCGGCGTTTCACTGGTTGAACTCACTCATTTGCAGGCGGGAACAGGCTTAGTCTCACCCGGACTTATCGATGTGACTGCGGTGAGTGAGTTACCCGATGAGGAATACTTCGGTCCACTGCTGCAATTAGTGCGCTACAGCGATTTTGATCAGGCGATTAAGCTGGCTAACCAAACCCGTTATGGCTTATCCGCAGGTATCTTGGCCGATAGCCGTGATGATTATGAGTATTTCCTCGCCCGCATTCGTGCGGGTATTGTGAACTGGAACAAGCAGATCACTGGTGCTTCGGGTGCTGCGCCCTTTGGTGGCGTAGGTGCTTCGGGTAACCACAGGGCGAGTGCATTTTATGCCGCCGATTACTGTGCGTATCCCGTCGCCTCCGTTGAGGCGGATGCGGTGAGTTTACCCGCAAGCTTAAGCCCAGGGTTAAGTTTAGAGTGACATCATTGAGGAAGAACCTAGGTTCTTCCTTTTTCATCACAAGCAGTAACGTTACTTGGGCTGCTACTGAGCGCCGTTGTGCAGCAAGTGGCTAGGGTCGTTACATTGAGTGCGAGCGGCAAAACAATACGCACTATAGTCGCAGCACAATAAAAGGAGTTTTTATGCACACAGATATCAATGCGTTATTTGCCGCTCTCTGGCAAGACTATATTCAAATGACCCCATCTGCGGCCAAGGTGCACGAGCTACTCGGACACGGTAAGCCGATTATCAACGACCATATCGCCCTGCGTACTTTTAACATCGCTAAGGTGAACTTAGCCGTATTGGCCGAGCACTTTACCTCTTTAGGTTATGTGGCTTGTGGTGATTATAAGTTTGAACAGAAAAAACTGGTGGCTAAGCATTTTGAGCACCCAGATGCGACTCAGCCAAAGGTGTTTATTTCTGAGTTATTGGTGGAAGAGTTTAGCCCATCGCTGCAAAGCACTATCCAAGGTTTGATTGCCCAAGTGGATGAAGAGGCGACTAAAGCGGATAACTTTATCTATTCGGGTCGCCATTGGACGCTGGATGCTAAGACCTATGAGACGCTGCTCGAAGAGAGCGAATATGCTGCTTGGGTGGCGGCTTTTGGCTATCGTGCGAACCATTTCACTGTTTCTATCAATCACCTCGAGGGCTTCGAGACATTAGAGTCTGTGAACGATGCGCTTAAGCAAGCGGGCTTTGTGCTGAATAGTGCAGGTGGCGAGATCAAAGGTTCGCCAGAGGTGTTACTGGAGCAATCATCGACCATGGCCGATAAAATCGCAGTGGCATTTAGCGATGCAACGGTTGAGATCCCAAGCTGCTTCTATGAATTTGCCCTGCGTTATCCAAAGGCGAATGGCGAGCTGTACACTGGGTTCGTGGCCGCATCAGCCGATAAGATTTTTGAGAGCACCAACGCGAAAAAGGCCTAATGAATTAAGGCGATTTGCTGACTCATCTTAAACAAAAACGCCATCGTTCGATGGCGTTTTTTATTGGCGGCACTTAGAGCCATTAGCTTAACACTTGTTCGCTAAGCACTCTTAGCTAAGCACTCGTTAGCCAAAGACTAGTTCAATACTGAGGCCAGATAAATGGCTGCTGTGCTTAAACTTAAGCTCAATGCCATATTGCTCGGCAATTTCTTTCACTATCGATAACCCTAGGCCATGCCCCATAACTGATTCATCGAGTCGCGTACCCCTTTGGGTGAGCTTATCTAGTTCGTCGTCAGCAACGCCAGGGCCATCATCATCGATGCTAAGGCAGAGCTTGTTTTGTTCCTTCCACAGTTTAACCGTGACTTGGCTGCCCGCCCATTTAAAGGCGTTATCGAGCAGATTCCCTAAGAGTTCCATTCCATCTTCCCTATGGATGGGCAGGCGCTGGATACTAGGGTCGAGCTCAAAGCCGCAGTTGATGCTTTTACTTCTATGCACTTTGTTGAGGGTATTGGCGAGGCTGTGAAGATCCCTCGGTACTACTAACTGGGCGGCAGGTAACATATCGCCGGTGATCCGCGCCGCTGCAAGTTTACGCTCGACCATTTTATGGATAGCGTCGAGCTGTTGTTGCAGCGCCATGGCGGTATCGGGATCTTTCAGCCCTAAGGCTTCAACCTGTTGTTGCATCACCGCCAATGGGGTTTTCAGCCCATGGCTTAAGTTACCTAAGTTATTGCGGCTACGCTCAATTTGCTTGGCGGTGTATTCCAATAACTCGTTGTAGGTCTTGGCCAGCGGTTGCACTTCGGGGGGAATGTTATTCAGCTCTAAGGCGTTAATCTCGCCCTCTTGCAGGCGGGAGAGCGCATGTTGGATCTGTTTTACCGGTTTAAAGGATTGACGCAGGATCAAGAAGATCCCCGCGATCATGGCCACCAACATGGCGAGGTTAATCCCAAGTTTAGTGCCGTAGACCTCACTAAATACGCGCCGACCGATACTCAAATCCTGCGCTACTGTAAGTGTCGCGGTGACATTGGCGCTGCTGGAGTTTAGCCCTAGGGATAATAGCTGCATATCATTGTTTTTCGGCCCTTTTGCCTGCCAGACGCGGGTCCGGTTTGGCGCTAAAGGTTCGATATCGAGCTGCATGTCCCACAGGGAGCGCGAGCGGATCACTTCATTGGGCAGGTTGAGCTGGAAATAACGCCCCGAATAGGCAGGGCGATAGAAGCTCGACAGTTGGCTCTGATCGATGTGGATCTCCCCATTATTGATATGGGTTGCCAACATGATGTGCTCAAGATCTTCTTCTAAGCGGTTGATAATGGAGTCGTGAAACGCTTGGCGCAGCATGGACTCAAACAATATGAGTCCAATCACTGTGCCTAACACTAATAAGCCCGTTAACCATAAACTGAGCTTAGTGCGAATAGAGATCATGCAGTCAGGCCGTGGAAGATATAACCTTGGCCGCGGCGGGTTTCAATCGCGGTTTTGCCGAGTTTTTTACGCAGGTGAGTCACGTAAACTTCAACCACGTTACTCTCTTTCTCATCGTCAAACTGATAGAGCTTGTCCGTCAGTTGTGCCTTAGATAACAGCTTCTTAGGCGACATGAGGAAGATTTTTAACAGCCTGAACTCCATGGCGGTCAACTCATACAAATGCTCGCCAACGCTCACGGTTTGCTCGGCTTCATCTAAGGTGACGCCACCATAGCTCAACTGTTTGCTCGGATTATTTAACCGGCCGTGTGCACGGTGAATAAGCGCCTGGATACGCGCCAGTAATTCCTGTGCGTGGAAGGGTTTACCCAAATAATCATCGGCGCCGGCATTAAAGCCTTCGACCTTTTCATGCCATTGGCTGCGAGCGGTCAGCATGATAACCGGTGTGCTAATGCCTTGATTACGCCAGCCTTCGAGTAATTCCAGTCCATTGCCGTCGGGGAGGCCAATGTCCAAGATCACGCAGTCGTATTGGGTTTCTTTAACGAGGTAATCGGCTTCAAGTGCTTTGTCAGTAATATCGGTAACGTAGCCAGCCTGTTTGAGTTGTTTCTCCAGTTCGGAGACCAACATCGGATTATCTTCAACGAGTAGCAGTTTCATGTTTTCGACATTCGCTCGGTAGTGCGGTGGAGTGTTCGAGCTGACCATTGGTGGCATCAATACTCAGATTCACTATTTGGCCGCGTTGCACTTTGATTTGTAAATCATAGCGCCATTTATGATCTTCTTGATAGAGATGGGCGTCAATTAGTTCGCCTTGGCAAAATTGATTTACCACGGCAAGGGTGCCATTGAGGGATAAAATTTGCCCGGAATTGACTAAAGCCTTGGCTTGATAATGTTCTAATTCAATCGGTTCGGCGTGAATTATTGTTGGATGCACCAGCGTAAACAGACTGAAAAAACAGATAAAAAACAGCCGTTTCATTTATGCTCCCCAATAAAAAATGGCCTAGATTTTATGCTAGGCCACTTTAATGAAACAGGCTTAAATCAAGCTGAAGTCTATCTTAACGGGTACCATATACCACAATGGTTTTACCGTGTGCTTGGATCAAATTCTGCTCTTCAAGCATCTTTAAGATACGACCCACAGTTTCGCGGGAGCAACCGACGATCTGACCAATTTCTTGGCGAGTGATCTTAATTTGCATGCCGTCAGGGTGAGTCATTGCATCGGGTTGCTTAGCTAAGTGCAACAATGTCTGGGCAATACGGCCAGCCACATCGAGGAATGCTAAATTACCCACTTTCTGGCTAGTGCTTTGTAAGCGATACGCCATTTGAGCCGATAGCTTCATCAGAATTTCGGGGTTAACTTGAATTAATTGCTTGAACTTCTTATAAGAGATTTCAGCAATTTCACATGCTTGTTTCGCACGAACCCAAGCAGTACGTTCAGCTTGTTCTTCGAACAATCCTAACTCACCGATAAAGTCGCCTTGATTAAGATAAGAAAGGATCATCTCCTTACCTTCTTCATCTTTAATCAATACCGCTACAGAACCTTTTACGATGTAATAAAGGGTATCTGAGTCTTCACCAGCATGGATCAAGGTGCTTTTAGCGGGATACTTATGAATGTGACAGTGTGATAAAAACCATTCCAAAGTTGGGTCCGGTTTTGGCTTACCAATCAGAGCCATGTCGATGTTCCTCGATTGATTAAAACGAAAGTAAGAATATTCTAAATAAGCATTTTACGTCAATTACACTCATAAAAACTTGATACACCTCTTAGTTTAGAATGAGTGAATAAATGCAATTAACCACCTAAAATTAGAGCTTATTTTGCTACTTTAGTGATATTAGTCAACTAAATCGGTGCCAAACTCACTGGATTCACTTAACTCTGTAGAGTTAATCACATCTTATAAAGGCTTTTAAGGTTTTTTGCGAAGAAAATAACCTCAATTGCGACTAATGAATCAAAGGAATGGGATAATTGCGGTCCCTTAAGGGTTATTTCTATTTAATATAGGTTCGATTACGCCGATTTAGGCTCGACTTATGGGAATAATTCAGGCTAACTTGAGGGCGCGGTTGTTTTTCGTAAAGAGGTTACCAGGTGAAATACAGACAATGGGTTTTAGGCGCCGGATTCACTTTATCCCTAGGGATGAGTGCTGCCGCGCACGCATTTTCTATTCCACAGCCTGCCAATGAAGTTGCGGCGAGTAAATTTGTGCACATTCAAGTGCAGGCAGAGCAGGGCGATGCCGACGCGCAATTTTTACTGGGGCTGATGTTTCTCTCTGGACGTTACGTACAGCAAGAAGTGCCGACCGGATTGCATTGGATGACCCTTGCCGCTGAGCAGCAACACGAAAAGGCGCAGCAAACCTTAGCCGATCTCTCCTTTGAAGGGCAGCTAGTGAAGCGCGACTTAGCCGTGGCCGAGCGTTGGTACAAAGATATGGGCGAGCGCGGTAATCGCTGGGCGCAGTTCCGTTTAGGCTTTATTTATGCCTCGGGTGGCGATGGCATTGCGCGTAACTGCGGTAAAGCCGTAGAGCAATTTACCCGTGTGGGGGATGATATTGCCCTTGGCAATGTGGCGTGGATTTTAGCAACTTGCCCCGAAGCCGAATATCGCGATGGAAATAAAGCGCTCGAGTTATCCTTGCTGCTGCTGAAAGTGAACGAGAACGATCCTACTAATCTTGATAACTTAGCGGCCGCCTATGCTGAAGTCGGTGATTTTGGCGCCGCGGTATCGACCCAGCAAAAAGCGATAGCCGCCTTAAAGATGACGGCCGAAGCCACTAAGACTGATGAGTTTCAGCAGCGCCTGCACAGCTATGAGCAAAAGCGTGCTTATCGTGAGACTTTGCGTTTACTCGATTAATCCCGTCTGTGGTTGCTTGTCTTGTTATTAGCCCGAGCCATGCTCGGGCTAATTGTTTTTATGGATTACTTTTACGGATTATTTTTGCGGATTGTTTCTGGCGCATTGTTTATTCGCGTGAGCGGATTGGGCTTATGCGAGCGGCCAAGAATGTAAGATCCGATACTCCACGCCGCGTCCGCCATTGGTGGAAAGATACAAATGCAGCTGCTCGGGGGCGAGCGTGAGTTCAAGCATCGAAGCTTGGATGACTTTCTGCTGTACCAGCTCCTTAAGCGTTAGCTCTCTGACCAAGATGCCTGACGGCTTTGCCTTTCTAAACAAGCTGATATGGGGCCGAAACGGATGCTCACTGAGATGTAATTGCAACTTCTGTGCTAAATCCTGCGCTTGCGATGCGAGTAAAGCTAACTCAGGACTGATGCTATCCCCCTTTAAACAACAGACCTGCGCCTTAGGCCACACGGCGATGCTATCCAGCGTGACGCTAAATTTAGGCTTAGTCAGCTTATCGACGCCGTCGAGCAACTGTGCCACTTGAGTCGGATTGGCAAGCCCTAAAAAGGCGAGGGTTAAGTGCAAATTGTTTTGCGTCACAGCGTTGGCATTAGGCGCTAACTGTGACCTCAAGCTTTGCTGTAATTGCAGCAGTTGTTGCCGCTGTATGCTCGTGGGGGCAAATCCAAGGAAGAGTCGTTGTAACACCTGTTTATCTCCATCACCTACTCAAACGCCAAACATAAGCTATGCTTTTTTTTGGTATTACAGAAATTCCCGCAGTAATGGTTAATGATAGACTTTAGACGACTTGAGATTCATCGCGGGAAGTGTAGAAATAATACCTTAAATGGACTTGTAGGTAAGGAAATCCCTTTTCATGTCAGATGGTTTAGCAAATCCACTCCAACAGGCATTAGTGACGATTTTTAGCGAAACGCCACTAGAAACCCTAGAGCAAAATGTTGATCAAGCCTTAGAAGCTATCACATTACAACTCCACTGTGATGGCGTGTTTGTGCTGACGGGCAGTTTAGCCTTAGATCATCTGCGTACCCGCAATTTGTACTTAAAACCGCAATTTAGCCAGGGCCAACAGACACGAGTCTGGCCATTGGCGCGTATGCCGTTTTTTCGCTCCTTAGTCAGAACTCCTACGCTGCTGAATCTCCCCGATGTCGATACCTTGCCTGCGGAGGCCCAAGCGGAGCGGGCATTACTGCGGGATTGGAACGTTAAAAGCCTATTAGTATTACCGCCTGTGGTGTTTGGTGAAACCCGTATTGCCCTCGGCGCGGTCAATTGCTCCGAATGCTGCGAGTGGAGCGAAGAGTTTATTCAGGAGTTTCAGCATGCAGCGGTGATGATCGGCTCGGCGATGGAACTCACCCGTATCGCCCACGATATGTTGGCCAGTGAGCACAGATACCGCGAAGTCTTTAATCAGCTGCCTTTAGCCTGTGCCTTGCTCGATAAACAGAACCAACTGACTATGCTGAACAAAGTGGCGTTGCAAACCCTGCCAGTGCAGCATGGATACGATTTATTCAGCATGGTGCGCGAAGAGGAGCATGCCATGCTCACAGACACGCTGCACATGGTGCGCGAAGGCGTATTGGGGCAAGCCTGGTGTGAGTTGCCCCTAAAATCGAATCAACAGTTAGATTGGCTGAGGTTAAGCTTTAGCCAAATCCACGGCAATAAAGACACCTTAGTGATGATTGCCGAAGATGTCAGTGAAAAATATCGCCTCGCCGATGAGCTATCCTTCCATGCGAATTATGATGCCTTGACTGGGTTACCGAATCGGCTGCATTTTGAGGCCTTGCTCGAAAACCTGCTGCAAACCAAAGATGATATGCCCACCTGCGTGGCCTTTATCGATGTAGACCAGTTTCAGGTGATCAACAATGTGAGCGGCCATCAGGCCGGTGATAAGCTATTGTGTCAGTTAGCATTACGTCTTAAACAACTGGTGCGTAAGGGCGATATTGTCGCGCGTTTGGGCGGCGATGAGTTTGGAATTTTAATGCATTATTGCAATGTGGATTCGGCGCAGCATATCGCTAATCGGATCTGCACTCAGTTAGCAACCCACGAGTTTATTTGGGAAAACCGTTGTCACAATGTCAGTGTCAGCATGGGGATCGCTAAGCTCGAAAAGTCTGCGACGGATATTTATACGGTAATGAGTCAGGCCGATGCGGCCTGTCGTCTCGCCAAGGATAAGGGCCGCAATGGCTGGCACTTGTACAGTGCCAAAGATCCTAAAATGACCCGCCTCTATACCGAGATGATGGCGTCGGTCGATATCGTCAGCGCCCTCGCACTCAATCAATTTGAGCTTTATTTCCAAAGCATTGCCCCGCTCAATCGCGGGGAGTCCGGCCTGCATTTAGAGGTGCTGCTGCGGATGGTGCAGGCCAATGGCACTATTGTTTCTCCGGCGATCTTTCTCCCTGCGGCGGAGCGTTACAACTTGGCGGCTAAGGTCGACTTATGGGTGATAGATAATCTGCTGAAGTGGGGCAGTAGCCATTTGGATATTTGGCAACAGCTGGAGCTAGTCTCGGTCAACCTGTCGGCGACCTCATTAGGTGACAGCGAGTTTATGAATTGGCTCGAAATGCGCCTGATGACCGAACCTGAGCTGGTGGACAAGCTCTGCATCGAGATCACCGAAACCGCTGCCGTTAGCCAATTAGATCAAGCCACTAAACTGATTGAAGTGCTGCGGCCGTTAAACTGCCAACTCGCGCTGGATGACTTTGGTGCGGGCTTCTCAAGCTTTGCCTACCTTAAACGCTTGAACGTGGATTATGTCAAAATCGACGGTCAGTTCGTGATTAACCTGTGTGAGGACGAGGCTGACCAAGCCATCATCAAAGCCATTTGTCAGTTAGGGCAAGATATGGGCTTCGATGTGGTGGCAGAGTTTGTTGAATCAAAAGAAATCGCCTTAAAGTTGAAAAGCTTAGGCGTGGATTATGCGCAGGGTTATGCCATCAATAAACCCGCGCCACTGCTGACCTTGACCTCAGGACTCGCTAGACCTTGGATGCTGGATTAGTCATATTTTCGATAGGCAATTTTTTAAAATCCGCAACTCTTAATCTATAAGTGATTAATTTATCAATATTAATCCGATTGTGACTCCACGCAATTTGGGCTGCGACAGATTGTCGCGCCCAGCCGACTTTTGATTGCGCTTCCTCCGCTAGTAACAACAATACCCCCCACAAAAATCATTAAAAACAATATGTAGGGGAATATCGTGCTGTATCAACCTATCAAATTAGCCGTTATTTTAGCGGGTGTGTTGGGCACCGCTGTACCTCAATTGGCTTGGTCTGCTGAGGCGAGCGATTGTGGTGAAGATAAAAAATGTCAGGATTATCTAAGGATTTCTGGCGATGTGATGCGTCAGCCCGTTCATCTTGTGAGCGATCCTAAACAGAACCGCTTGCCATTACCTGCCTACGATGGCTCGGGATTTTTACGTTCTATCCCAGGATTTAATATCACCCGCAAGGGCGGCTCTGGTGGCGACCCTATGTTTAGGGGGCTGGGCGGCTCGCGTTTAAACATAGTCGATGATGGTCAGCATGTGTATGGCGCCTGTGGTGGGCGTATGGATCCACCAACAAACTATATTTATCCCGAAAGCTACGATCAGATAACGGTAATCAAAGGGCCGCAAACCGTGAAGTACGGTCCCGTTGGCACCGCGGGCACAATTCTATTTGAGAAAAACCGCCATCGTTTTAATCAAGCGGATCTTGAAGGACGAGCCAGCGCGACGGGCGGCAGTTTCGATAGGCGAGATGCCATGGTGGAGCTGAGTGCTGGCGATAAGAATTACTACCTCGATTTCGATATGAATCAATCCAGTAGTGACCATTATGAAGACGGTAATGGCAATAAAGTGCAATCGAGTTACGATCGTCAAAACGCGAACCTCGCCTTGGGGTGGACACCGACAGAGCGCACGGTTCTTGAGTTGGCCTATGGTGAATCGAGCGGCGAAGCCGAATATGCCGACAGGTTAAACAAGGCACGTCAAATCGATAACCGTGATGCGGCGTTACTGCTACAACACGAGTTTGAGTCGAGCTGGTTGGCCGCAGTCGAGTTACAAGCCTTTAGCAATAAAAACGACCACATTATGGATAGGTTCGATGAAGGGGTTAATTCGGGCGCCAATGTGCGGCGGATGACCGACGGTGGCCATTTGTGGTTTGAGTTAGCGCCACTCGATGCTCTGGATGTCACTCTTGGGCTGGATTATATGTCGAGCAAACATGATGGCCGCAGTATGGCGCCCGGCGATGTCGGGCTAAACGACTTACTCAATAAACCTTTTAAGGAGGATATGCGCTATCAAAACTATGGTCTGTTTGCCGAGTCGCGCTATCGTTTTGAAGAGGGCGAGTTTGGGCGCAGTAGTTTGCACGCAGGGTTGAGGCTCGACGACTGGAATAGTGAACTTTTGATTGCCCAGCAGGGCGAGCGGGACGATACCCTCTATAGCGGATACCTGCGTTATGAGTTTCAAACCGCACAGTACCAATACTATGCAGGCTTTGGCTCGGCGCAGCGGATGCCGGATTACTGGGAAATCATGAAGGCTAGCGCCGATAACCCCGCACAAAAAGCCTTTGACCTTAAAGCGGAAACCACCAATCAGTTCGATATAGGTTGGATTTATCAGGGGCCTGTCGAGGCTTCGGTGTCACTCTTCTATGGTGAGATTGCGGACTATATTCTGATTGATTCCAGCGGCTCAACCACAATTGCCCGTAATATCGATGCGAGCCTCTACGGCGGTGAGGCCAGCCTAGATTATGCGCTTAATGAGCAATGGTCTAGCCAACTCACCGTAAGTTATACCCATGGCGAAAACGATACCGACAAGGTCGCGCTTGGGCAAATATCACCGTTAGAGGCTAGATTAACCATTAACTATAAATGGCAAAGTTGGACTATGGCGGCGCAGTGGCGTGTGGTGGCCGCGCAAGACCGTTACACCTTAGGCCATGGCAACATCGTGGGCCAAGACTTAGGCCCGAGCAGCGGTTTTGGTACGCTGGCGCTCAATGCATCTTGGTCATACACCAAAGATTTATCCTTAATTTTGGGTATCGAAAACCTGTTTGATGCAACCTACGCCGAGCATGTGAGTAAGGCGGGCACGGGGAACGATTTGCCCGGCAGTGAGGCCATGTTTAGGGTCAACGAGCCGGGCCGTAATCTCTGGGCTAAGCTGACCTATCAGTTCTAACTGGGCTTATTTGTACTATTGGCGCCCCGAGAGCCATGCTGTCGGGGCGATGCTATTTTTAGCAAGCCAATGCCAAACTGCGACGTGTCAAAGCTTCGGCCACGGGAGGGACACTGCCTAAGGCCTATGTTAAACTGCCCCATCATTTTTCCCTGTTGATACTGTTGCATTGAATAATCTACCCATTCATTCCTTATTGCCGTCCCTGCGCGATGCCTTTGCGAAACATGTGCAAGTGATCCTCGAAGCGCCAACGGGTGCGGGTAAATCGACTGCATTGCCCTTAGCCATGCTGGATTGGCCTGAGATTTCTGGGCGGATTTTAATGCTGGAACCTCGGCGTGTGGCTGCGCGCAGCGTGGCGCAATTTATTGCTAGTTGTCGGCAGCAGGCGGTAGGGCAAGAGGTAGGTTATCGCGTGCGCGGCGAGTCAAAGGTCAGTGGTGAGACTCGACTTGAGATTGTCACCGAAGGGATTTTAACTCGCATGATCCAGCAAGATCCTGAATTAACAGGCATCGAGATGATCATTTTCGACGAGATCCACGAGCGGCATTTGACCACAGATCTCGGTTTAGCCTTGGCGCTCGAAGTGCAAAGCTCACTGCGGGATGACTTAAAAATCCTCGCCATGTCGGCAACCTTATCTGGCCTGACATTAGCCGAGTTGATGCCCGATGCCGCCCTGCTACAGAGTGAGGGGCGCAGTTACCCGGTCGAAATTCTCTATCGCCCCGTTGCCGGACAGCAGCACTGGCTCGATCATCTGAGCCGCGTTGTGCTCGATGCCGCAACGTCACTCAGTGATAACGGGCCACAGGATATTTTGGTGTTTTTGCCCGGTAAAGCCGAAATCCTCCGAGTGGCACAGTATCTAGAAGAGCGCCTCGATAGCAGTCGCGTGGCGGTGTGCCCACTCTATGGCGAGCTATCGGCGCAGGAGCAGGATAGGGCGATAAAGGCCGACAGCAGCAGGCGCAAGATAGTGCTCTCCACCAACGTGGCCGAGTCGAGCTTGACTATCGAGGGCATTGGCCTGGTTATCGACAGCGGTTATAAACGCCAAGCCAGCTTTAATCCTAAAACCGGCGTCACGCGTTTAAGCCTTAAGCGCATCAGCCAAGCCTCGGCAACCCAGCGTGCAGGCCGCGCTGGCCGTTTAGCGGCGGGCGAGTGTATCCGTTTATGGGGTCAAGAGGAGCATCAACGTCTGCTCAAGGCCGATGAACCCGAAATTAGCCAAGCCGACTTAGTCGCCATGGCCCACGACTGTGCCTACTGGGGCGCGAAATCCTTCAGCGACTTATTGCTATTGACTGCGCCGCCCACGGTGAACGAGGCATTAGCTTGGCAACTGCTTCAGCGTTTAGGCATGGTCGATGAACAAAACAAGCTGACTGCGCATGGCAAAGCGGCCTATGAGTTGGGGTGCCATCCGCGCCTCGCGCATATGTTATTAGTGGCCAAATCCCGCGATGAACATCAACTGGCTGCCTTAGCCTGTTTACTGGCGGGTATTTTAGAGGCGCGGGGATTGCCACGAAAAGGCGCCGATATCATGAATTACCTGCACTTTGCCACCCAAGGCAGTGCGGGGCAGCAGGCCAAACAATGGCTTAAAAAGCTGGCGCTCGATAAGCAATTCCCTCATGCCGATTTAGTGGCCATCGCCTCCCATGCCCATCATCAGGATGTCGGTTTGCTATTGGCGCTGGCTTATCCCGACCGCATTGCCAAATCCCGTGGCGTTGAGGGCTATCAATTGGCCAATGGTACGGGTGTGGTGCTCAACGCCGAAGATGCTTTAGCGCAAACGCCTTGGCTGGTGGTGGCAGATTTTCAAGAAACCGAAGGCAAGAATGCCGGGCGGATTTATCTTGCCAGTCCATTATCGCCAAGTCTGTTCGATGAAGAATTGGCCGAGCTGGTGGAGCGCCATGACCAATGTGGTTGGGATGAAGCCAAAGGCCGTGCTGTGGCCGAGTGCCAAACCAAAGTCGGGCAGATTTTATTGAAATCAGAGGCTATC
Source organism: Shewanella sp. GD04112 (assembly GCF_029835735.1). Taxonomy (NCBI): domain Bacteria; kingdom Pseudomonadati; phylum Pseudomonadota; class Gammaproteobacteria; order Alteromonadales; family Shewanellaceae; genus Shewanella; species Shewanella sp. GD04112. Next base: position 718,860 of record NZ_JAOEAL010000001.1, read on the forward strand.
CCTAATCCGAATCGCGGCCAAATTGTGGCGGCATTGCTGAGTTACATACGCCAGCAGGGGTTACAAATCCTCAATTGGCACGATAACTTAGCGCAGTTTCAAGCACGATTACAGTTAGCGCGTGATTTAGATCCGAATGCCGATTGGCCGGATATGAGCGATACCGCGCTGCTGGCAAACCTTGAAACATGGCTGGCGCCCTACCTTGAAAATGTGAATAATCTGCCGCAATTACAAAAACTCGATTGCTTTAGTTTGCTGGTAAACCAATTAACTTGGTCACAGCAACAGGCGCTCGATGCGCTGTTGCCCACCTCATGGCCGTTAGCCACGGGGACTTCGGCGCCGATATTGTACGATGCTTTGGGGCGAGCCTTGCTGCGGGTACGTTTGCAAGAAACCTTTGGCATGGCAGACAGCCCGCTACTGGCCCAAGGCAAGCTGAAGGTGACGATGGAATTGCTGTCACCAGCGCAGCGCCCCTTGGCGCTGACGGCGGATCTCGCCAGTTTTTGGCAAGGGCCCTATGTGGAAGTGAAAAAAGAAATGCGTGGGCGTTATCCTAAACACCTGTGGCCGGACGACCCTGCCAATACCCAGCCCACAAAATTTACCAAGAAGAAAACCTTAGGTTTATCTCAGTCATAGCCTTTAGACTGCTTTGATTTACAACCTCAGTGTTGTGCCTGTGACTGATGCCGTTAACGCATAAATGATGAAGTAGATATGACAACTAAGACGACAAAAAAAGCGAAAGCGAAGCGCAGCCGTGGCCTGTTTGGGCAAATTTGGTCGCTCACTTGGAAGCTCGCCTTAATCGGGCTAGCCGTTGTGACCTTCTACAGTATTTACCTCGATCAAATTATTGCCCGTAAGTTTGAGGGGCAAAAATGGCACTTACCCGCCCAGGTATTTAGCCGCTCGATGGCTTTATATCCCGGCGCTGCCGTGAGTCATCCACAGTTAATGGCCGAACTCAAACTCTTAGGTTATCGCAAAGTTGCCAATCCCCGCGAGGTGGGTGAGTTCTCGGCATCCAGCACCAAAATCGAATTATGGCGTCGCCCCTTCTTACATCCCGAGGGCGATCAGGCCGAGCAACGGGTGATGATTAGCTTCGACAGCGATGGGATCAGCTCGATTGCGCGTATGTCAGATAAGCGCCAGTTGGCGGTATTCCATTTAGAACCCGTCTTGCTCGACCGCATTATTGCGGGTGACGGCGAAGACAGATTGTTTGTTCCCACAGAAGAAATGCCTAAGGTGATCGTAAAAGCCTTGCTGCTGGTGGAAGACCGCAGTTTTTACGAACATCACGGCGTGAACCCCTTCGCGATTCTGCGCGCGGCTTTTGTGAATATCAGCGCGGGTCGAACCGTACAGGGCGGCTCGACGCTGACCCAGCAGTTGGCGAAAAACTTCTTCCTCTCGAGCGAGCGCTCTTTGCTGCGTAAAATTCGCGAAGCCTTAATGGCGGTGATTATCGATTTTCGTTACAGCAAGGAAGAAATCCTCGAGGCCTACCTCAACGAAGTATATATGGGGCAAGATAAATCCCGCGCCGTGCATGGGATGGGCTTGGCTTCACAGTTCTATTTTGGTCGACCCATCGGCGAGCTAACCACGGCGCAGCAAGCGTTTTTAGTGGCGGCGATTAAGGGGCCTTCCTATTACAATCCTTGGCGTTATCCTGAGCGCAGCCAAGAGCGTCGCGATTTAGTGCTGCGTCTTTTGATGGAGTCGGGTGAGCTGACTACCGCGCAGTACAAGGTGGCGGTCGAGTCGCCCTTAGGCTTGCGTAATGCCAATAAACCAGTGCATCAAAAATTACCTGCGTTTTATGCCTTGGTTAAACAAGAGCTTAACGAGCGCTATGGTGACGAGTTATTAAAACAATCTGGGGTGAAGATTTACACCACACTCGATCCTATGGCGCAGGAAGCCGCCGAAATCGCCGTGACTCAAACCTTTAAGAGCTTAGATAAAGGCAATAAGTCGTTGCAGATTGGTATGGTGGTCACCGATAAATACACTGGCGGTATCGCGGCTATGGTGGGTGATAAGACGCCAGGCTTTGACGGCTATAACCGCGCGGTTGAGATCCGCAGGCCCATAGGCTCGCTCATCAAGCCGTTTGTGTATGCGACCGCATTGGCGCCGAATAGCCAGTTTACCTTGGCTTCGCCACTCAAAGATCAGCCGATTACCCTAAAGAATGAGCAGGGCAAAACCTGGTCACCGCAGAACTTCGATAAGAAGTTTAGCGGTCAAGTCTCGTTATTAACGGCGCTGAAAAAGTCGATGAATGTACCTACGGTGAACCTCGGGATTGCCGTGGGCGTGGATGCGGTGGCAACCACGCTGGCTAAGTCGGGCTGGCAAGAACCGCTTAACGAATACCCGTCTATGCTACTGGGCGCCGTGAATGGCTCGCCTCTAATGGTGGCGCAGGTTTATCAGACGCTGGCCGATTATGGTGCCTATCGCAAACTCACCACAGTGACGGCGGTGCTCGACAGTCACAATCAGCCCTTACCAGTGACTCGCTCACCGAAGGAGCAAGCTATTACGCCGGATACTGATTTCTTGGTGCAATATGCCATGCAGCAAGTGGTGCGCTCGGGTACGGCAACACGTTTAGGTAATGCCTTCCCAGGCGTTGCTCTGGCGGGTAAAACCGGTACCAGTAACGATAGCCGCGACTCTTGGTTCGCCGGTTTTGACGAGCGTAACGTCGCGGCGATTTGGGTCGGACGCGACGATAACGGTAAGACGACTCTCTACGGCAGTAGTGGTGCCATGGCGGTGTATCAGGCCTTCTTGAAGGAACGTCCACCCATTGGGCTGCGCTCGATTCCGCCAACGGGCGTGATCCAAGGTTATTTTGACCGTGATACTGGTGAAGCTAAGGAGGCGGGATGCCGCAATACCGAAGCATTACCCGCCCTGCGAGGCACCTATAACCCGGCGAAAAACTGCGGCGAGCCGTTGCAGTGGTGGCAGAAGATTTTAGGTCAGTAATACTTATTCTTGATAGGTGAAGCGATAACAGCGGTGCAGCAAGATGGCACCGCTGTCTTTGATAAAAGAGAGTACCAGATGTATAAAACCGCAGCCGCAGTGCATATCCTTGTTAAACACAAAGAGCAGGCGGAAGATATTATTAAGCAATTGAATAAAGGCGCGAATTTTGGTGCGTTAGCCAAGCGCTATTCCTCATGCCCATCGGCGAAAAAAGGCGGTGATCTCGGTGAATTCAAACGTGGCCAAATGGTGCCACAGTTCGATAAAGTCGCCTTTTCCGGTGAGCTACTGGTGCCACATCTCGTTAAAACCAAATTTGGTTGGCATGTGGTGAAGGTGCTGTATCGCACTTAATCAGGTTGCGTTGATTGAGTCAATAAGCTGACTCAATCAACGCATTAAGCTGCATCTAAACACCAATCTAAACGCTTATTTTCAAAAAAAGTTAACTGTGCGCGTTTCCAGTGTCCTCACGGGATAAACGCGCAAATGCACGAATAAGACGTTAGCTTCTGGTATGTGTAAATGGATTTAAAACAAACAAATTTGCAGAGCATTCTCGACAGGCTCTATAAGACTGCGTTGTCACTACTCCTCCCACAATTAGGGTTACTCACCATCGTTGGTTCAAAAAGCGATCAATATACTTTTTTGCTGATGTTTATTGTTTTTCTAGCGGTGAATATTCTCATTCCCGTATGGTTACTCCTATTCAACACTGGGAAATCAAAAATTGATTCATTTTCAATCACAATAGACGACCAGAAAATGCTTGTTTCGACATATGGTGAAGTCCAGCAGATAAATAGAGCTTCATATTGTGGCTATAAAGTTACCTCGCAGTATCCAAAGCAAATACAACTATTAGAGGCTAACGGCGAACATATAGAGTTTAGTTACTATGCGTTAACTAAAGAGCAAAGGAACAGCTTGTTTGATTATTTGGGACCAGCCAAAAGCTAACAATCAGACCTAGTCGCTCCCTTCGAACGTAGGGACAAAATATGGGGCCGCTTGGCGAATATGGCCCATATTCTTACCCATAAGTGTGGATGTTATCCATAAACGTCTAAAGCTAAAGCCAACGACTTAGAGTAAAAACTAACGCGTTTTGCCCCAAAGTGTCATAGGATATTTTATGCTTGTCTCGGTTGAATTAGTTTTTGTATTGTTACAAAGTGACTAATGGATTGGTGGTCATTCAGCTATCAGAGAAACATCAAGTGGCTGAGCAAGCAACTGATATTTCCTGAAAATTAAAACTTACCCATTGTTAGTGAGAAAGTTACCCTTGATGTTCATAAGCATCAATTTGAGGTTGAGTTGCCTTGCCTTCAGCAATAAGCCACGATTTACACGGCCCATCAGCTAAACACTGAAAGTACCCCATCAAAATTTCTCCATATTTTAGTTGGAGCTGAACATTTGAGCGGGTGCGTTCAGCCTTTTTGGAGAAATCAATTAATGCAACAGTTGTCGCTGCTTGCGAATACCCCGCTGCAGAAAAAGCTCGCTCATAAGCATTGAAAGTAGCTTTCGCAATGCAAGTTTTGTCTGCCTTACAGGCTTCGTAGTCTACACTTAACCGATTAAGGTCTAACTCAGATTCATATGCATATAACTCCTGCAATCCCTCAACAGTCATAGGTGCTGCGGATTCTGCCCTGCATCCGATTACCGTAAATGCTACGCCAATTAAAGTAATCACTCTGAGTTTTAATTTCATTCGACATTCCTTTGATAAAAATAGTAAGCGAAACTAAGCAATGTAGCTTTGAGTGTAAAGTCAGACAATAATAAAAGGTTTTTCGAGTTAGGCTGTGATCTATGCTACTAATTTAAAAGAATTATGTAATTTAAATTGTGGATTTTGAATCGCCATTGATTATGTAGACTGAGTTTTACGTCGATTGGAGTTGGCCTTAATTGATGGCTTTGGGTCGTCCATTGGTGAGGAGCTAGATTCTATTTCGACCACGCCCAAAAAGCTTACTAGCACTCGTTGGTTCATTTGGCAGTTTATGAACGAGTTACCCTACTAAATCTCATCTATTAGTTCCCATTTTTAGCACTTCGCTATAACAGGCCAGATCTGGATAGGTAATATCCAGATCTTAAAACGCTTGTTTTGAGCGTGTTGAGAACATATATGTGCGCGATACTCCAATATAGATAGTTTAAAGTCATTTAAAATCAGCGAGGTATAATCCGTAACGGTTAGATAATAGGTTTGGAAAACGTGCATGCGCGTTTTTCCAGATGGTATATTAGGCAGAAAGCTGATAAGTTCTTTGCATACAGATAGTTAATTGTGCGCGTTTTTACTGGTCCAACGAGATAAACGCGCATGCGCACTAATAAAATAATGAAATGGACACCCCTCCTATACTGAGAAAGTCAGTTTAAAAGGAGACCGCCATGAGTGATATTTATACAATCGGAATTGATTTAGCCAAGTCAGTTTTTCAATTATGTGCGTTTGATAAGACAGGGAAAAAACTAGTAAATAGAGCCTTAAGAAGAAATCAAGTCATTAAGTTTTTAAGCAATATAGCCCCTTGTCTTATAGGAATGGAAGCCTGTGCCAGTTCTCATTATTGGGCTCGAGAAATAAGGAAGCTAGGCCATGAAGTCAGGCTCATGCCACCTCAGTATGTTAAGCCTTACGTAAAGACAAATAAGAACGATATGGCTGATGCTGAAGCGATTTGTGAAGCTGTTCGCCGACCAACAATGCGATTTGTTTCCGTTAAAAGTGAAGAACAGCAAGCTTTATTGTTACTTCATCGAGAAAGAGAAGGTGTAATAAGAGACCGTACCGCATTAATCAATCGAATTAGGGCAAGCCTTCAAGAATTTGGTGTGAGTGTTCCTGCGGGAAGATTTCAGCTAAAAAAATGGTTTAGAGAAGGTTTTAGCTTGGTAGAGTATCAGTTGCCAAAGCTGCTGGTTGGGCACATTAAATTAATGCAAACACGTTTAAGAGAGCTTGAACAGTATGTGGAATATTTGGATAAGCAGATAGATCTCGCGAGTGAAGTCAGTGATGAGTGTCAGAAGGTCAGAGGTATCCCTGGTGTTGGTCGCCTAACCTCATCCGCATTAGTTGCGAGTATTGGTGATGCAAAAGCGTTTTCATCAGGACGGCAGTTATCCGCTTGGATGGGACTAGTGCCAAGTCAGCACTCTAGTGGAGGTAAGTCACTGCTGCTAGGTATCAGTAAGCGAGGAGATACCTACTTAAGACGTATGTTTATCCATGGTGCTAGAGCAGTGATGAGACATTTGAAAGAAGGAAAACCGTTCTTTGGATGGGTAACCTCGTTGCTCAAGAGAATGCATAAAAATAAAGTGATTGTAGCGTTAGCTAATAAACTGGTTCGTATCTCTTGGGCTGTATTGGCCAAAGAAGAAAATTTTAGCGTAGAGCGAACCTATTAAGTGAAAAGTACATCCAGTTTTGCTAAGTGAAAGCAAGTGATGACAATACAGGTTAGACCGTGACTTGGAAATTCTGTGCCTAACATCGTTTCTTAGAAAACGATAAAATGATTAGAGCCAAGTCAGAGAAGTTCATCGGGGATCAAGAGCAAGTCTCTTACAAGGAATCCGAATAGATGGCTGCAAAACCACAATTGTTATCGTCTGATTTCTCTTGCAAAAAACGGGGTGTCCATAGATGTTAGATTTCTCTCATACAAAGGAGTGTGTGTTTGACACCAATAAAAATCTCGGTACTGTCTACCATCCTCATCGTAATTATCTCAGGAATTACGAGTCTGATCGGTTTGGATCGGCCGTTACTTAGCCTGAATGAAAACCAGATATTCTATTTGTACTCTACTTCTGCCCAGGTGTTGGCTGGAGTTTACGGGTTAACCCTAACGGGCTTTATATTCTTCCGAAACGAACTTAGTCGAGAAGAATTTGAAGATGATACATTAACTGTGGCTGTTGATAGCCTTAAAGAGAGGTATTTCAATATGCTTCTCTTTGTAACGGCATTGTCCATTTTCACTTTAATAATGTCTAACCTTGTGATCTCGTCTGAAAGCAGTGCACAGACCACGTTTAACACCATTATCATGAATACAGCGCAATCTGCATTTTTCATAAACCTGCTGGTTATCGCCTATTTCATATTTGATGTCATCGCACCGAAGAGGATTGAAAAGGAAAGCAAGGTTATTCAGCAGAAAGTTGATCCAACCCCTGAAGCTGAAGATAAAGGAAGCCTCGAAAGCTTCCTAACCAATTACAATAAATTAGAATATATACTTCAGAAATATGGCCAAGCATATCAATCTGAGGGTGAGAGTCGTTCAAGAAGAAGGATTTCAAATGTAAGGCTGGCAGAATTCATATTGCGGGCAGAGCGAATTAACCAAGATCTATTTGGTGAAATTAAAAGTCTTATATCCTTAAGGAATTCAATTATTCATGGCGCTGAGCCAGTCGTAAGTAAGCATATGGTTGAACTCTCCGAAAATATTCTTCAGGAGCTTGCATCAGCATTACACATAAAAATCTAACAAGCGCATGTTGTCGGACTGGTTTTCCGCTGCGCTTCAAACCAGCCGCAAATGCGAGCGTTATACATCAAGGAAGTATCATGCAATTCTTCTGGGTTAATCAATCTCTATTCAAGCAAGAACAGAAGCTTGGTGTCATTCGAGCAGACACTCGTGATTCTGAACATCATGCAAGAAGAAGGATCTTCGATGTTCGAAAAGGTGATGTAATATTTTCATTTTCAAAATCAGGTTTTCAAGCGGTATTAATCGCAGAAGAAAATGCTGACGCTAGTAACAAAAACTGCACGGTTGCATGCACATACAACACTTTTGAAAGTTGTATTGACTTAGATTCTACTATTAAGCTCGTCCAGAAACATTTGCAGGGATTGTATTCTCCTATTGATTCTGCAAGCAGGAGAAATCAAGGCTACTTATATCCTTTGAATGAAAAGGCAGCAATAATTCTACTTGAATTATGCGGTTTGGAAATTGAATATCAGGAAACCGAAACAGCTAATCCTAAAAGGAAAGAAATATTAGTTAGCCGGATAATTAGAAATACAAAAGTTTCTCAAGGTGTAAAGAGAACATATAAAAACACATGCCAAGTTTGTGGGGTTAATTTGACTACTAGCAATGGCCCTTATTCCGAAGGGGCTCATATTATACCTTTGGGCAAGCCCTACAATGGACCGGATGTAGAATCAAATATTTTGTGTCTTTGCCCTAATCACCACGTTCTTCTTGATGGATTTGCATTCTCTATAGCAGAAAATGGTAAGCTAATTGGCATTGAAGGTAATTTACAGATTAGCAAAGATCACAAGTTATCTAAAAAAAGTTTAGCATGGCATAAAATGATGTATAACAAGGCATTAAAGTCGGATTCGTAATAGTTGGCTCGACTCCGCTAAGCTACATAGTTTAGCTAACTATTACTCACCGCTTAAGGCGGCTCAATCCATAGAAATTTTTATCCGAAACTGACGAGTTAGAGTTAATGCTTTAACTCGAAAATGTCCCTTTTCTTTTTACGTACGTATCGAAAATGGGTAGTAAAAATTGGCATTGGGACACCAGTGACCGTTGGCGACATGGATGTCGCCGTCGAGCCTATAGGGATATATTCACGGCGAGTCACTGGGGAAGCAATGACAATAAATTCCATAAATAGATAAAAAGATTAATCGCTTTTGTCCCCAAACGAGTTACTCATCTTCCTTCAAAACAAACAGGCGACATCGATGTTAAACAGGAGAACCATGGTGATTAGCGAGACGACAGTCCACCTCAAGGCTGCTTCTGGCAGCCATGCTATCGTAGCCTTTAAGGTGCTAGCCGACGCATTAAAAGCGCAGCCAAAGTAGCGACAATGGGTGACATTTTACGGGTTATGATTTGCTTATTCGATGTGCGGCTATGATGTGCCGTGAAATCACAGGGAGGCGCGATGAGCTTTAACTTTGATACCTACCGTTTTAACACTGAAGATGCGATTCAAGTCTGTGTCGGCGCCTTTGCGCTTGCCGTGCCTATTGGTTTTTCGGAGGAGGCATGGCAACTCGGGGAGACCTTGCCGCTACTGAATCTGCTGATGTTATTGAGTTTGTCGTTGCTGTTTCTCGGGGTATTTACTTACCAGAGTGTGTTCCAACAAAACATTCGTGATCGCCTACCAGTATTTATTTTTCGGATTGTTATGGCCTATCTGATCAGCGCCTGTGTGGTGAGTTTGGTGCTCCTTTGCCTCGATAAGCTGCCCTTTATTGACGACCCTCTGACCTCCATTAAACGGATTGTCGTGATTACTATGCCGGCTTCTATGGGGGCGATTGTGGTGGATAGTTTCGATAAGGAATAGCGTGGGACTTCGTAGAGCGTCGCTCAACTGCTTAGTGACAACTCATGACTTTTGTCACTGGTGCATTTAGGTTATGTTGCACATACTGGATTAAGAGATAAATTCGAAAAGGACCCGTTATGAACGCAGCAACGCTTGCATTACTTATCCCTATTTTTGCCATTGTCGGCGGATATACAGTCGCGATTATGAAGATCCGCGAGCGCGGCAATTCGGTCAGTAATAAGCTTCAGGCCGAAAACCAACTGTTACGCATTGAGCTTGATAAACTGCGCGAACGGGTTGAGGTGTTAGAACAGCTGGTGACCGACGAGAGTTTTCAGTTAAAGCGTGAATTTAAGCGAGTTTAGTCGCAGTGATTACAGACAGATGATTTACAAGGGCAAACTGTTTGCCCTTGTTCGTTTTAGGAGGGATTAAAATTTATAGCTGTAACCGAGTGTAACCGTTTGAGGTTTTCCGGCAAAAATAGAGCCGTGTACTCGCGTCGTCATATAGGTTTCATCTAAGAGGTTGTCTACGGTTAAGTACACTTCCTGACTGTGGGTGACAAAGTAACGCGCCGACAAGTCCACTAAGGTTTTGGCCTCAATCACTTCATCTGCGGGAATGGCACCTGCACCTGCTTTTGTTCGCATCTCATCGGTATAACGTGCCGCCACTGTGATTTGCCAGTGTTGCGATTGCACACCTGCTGAAATATACAATTGGTTTTCAGGTAGATAGGTTAACTTGTAACCCGCTTCAACCTTATCCCAAGTTTCAAACTCAGATTCGAAACTATTGCCAAACTCGGCATCCGTGTAGGTGTAGGCGAGTTTGACTGGAAAACTCATCGCCCCGGTGCGGTGTTTTTCAAGATAGTTGTCACTCTTTGTTTAAATATTAAGCTGCATTTATTACGCCTTCTTCTGGTGCCTTATCTGGGTTGAGTGTTACAGCGCCAACCGCTTCACAATTTCTGATCTCTGTAGACCAACGCATCGGTTTTCTTTCCTTCGCCGCCTCAAGCACTTTCTTGCGCTTCGCTAAAATAGCGCCATCTTGCAGTGCATGACGTTGCCCTGGTGAGACAAAATTTAGCTGGCTGTGTTTATGCTCATCGTTGTACCAGGTTACAAACTTTTCCACCCATTCTCTTGCTGTTGCTAAGCAGCTAAAACCTGATGCCGGCCACTGTGGGCGGTATTTCAACGTTTTAAATAACGACTCTGAAAAGGGGTTGTCATTACTCACCCGCGGCCGACTTAATGATGCCGTAATACCAAGCTCTTCCAGCTTGGCTTTCATGGTCAGTGACTTCATCGGCGCCCCATTATCAGAATGCAGCACTAATGGCGTGTTAAAGCATTGCTCGCGTAACAGACAGCGTTGGATTAGCGCAGCGGCATATTCCCCACTTTCTTGCTCATGAACTTCGTAACCCACTATTTTTCTACTGTAAATATCTTCAAACAGGTACAAATAGTAGAACTGGCCTTTGACGATTGAGGCTAAATAAGTGATGTCCCATGACCACACTTGATTCGGCCCATCTGCCCGATAACTCAACGGTTTGCTTCGATTGACCGCAGCCTGAGTGCGGCCACGATGGTTAAGTTGACCATGAGCATTTAACACTCTGTAGAAGCTGGATTCCGAGGCGATATAAATCCCGTTATCTAATAATGTTGGCACAATTTGCGACGGGGGTAAGCTGGCGTACTCCGCTTGATTGCACACACTTAATATCTGTTGTCGCTCATGTTCTTCGAGTTTATTTGCTGGCTCTGGTCGAGCTGCTGTTGGCCTTAAATCAGCTTGCACTTGACCTTCTCGATACCAACGTCGATAGGTACGCTTACTGAGGCCCGTTTCAGCACAAGCCTTATAAAGGCGAGCACCATTGGTATAGGCCTCTTGGATTAAGGCAATCAATGCTATGCGCTCAGGCAAGGGGGTTAGCTCTCCTCGCTGTCGTCCCCCCAGAGCGCATTGAGCTTTTTTCTGAGCACCAGTAACGCAGCAGCTTCAGCCAGCGCTTTCTCCTTATAGCGCAATTCCCGTTGCAGCGATTTGATTTCGGCTTTGTCAGCCTTAGCCTGCTGTTTAATGGTTTTAGTTTGTACTTCTGAGGTTTGAAAACCAGCTAAACAATCCTGTTTCCACTGCTGTACTTGCTCGCGGAACAAGCCCTTTTCACGGCAATACTGGTTTATCTCCGCTTCCGACAGCGGCGCTGTTTCAATAATCACGGCAAGTTTTGCTTCAGCCGACCAATCATCGGCTGTTAATGTTTTACCTGGCACGGGGCGACCTTCTTTTCTGGCAATATCTCGCCAATGATACAAGGTTTGCACCGCGATGCCTTCTTCCCGAGCGACCTCTGCGACCGTTAAGTTGTGAGGAGGTAATAATTTTTTAAGGATCGCTTCTTTACGTTCTGGTGAATACCGAGCCATATCGTTCTCTTTTGCCGCACCCTGTCTTTAAACATAATGATTATTTAGGGGTGACAACAATCCTGACACAGGGGGGGTGTGGTTAAACTCGTGGGCTAGGCTGAGTTCGAGGCCTTTAACTTCTACTTCGCCTGCGTTGTACTGATTGTCGAGTTTAGTGTCATCACAACCCTGCGCCGCCGTGCAGTTGCCGTGCATGTTACTGTAATCGCTATAGAAACCGATTAACTCTGCATTAAATGCATCTTGATGGTAGCGAACGCCAGCCTCATAGTTCCAGCTTTGTTCTTCTTGCCCCTTAGCATTGCCGGGTGCGGCGGGCGAGAAGCCTTTTTGTACCCCAGCCAGAAGTAATACTTGCTCATTAATCTGGTAAGTTGCTGATAACGAAGGCAGCAGTGCATTGAACTGGCTTTCAACCTGTTTATCGGGATTCCCCTCGCGGCCCGGATTCTTCTTACCCCAATCGCGGCGTTGGGTTTCGACATCTTCCCAGCGGAGGCCAGCGGTAATGGTGAGCGCGTCTAGGCTGATTTTATCCTGCACATAGGCCGCAAATGCCGTGGCGCTATCGACACGGTTAGAGTCGGTGCCCGGGACACCACTCTTAGTGCGTAACATGACACTGTTGGCGTCCATTGCATAACTGTCGGCCCATTGGTACCTGTCCATTTCATCTTCATGGTAGCGAAGACCAAAGGCGAGGTCGTGATCCCCGAGTAACCAATTGAGTTCCGTTTGTATGCCTTGGGCGAGGTAACTGCGATTATTGGCTTTGACATTGACCTCAAGCTCAGAGAGTAGACCCGCATCAAAGTCGGCAGCATTTTGGATCCCTTTGCCACTTAATGACTCACCACCCACCTTGTCGGCCTTATACCAATTTCGATGAAAATCATTGTAATAGCCAATGCTGCTAAGGCTTAGCGTGTCGCTAAAATCGATAATATGGTTGAGCTGTACTTGCTTATGCTCTGTGGTCATCTGATCTTTTTGCGAGGCTGAATAGCGACTATAGGGCGAGGCCTGATAATCCGCATCGGTCAGACCCATATAGGTTTCGTTAGAGGTCTCATCGGCAAATTTCAATTTGAGTTCAAGGGATTGCTGGTATGCAGCCGTGCTGTCGGTGTTCACTCTGACTTTGGCTAAGGCATCATTTTTAGTAAAGCCAGTGTCGCCGCCGACCGTGTTTATCTCTCGAAATCCGTCGGCTTGATAGCGATAAATCTCGGCCACTGCGCCAATGCGTTCGCCTTGTCCGCCCGCATAGGTGTGTAATTTACCGAAGCCATCTTGACCTAAGGCCAGATCAATTTTGCCGGCTAATGCCTCTTGAGGAATTTGCCGAGACAACATGTTAATCACCCCACCCGTGGTGCGTGGGCCATACTTGACCGTTGAGCTTCCCTTTAGGATTTCAACCGATTGCATTCTACCTGAGGTGGGGAAGTAGTAAGCCGCTGGGGAGGCATAGGGGGCGGGAGCGGCGAGAACGCCGTCTTCCATCACGGTAATCTTTTCAGAACGATTTTGCCCCGTGCCACGCATACCAATGTTCGGGCGCAGGCCATAACCATCTTCTTCTTGAATATAAACGCCGGGCACAGAGGCCAAGGTGCGCATAATATCGGAATATTTAAAGGTTTCTAATTCGGCTTCGGTAATTTGATGGGCGCTACCTGGGGTGGTATCGAGGGGATTTTTACTGCCGAAAATACTGATCTGTTCTATTTTTGCGGGGGCTTGGCTGGGCGAATTAGCTTGGGTATTGAAGGCGGTAGTTAATGCGCAGGCTAATAGGCTAAGGCGCATTGGGCTAAGTTGGGTCATTGGGCTCTCCGAATCGGACATGGTGCTTGTCTTTATTTTTTTACAAACAGGAATTGTTCTCGTTTGCGGCCGCGGAGCTTAGTTTTATTAACTTAAAACCAACTTAAAATTCTTTATCTTTACAAATGTAAGTCAGGTGTTACTTTGTTCGTTACCCTAAGAGGATAAGTCATCGGGTGAGTGAAATGCCGAAACTGAGGTAGACTCGTTGCACCTTTGTTATTCGCCCAATATTGAGCCAGTTAAGATCGAGTTTATATGTTCCTATCGCCGTATTTTTCTAAGCAAAATCAATCAATTTCTGTATCTGCACAACAAGCCAGTGACTTCGCCAAGAAAATCGCCCAAGACTTTAACCCTATTCACGATGTGGGTGCTAAGCGCTTTTGTGTGCCCGGTGACTTGCTGTTTGCCCTCGTCTTAACCCAATACGGTTTAAGCCAGAACATGAAGTTTACCTTTGCTGGCATGGTCGGTGATGGCGTCGAGCTGCAATTTCCCGAGCAGGTGAACGACAGTTTTTCGATTTGCGATAACCGCGAGAAAACCTATTTGCAGGTCAGTCGTGAGGGCGATGTGAGTCGCTGTGACGCGCAAACCGAATCCTTTATTCGCAATTATGTGGCGTTTTCGGGGCACAATTTTATCGATATCTTGGTGCCTTTGATGAAACAGCATCAAGTGATGATCAATCCCGAGCGTCCCTTAGTGATCTACGAGAGCATGTCATTCGACTTAACCAGTCTCGACTTTGTGGAAGTAAAATTATCGCTAGTACAACAAGAGCTTAAGATTGATGGCAAGCGTGGTGATGTGACACTGCACTTCGAGCTGCATAGCGGCGATACCTTAGTCGGCACTGGGATTAAAACCTTAGTCATGAGCGGCCTGCGCCCCTACGAAGAGGCGCAAATGCAGCAAATGTGCGCCGCCTATGAAGGGCGCAAAACTGATTTTTAAGCGGTATTTTGAGTCAGACCTATCTCGAGTAAGGCTTATTTTGAGTCAGAACTATTTCGAGTAAGACCTGAGTGATTAGGTAAGTGTGGCGTCTAGGGAAAACCAAGACGCCGATAACGGATGTGACTCAATTGAAACCACATGGGATAACAGCTTTAAAGCCCGTTATCCCAAGAGCTTAGCTAGGTTATTTAACTTAACTTGCTAACCTCGCTCTCCAGCCGTTTTCCCACTTCACATATCAACTCTGCCTTTCTGTTTAGCCATAGGTTAAGCCTCTCGCTTATCCATTAACGCTTAGCCAAAATAGGTTAATCAATAGACAGTTGCGAGACTGTCTCGGCGACATTCTCTGCGCCGGTGCGAATATCACCCATCACGGCGGTGACTTCCGCTAATTGCTGTTTGCCTTCCTCGGCGATGCGCTCAACCTCGTTCATCATGCTGGTGGCACTGGCCGTCAGTTGGCTGTTCTTATCAACCACGGCAGCAATTTCGCCAGTCGATTTACTGGTTCTCGCCGCTAATTGGCGTACCTCATCGGCCACCACGGCAAAGCCTCGACCTTGTTCGCCCGCGCGGGCGGCTTCGATGGCGGCATTGAGGGCCAGTAGATTGGTTTGATCTGCAATCGCACTGATGGTTGCCACAATCGCTTGAATACTTTGGGATTGCTCGTTGAGCTTCACCATAGACTCAGTGGTTTTGTGGGTCTGCGCCGCAATAGCATTAGAGGTGTTTACCGTCGCGTCGAGCAATTGCACGCCGCGGTTAGCCTGTTCCACCGTGCTCTGCGAGGTGGCATGGGCGATATTGGCCGCATCCCGAATCGCATGACTCTTGATGATCCTTTGGGTAATGTCACTGGCAAACTTGATCACCTTCACCACTTTGCCGTGATCATCCATCACGGGGTTGTAGACGGCCTCAAGCCAAATCGAATCCCCGTAGGCATTTTTACGTTGGAATAGGCCTTTCTTGTATTGCCCGCGTCGTAGGTCATCCCAAAAATGCGGATTATCCTGATAGAAGTTATCGAAGCAGAACAGACGGTGATGCTTGCCCTGCAGTTGCTCCTTGCTATACCCCATGGTTCTGAGGAAGTTGGCATTGGCATTGAGGACATTACCCTCGGGGCTGAACTCGATAATCGCCTGGGATTTTTGCAGGGCGGTAAACAGTGCCGCCTGAGCATCCAGTTGGTATTTATCCTCAGTGATCACCGCTGCGGTTTTCATGATCTTAGTGATTTTACCATCCAGCTTGATGGGGAAATAGGTCGCCCTAAGCCAGATCTCTTGGCCATTCTTATGCACGCGGGGGAATTTGCCTTCCTTCGCCTGTCCTTGCTTTAACTCGCGCCAAAAGTGTTGATACTCAGAGGAGCTTACATAGTCTGCGGCACAAAATAATTTGTGGTGCTTACCGACAATCTCGTCCAGTGAGTAGCCTACAGCCTTTAAAAACAGCGGATTCGCGTCGAGGATGATTCCATCGGGAGTAAACTCAATCGTTGCGATACTCGCCTTGATTGAATCGACAACGGCTTCGGCTTCCCTGCGCTTTATTTCGCTTTCTGCTAGGTCTTTACGTAGTGAAGAATTAAACACTGAATACTCCTGATGAGTGGGTTAACTCAAAAACGGCGCTGAGTGCCTAAGCTGCTGATTTAGGCATAGTGTAAATATAGCCATGATTTTACGCGTAAGTGGCTTTTCAACGAAACTTAATGCTGTGAGATAGATACCAATTATCGCCAAAATAAGATCAAGCTGAGGATAAAAAAGAGCGACATGTGTCGAGCTTCAAAGGTGGGTTATTTATCCAAGGCGCTGATACAAGCGCCTTGGATGGCGAGCTTAGGTCAAGCGATTTTCTCTATCTTGGCGGGCAGTCCTTGCCGCGCCGATGCGCCGCTGGCCCAGTCCACCAGCGGATAGCGCCCATGGCGGCTTGGGTCGAACAGATTTAAGTCGTTCATATTGACTCCGACGCGGATCAGCGGATTGGCGGCGATCTTTTTATCATCGATAACTATGTCCCGCGCGCCTAACTCCTTATGGCCATAGCCGTGCTCGATGGCAATACAGTCGGGATGTACGCCCGCCACACATTCCACTAAAGCCACTACGCTGCCATTAGGTGTGCTGATCTTAACCGTATCACCGGTTTTAATGCCAAAGCGCTTGGCCGTTTGCTCATTGATGCGCACCGGATTATTGGGGTGCACTTGGCGCAAACGGTCCGAACCTATGCTCATCGAACTCATGGTATGCGACTTATAACTGCTGATCAGCAGCGGCCACTGTGACTTATCGAATGCTTGCTCCAAGGGGGTGCCGTTGGCGAGAGATGGATGATAACGCCTTGGACAGCCACTCATATATTCGCCGTTTAAGCTGTTGCGCCGACTGCCCACCTCTGGGTTCCACAGCATTAAAGGTTTTGGCCAAACCTTGCTGGGGTTGCCCGCCTCGTCACGGCCAGCGCTGATATTCTCAAAGCGGCCGCCACGGGCAAATAAGTAACTGACTTTTTTGACCTCTTCGGGTTTGAGTCTGGCATTGAGGTCCGCTTGAATGCGCCCAACACCACTGAAGTACATATCCTCGGCATTGATATCGGCAACGGGTTTACCAAGGTAAGCCACGTTCGCTGCGCCGTAGAGCGAGAAGTCCGCCGCGCGGCTCAGAGGATGCAGACTGCCATCGGCGGCCTTGACCGCATTGTGACCAAAGCCGGGCAGATTGAGTTTTATCGCCACTTGGCTAAGGAAAGACTCCATACAAATCACATCGCCGTCAGCGGTTTTGGCGACCCTCGGCTCGACAATCGGCCAGCGCCCTGTGGCTTCTTTGGTGAGCGTGCCGTGCCACGCGGCGCTCCAGCCCCAAGATTCATAGGTTAAGGTGTCGGGGACTATGTAGTCCGACAGCGCCGAGGTCTCATTGATAAAGCTGTCGATGCTGATAAATAGCGGTAATACTTTGGGATCTTTTAATTGTTCACCAATGGCTTCGCCAAGGCCCGCCTGACCATAAATCGGGTTACCCATATGGTTGATCCATGCCTTGAGTCGATAGGGATAACCATGCACTGCTGCGGTTAAGTGTTCACCGAGCAGGGGCGATGAGATGGGAAACCAAGGTTCCTTCGACGGATAGGGCGACTCTCCTGCCTCGATTTTACGGCGGTACTCAGAGGTTTTTTCGTAGGGGAACTTAGAGCGGGAAAGGAATACGCCCTTAGGTTCGACCATGCGGTCAAACTCCTGCAAATTGTATCTAGGACCCGCACCAAAGGCGGGGAAAGTGCCGCCCTTAGCTATAGCGCCGCCCTTAAGATTTAGGTTACCTATCATGGCGTTGAGCATCATGATCGCCCATGCGCTGTAAAAACCGTTAGCACTCATAGTGCCGCCGTGGGAAATCACCGCCGCCTTAGTACCATGGCTGGTAAACTTGTGGGCGAGGGCCGCAATTTGCGCCTCGCTAATATCACACTCCTTAGCGTAGTCGGCCATCTCGACGCTGCGCGCGGCTTCACTGAGCAGCTGAAAACTGGATTTCACGCTCAGCTGGCCCTTTGGCGTATTCACGCTTTGCTCAACCTCAAGTTGCGCCTTGGCGCATTGTCCCGCTGGTAGGATCTGCCCAGTAGCGGCGTCGACAACCAGTGGAGAATCCTGCTCGCCATAGGCTTTGCCTTCGAAGGGGAGACCGAGATCGCTGGCATACAAATATTGGCCGTATCTGGGGTGATTTGGCGTGCTGATGATTAAGAAGCTGGCATTACTGAACCCGCGATAACCCGCCGCTTTCGCCGCCTCGGCATTGGGCGCGGTTAAAAACGCACTGGCGTAGCGCTGGTTATCGATAATCCAGCGCAGCATGCCCATGGCGAGGGCTGAGTCGGTTGCGGGGCGAATGGGCAGCCAAGTATTGTTACCCGCGCAGGGTTGGTTCGAGGTGTTGGGCAGCATGGGCGAGACCACCACATAACTGAATTCTCGCCCATCGACCCGAGCGTTGGCCAATTGCCGCGCTTGGCGTTTAAAAGGGTTGCCCGACTGCTGTGGCGAGGTACCGATAAACAGCAGAAACTCGCTATTGTCCCAATCGGGTTTTAGGTGGGCGTACTTTTTTAAATCGTCGAGCAGGGCACCCGCCCCCGCGCGATAGGTAAAGCCGCAATAGGCACCGTGGTTGGCAAAATTTCGTGTACCGAAACTATTGAAGGTAAAGCGTTTAATAATGACATCTCGGCCTTCATCCGAGGCGTTCGACACCAATAATTGGTTGGCCTTGGGGCCATATTCAGGATTATTGGCATCGAGTGGCGTGCTGATATCGCGAATTGCCCTTAAGCCTTCGACATGCCCCTCACCAAATAAGTCACCGCCATCGACGACCTCGGTTAGCAGTTGCTCGAAACTGATGCTTTGCCATTGTCCACTGCCGCGCGGCCCGACCCGTTTAAGGCATTGGGTGACGCGATAGGGACTATCTAATTGTTCTAACATGGCATTGCCACGGGCGCAGGCGGTTGAGCGCCCCTGTAAGCCCTGCTCCTGATAGGCACTTAAGCCGACTAAGGCGGTTTTGATCGGGGTATCGAAGTCGATATGTTCCCGCGCCGAGAGAGGATGATAGGGATTGCCACTGATGCGGAGGATTTTATCTGTTTTATTATCGATACGGGCGCGCACGCCGCATTTGGTCCAGCAACCGAGACACATGGTATTGGCAATGCGTTGCTCATCGTTGCCAATCAACTGGCCTGAGGTTAAATCTACTTTATATTCAGGGGCTAGCGAATTGCCATGGATGGGATCTTGGGTGGTCTTGCCCGAGCTGCCATTCACCACGCCTTTGCCCATTTGCGCTAAGGTATGGCTGTAACCTGCGGTAAATAATCCCACGCCACCCGTCACAGTAGCGCCTTTGATAAAACGACGTTTACTCTTATCCATTATGGACTCCTTAATGCGGTAACTTCTCTTGATATGGACGGTGCTGTGGCTCAAGAGGCCAACTTAGTTGAGCTGGGTTGATAGCTAATAAATTCAGACACTAACACCATCAGTGCGAGCCAGAGGCCGAAGGTGCCAGCGATACCCAATAGGCCCTCTGGCCCCCATGGCAGTTGGTAGAAATAGGTGCCCGCGCCGTATTTAGGGTCGGTTTGCGCTTGGATAAGTACAATCCAGCGAAATCCCCATGCCAGATGTACCGCTGTTAGACTGACGACTAACATCAATACCGAGGGGAGGCGGCGCACTGCTAATACCAATGCCAGCAGGGCGAGGGTGACCAATACCCAAATGGCGGCCAGTTGCCAGCTTGGGCTGGTGTCTAATAACAGCGCCGCTTCGTGCGCCGAGCCGTTATCGAATAAGGCCCAGCCGATAAGGCACAGGGCGAAGAGGCCAAAGCTTGCTCTAACCCATTGCAGTAACCTGTCTTGGGTGCTGGCTTGATAACCGTGCAAAATGCGATTGAGCAGGGCGAGTGTGCCGCAGGCGGCGAGTAGGGCACTGGTCGCCATCAATGGTGGTAACCAATAGGTATGCCAGAGCGGCCGCGCTTTGATCGCCATGGTCTCCATTCCGGTATAAAGCGCAATACTGAAGGCGCTTAGGCTAGCAAGCAGTGCGATTAGCTTGATCCATTTATCGCTATCCCAGTCTCCTAGACGGATAAGTTGGGCAATACGCCTCACCAAATCTTGGGACGATTCCCCTTGTGCCGAGGCTTTGGTTGGCAAGTATTGGCGCAGTAATAACCAGGCAAACACTAGACTCGTGCCCGAAAATATCGGCAGTAAAAAGGCGCCGTACCACATCCACGAATGTGGCCTGATTTGGGCATAGAAATGCCATGCCCGCAGCGGTTGGTGAAGGTCTGCAAGCAGCGCAATCGGCGCGACTATACCTGCTGTGAGCATCAAACAGGCGCAGAGCTTGAGCAATCTGGCGTCGGTTTGTTTCGCGCTAAATAAATGAATGGTCGCCACCCACACACTGGCGTAGGCCAAACCCATTAAAAAGAAGTATTGCACTGCCCAAGGTAGCCAAGTGATGGCGATATCTGGGGTAAAGATTTCTTTAATGACCATGGTGGATCTCCTCGCCAGTGTCTGTCAGTAGGGTGCGAACGGGGGCTTGGCCGCTGATCCTGTGTTCGAAGGCGCTGTTCATGCCGATGTAAAACACTCTAGGTGCCGTATTGGCATCGGGCTTAAGTACCTTGATATCCGCTTGATTCGCTTTGAGTAGTTGGCTGATGTGGCTGTGAGGATCGTTCAGATCGCCAATCACCCTCGCTTCGCCGACACAGGTTTCGACACAGGCGGGTAAGAGTCCTGCTTCGAGCCTGTGGGCGCAGAAAGTGCATTTATCGGCGGTGTTGGTCTCGTGGTTGATAAAGCGGGCATCGTAGGGGCAAGCCTGCACACAGTATCCGCAGCCGACGCACCATTCGTTGTTGACGACCACAATGCCATCTGGGCGTTGGAAGGTGGCACCCGTGGGGCAAATCGGGATGCAAGGCGGGTTTTCGCAGTGATTACACAGTCTTGGCAACATCAAAAATGCGGGGGGCGTAGCTGCATCCTGTTGCGACACTTCATATTGCTGCACTGTGGTACGAAATTGCCCCAGGGGCGGCAGGTTTTCGAAGGTACACGCCACGGTACAGGCCTGACAGCCGACACAGCGGCGCAGGTCAATCACCATGCCGTAGCGTTTGCCCGTAGCTGCAGTTTGTGCCTGTTGGGCTTGCACTTGCACGACGGGAATGAGCGCGGCGCCGACACTCACACTGGCCATTTTTCCGAGAAACTGACGTTTACTCTTGTCCATAGGAATTTCCTTCACTCTTACAGATAAAACGGGTCGAAAGACTTAAGGTTTAGCGTTAGGCGCATTCTGTAAAAGGCGGGGTGGCATCTCTATAGTGGTTTTCCACATATCCGATAGGGACTTGATCTAGCGCAACAAATATCAGTTAGAATGACCTCTCAAAAATTAGGGTTTATGATTTAGCAACAAAATGGATCTCATCCTAGGGCTAAGGAGTATGGGCACTGTGTTGAGTGTTGTCGTATCAACCATCGTATCAATCAAGAGTTGGCGAACGGGATTAACATTCGTCATCGTCTTATTTAGCCTGCTGAGTCTCTCAGTTATGGCTGAATCGGCTGCTCAAGCAACTGAGTTAGGCGCATTAACGGTTGCGCCCGCGGGAGAGCTGATGGATGAAGCTGGTGCTAACTATCAAGTAGTCGATGTGGGCGTATTGGCCATTCGAGGCTATAAGGGCACCATCAATCGTTGGCAACCGCTGATGGGCTGGCTTGAGTCACAAATTCCCAATAGTTACTTTAGGTTGCATCCCTTAAGCCTCGAAGAGCTAGCCAAAGGGGTCGAAACCGAGGGCCTCGATTTTGTGATCACTAACCCCGGACAATCTGTGATGTTGGCGCGGCAATATTCCCTGTCTTGGCTCGCAACCCTACGAAGCCCAATCAACAATGGCGCGGCCATGCAGGTGGGTTCGGCGCTGGTGGTCAGGGCCGATTCCCCCTATCAGACCTTAAAGGATCTTAAGGGCAAGCGCCTTGGTATTGTCTCCAAAAATGCCTTCGGTGGTTATCTCACTATGGTCTACGAGGCGCAGCTAAAGGGCATAGATTTACCAGATTTGGTTGGGGAAATTGTTCCCTTAGGTTTTCCACTCGATAACCTGGTTTATCAGCTCGGCGCTACAGGTCAGCAGGGTGGTACAAATGAGCTTAGTGATACAGATGAACCAAGCGGTAAAGCACTGAGCGGTAAAGTACCCAGCGTTAAAGCTCCAGGCTTCGATGCGGCGATTGTGCCCGTGTGCCAGCTTGAGCAAATGCAGGCTGAAGGCTTGATTAAGCTGCAAGATTATCGGGTACTCGATAATCAGGCGCCCGTTGGGTTCCATTGCCAAGTGTCGAGTCGACTCTATCCCAACTGGTCGATGGCTAAGACCAATCGTGCGACGCAATCCTTAGCCAAGCAGGTGACTCAAGCCCTGCTGGCCTTACCCGAAGACAGTCCCGCCGCGAGAGCCGCTGAATCCGCGGGTTGGACTACGGCCGTGAGCCAACTGGCGATCGATCAACTGCTTAAAGACCTCGATATGCATCCTTTGCAAACCCCGTGGTGGCAGCGAGCGTGGCAGTGGGTGAAACTGCATCAACATTGGGCTTGGCTAGTGTTGGCGATTTTAGTGCTGCTTAATGTGTACCACTTCTGGCTCGAATATCGTTTTAGTCGCCGTGGGCGTGAGTTGATTAACACCCAGAGGCAACTCAGTGAAAACCGTGCCCTGTTGGAGCATGCCCAGCGCATCGCGATTGCTGGGGAGTTAGGGGCGAGTCTATCCCATGAGCTCAATCAACCGCTGGCGGCGATTGGCCATTACTGCCATGGCGCCGAGGTGCGTTTGCAGCGTGGGACGAGTCCAGAAGAGTTACAATCCGTGCTGAATTTGATTCAGCAAGAGGTCAGCCGCGCCGACAGTATTATTAGCCGTTTGCGTAATTTATTGAAAAAACGGTCTGTCTCCAAACAACCCTTATATTTGCACCAGCTTGTGAACGACACTGCGCCGCTGCTCGCCTATGAGCTGGAGCAGCATCAGATCTTGCTTTCTACTAATATCAGCGGCGAAGCCTATCCATTGCCTTTGGACGAAGTCGGCATGCAACAGTTACTGCTCAACCTATTGAAAAATGCCGCCGATGCCTGTGTGCAGCGTCAGCAGAGCGAGGTCGATGCGGCAAAAACCTATCTGCCCACTATCGATATCGACCTTAGGTATCTTGAGCGTAAGATACTGCTCACGGTCACAGACAACGGCACTGGGCTGACCGAGGATGCCAATCTGCTGATGCAGGCCTTTTATTCGACTAAGTCTGAGGGGTTAGGGCTGGGGCTGGTGATCTGCCGAGATATTGCCGAGAGTCATGGTGGCCGCTTTAGTCTAGAAACCGCCCTAGGTGGCGGCTGCCAGGCACAGGTTTCCTTACCCCGTAAGCTTGAGGGATCACCAGCATGAGCCAACAATTGCCCGTGTATTTGATTGATGACGATGAGTCGGTGCGCCGCTCACTGCGGTTTATGCTCGAAAGCTATGGGCTAAATATCCACGATTTTGATAGCGCCGAGGCGTTTTTTGCCGCCATCGACTTGAGCGAGCCGGGCTGTGCCTTAGTCGATGTGCGTATGCCGGGCCTCAGTGGGCCGCAATTACATGCGCAATTAGTGCAGCATAATAGTCCGCTGGCGGTGATTTATCTTACTGGACACGGCGATGTGCCCATGGCAGTGGAGGCGCTAAAACTCGGGGCGGTGGATTTTTTCCAAAAGCCCGCCGATGGCGCTAAGCTCGCCGACGCGGTCGTTAAAGCGCTAGAACATGCCAAGGCGCATTATCAAGATAATCAATATGTAAAAACCTATCTGGCGCTTACGCCACGTGAGCGGGAAATCCTCTCCCTTATCGCCAAAGGCTATAAAAATCAGGAGATTGCCGATACGCTGTGCATCGCTATGCGCACGGTCGAGATCCACCGCTCCAATCTCATGCGGGGCATGCAAGTCGGGTCGCTCGCCGAGATGATCTTAATCTATGGTCGTATCGCCGAACATTTAAAGGCCTTGGACTCTGATTAATGGTGCGAGAAGCCTCTGCTTGCCGCCAAGCCTTTGCAACTAGGTTGAAGTAACCAAGGATTTAACAGGAAAAAGCGCATCGAAAGATGCGCTTTTTCTATCGGGCTCAATCATGCATATCGAATTAGTTCATTCAACTCAATTAATTCAACTGGAGTGTGCGCCACGCCAGTAATGAGCCATCGTCATTTTGGCTGGTATTAAATAGAAACGCGCTGTAATTGCTACCAAAAATATTGTCGCGACTCAGGCTGGTATCTTGCTGGCCACGGGTCAGATATTCGGGATGGCTGGTGCAAATCTCGGTCGTCAAACTCTCGCTAAAGCCCAGTTGGGAGACCAACTGGTCGTTATTGTTGTTTCGTATCCGAAAGTGCACATGGATAGTGCGCCCCGAGTACCAGCCTGGAAAGCAGGATTTAAAGTTAACTCGCCCCTCGCTGTCAGTCACTTGGGTGCCCCTAAACCACTGGGATTGCAGCGCCTTGCTCGAATTTCCGGTGCAGTAGCCACTGTTAAAGCGGCTCTTATCCGCGCTGCCACTGGTGTCGCCTGAGTAAATGCCTGCAACATTACAATGCCAGACTTCCACCTCCAATCCGCTCAATGGATTGCAATTTTTATCAATCACTTGAAAGCAAATCTGCATAGGCAAACCCGATTCGGCGTCCGAAATATCATCCCGATTATCGACTTGGAAATAGCAAGGGCCTTCCACCGCCGATTGGGTTAATGCCAAGGCGCAGGCACCAGTGGCGGTGAAGAGGCTGGTATCGGGAAAGTTGACCGTCATGCTGGCGGTGCCACCACTGGCCCAATCGCTCGGGGTTGTTACATCTGTGCCTGAGCCGGTATCCGTGTTGCTATTGTTGCTGTCGTTGGTACTGTCTTCGGACTCCGAGCCGCAGCCGACTAAGCCGACCAAGGGGCTCGCGACCAATGTCCAGCCGATGGCTTTGAGTAAGGTGCGGCGCGGTGCGTTGTCTATCGTGGTGTTTAGCATTGTATTAAACGGTGAAGGGGGGCGGATACTTTTTGTCATTTGGGCTACTCACTTAGCTGGGTTTTATTGTTAACGCTTGCAGTGATTAGTGAATGAAATGTGATTTTGGTTCGGCTTTGGTCCCGAGTCTTTCACTGTTTTACCCAAGTTGACAGTTGCTGAAAATGTTAACGGCCGCTAAACCGTCCCTATGAGCTTAGAGCGTAGAAACCGAGCGTTATCCCCTGAGCTTTTATACCCAATTGTGATCTACTGACGTTTTGTTAACCGTTAAATGGATGGGAATTGAGGTAACATTGAGCAGACTTGTTTCGCGAAGGTGAAAGACTCGGGTGCTCGATTGCTTATGCCCCCTATTTGCCTTATTTTAGGGGCACAAAATGGGACTTTACCTCGCAATTTTCGCAAAGATGATTTCGCAAGGATGATTACCCGTCACACGCTTTTGTCCATTGAGACTGACCGCCCCTTTATTTTGTTGAGCTTAGGTGTGTTGAGCTTAGGTTTTACGCCTCGGCGTTTAATCTTGAGTCATGGTCTCGATTTGGGCTCGATTTATCTGGGTTAGCTTTGACCCCGTTTGGATAAGGAATGAAATGCCAAGCTTGATTCGTATTGTGCTGATTGATACGCACCTTCCGGGCGTTGTGGAACTCGCCCTCAATGGCCATACCAATATTTGTGGTACTAACGCCTCGGGTAAAACCACTCTGCAACGTTTAGTGCCTGTATTTTATGGCGAATATCCTAGCCGCGTGGTGCCTTCAACCCGTGACAGTTTCGAGCGTTGGTACTTGCCACACGATTCAAGCTACATCATTTACGAATATCAAAAGGCCGATGGTTTGCTCTATCAAGCCGTGCTGGCGTCGGCGGGCGATGGTAAAGGGGTGAACTACCGCTTTATCGGCAAAGGTTTCGAGTTAAGCGATTACATTAAAACCCAAAATGGTGACACCATTTTATGCCACACCATGGCAGAACTCGGCCGTGAATTAAAACGCCAAGGCGTAGCCACCACTAACTTGCTTAACACCCGAGAATACCGCGCGATTATTCAAAACGATCGCACTTTATTAAGCACGGGCAGCAACCGCAGCGAACTGCGAGCCTATGCGCACCAATTCGCCCTGTGTGAAGGTGAGCATTCACTGCGCCACATCGAAAAACTCGCCAAGGCGGTACACTCCAAAGAAGGCAAAATGGAAACGGTCAAATCCATGATCGCCGCCATTTTGGAAGAAGACGGGGTGAATCCACCTAGCTCACGCCTCAATCCGCAACGCGTCGAGGCATGGATCCGCGAGAGTCAATTAATCCAAGGCTTTGAAGTGATCCGCCCCGAGTTTGAAAAGCTCGAGCAGGAATTTAACCAATTGCTCAGCGCCGAGATGCGTCTCTCGAGCCTCTCCCGTGGTTATCGCAACGATGAAAGCCTAGAGGCCGATCGTTTAGAGATCCAACAAACCCTATCTAAGGAGCTGAATTTAAAGCTTCGGATGTTGGACGACGAATGGAAAGAAGTGCGTGACGAGCTTAACCTCGACCTATCCGCCGCCAAGGGCGACGTGGCTAAGTGCGAGTACGAGCTAGATGCGATTGAAGATCAGCACGGCGCCTTTTTAGATGCCAATATCGAGCAAGCCAAGGCCGACTTGGACATGCTGCCAAACTGGCGTGCGGACATGGAAAACCTAAGCGAACGCCATAAGTTACAAACCGAAAAACACCAAGATATTGAAGCGGCTTACAATGCCCGCCGCAGCAAAATTGGCGAGCAGTTAAACCGCGAGCTGGAAGGCTTACACGCGGATCAGGACAAACAACGCGAAGCGCGCGACAAACAGCGTGAAGTGGCAAGAGCCGATCTCGATGCCCTCGAAGCCCAATGGCGCAGCCAAATGGATGCGGGCAAGGCGAGCTTTAGCGAGCAGGAATATCAATTCAAACTCAATGCTGCCGAGCTTAAATTACGTGTCGATGGCGTGACCTACACCGAGGAAGAAAAGTTAAGCCTTGCGATTTTCGACGAGCGGATTCACCGCGCCGA
Source organism: Shewanella sp. GD04112 (assembly GCF_029835735.1). Classification (NCBI taxonomy): domain Bacteria; kingdom Pseudomonadati; phylum Pseudomonadota; class Gammaproteobacteria; order Alteromonadales; family Shewanellaceae; genus Shewanella; species Shewanella sp. GD04112. The sequence goes on from NZ_JAOEAL010000001.1 coordinate 746,258, forward strand.
CGAAGAGCAAGAAAGCTGCAACGCTAAGGTGGAACGTTTAAGTAGTGAAGAGCGTAAGCTGCGCGCCAAACGCGACCAAGCCAATGAAGCGTTGCGTATCGCCAGCCTGCGCGTAAACGAGCGCCAAACATCGCTCGATGAACTGCACCATATGCTGTTCCCTCAGTCCCATACCTTGCTCGAATTCCTACGTAAGGAAGCCCAAGGTTGGGAGCAGAGTCTGGGTAAAGTGATTGCGCCCGAGTTGCTGCATCGCACCGATTTGCATCCGAGCGTGACGGGGACGAGCGACACCCTGTTTGGGGTGCATTTGGATCTTAAAGCCATTGATGTGCCTGAATATGCCGCCTCCGAGCAGGAGCTGCGTATTCGTTTAAGCAAGGCCGAAGAAGCGCTGCAAGGCGCGCAGGAATTACAGGCCGAGGCCGAATCACAGCTGGTGGCGATTAATGGCGAGCTGGATAAACTCAGCCGTGAACTCACCTTTGCCCGCACGGCTTACAAGAATAGCCGTGATGATTTACGTCGTCTGTTCGATGAAAAACGCAGTGAGCAGGACAAGATCAACAAGGCGCTGGCCGAACGTAAAGCCTTTGCCCAGCAGCGCTTAACTCAACTCGATGGCGAGCTAAAGCAGCTTAAGCATCAACACCAGCTCTGGCTCGAAGAGCAAAAAGAGCAGGCGCTCGAAGCGCGGATGGAAAAACAAGCCTACTGGCAGGAAGTGATTGGCGCGCTCGACAATCAACTGGGACAAATCAAGGCCACCATCGACGCTCGCCGCGAAAGCGCTAAGGCCGAGCAGAAAGCCTGCGAAACCTGGTACAAAAACGAGCTTAAATCCCGCGGTGTGGATGAGGACAATATCCTTAAACTCAAGCAACAAATCCGTGAGCTTGAAACCAAAATCAGCCGTGCCGAGCAGCGTCGCAGCGAAGTATTGCGCTTCGACGATTGGTATCAACACACTTGGTTGCTGCGTAAGCCTAAGTTGCAGACCCAATTGAGCGATGTGAAACGTGCCGCCTCGGAAATCGATCAGCAGCTTAAAGCCAAGACTCAAGAAGTGAAGACCCGCCGTCAACAACTCGAGACCGACCGTAAGGCCTCGGATGCGGCGCAGATTGAAGCCTCTGAAAACTTAACCAAACTGCGCGCCGTGATGCGTAAGCTGGCCGAGCTGAAACTGCCCGCCAACAATGAAGAAGCTCAGGGTAGCCTAGGTGAGCGTTTGCGTCAGGGCGAAGATTTACTGCTAAAACGCGATTATTTGATGGGCTCGGTTAAGCAATATGTGGAGCATTTCGACTCTGTAATTGCCAGCAAGTCAGGCTCAGGTTTAGCCGAGACTTGGGAGCGTGCCCGCGAAGAGTCGAGCTTTATCAACGACAAAGGTATTCGCCTGCTGGATTACCGTAAGCTAGTGCCGCAGCTAGAACAGTTACTCAATGTGATTGTGCCGCAATCCATTATGGCGCTGCGCGAACAGGGGCGGATCTTCGGGGTCGACTTAACCGCCTTCTATGATGTACTTGCCGATATCGACCGTCGCATCGCCTCCCAGAGTGCGCGCATTACCCGCGAAGTGGGCGAGGAGTTATTCCTCGATGGCGTATCCGAGTCTGCGGTCCGTATTCGCTCTAAGATCAGTGAATTAGAGTTTTGGCCCGAGCTTGAACAGTTCGTTAAAGCCTTTAAACAGTGGAAGGCCGACGGCTTTAATGGTCTGCCCGATGAGGAATACACCAACAGCATGCGCCGCGCCTTAGACATTATTGGTCGCGCGGCCTTAACCGGCGGCATTGCTAAGTTGCTGGAAATCGAGCTGCGCCTCAAAGAAGGCAATAGCGACCTGATTATCCGCACCGACAGACAGCTGAACGAATCCTCGAGCCACGGTATGGCTTATCTGATCTTGTGTAAGTTCCTGTTGGCATTCACGCGCTTGTTACGTGGCCGTGCCGATGTGACCATTCACTGGCCGATCGACGAGCTGGGCACGCTGCACCACACCAACGTGAAGAAGATTTTTGATGCCTGTGGTAACAACAATATCAGTGTGTTAGGCGCCTTCCCGAACCCAGAGTCAGAAGTGCTGAACCTGTTCGAGAACCGTTACATTATTAATAAACAAACCAAGAAGTTGCAGGTGGTGAAGCCCAAAGCCAATCCGATTGCCGATATGTTGAGTAAACGCCTGAGCAAGGAGGCCATCTAATGAGTGCTGCCATGAATGAGTCAAACCAAACCGTATTAGTCGGCACGGGCGCCATTATCGAACTCTTGCTAAAAGGTGAGTTTATTTGCCGTACCACTAATGAAGATGGCTGGCGCGCATTAAAAAATAACAGTACCCGCGAGCGGGTTGAAGCGTATCTCAATCAAATCAATCGCACCGTGGCTTCGGCCGCCGAGGGCGATGTGTTTTTCTGCGGTTATTTGCAGTTAGGCGAAAGCGAACGCAAGGTGATTTCATCACAGTTTAAGGATATTTGTCAGGCACTTATCCCTATGGTGGAGTGGTTGGTATTAGTGCAGGAAGCCAGCGGCCAAGATGCCCCCTTAAGCGAAGGCGCGCCAGTACGGTTAACCGAGCTGCAAAGCCGAATTGAAGATACCCCAGCGTTTCGTGAGCAGTTGGCCAAACTCAGCCAATACCGCTTATTCGGTTCAACCAGTACCAATAGCGATGCGCAAATTAAGTTAGTGTTCAAGCGCTTAGTGGAGCTTGGCTATCTAGTGCGCCCTAACGTTGAAAAACAAATTTATATCGCCACCGGCAAGTTGGATTACCTGTACGAAGTGATCCGTTTTATCGACGAGACCGAAGGCCTAAGCCTAGAAGCGCAGGCGGAAACGGCGACGCAGCGGGATTTACTATGATGCCTTGGACGATAACGCATTGCATCAACCAAGGAGGCCGCGATGAGCAGTAACTTACATCAGGCTGGGGTGAAGCTACTCAAGCAGTTAGGTCGCCATGCAGACATCATTATGGATGCCTATCTGGCAGGCTCGCTCAAGGAAGAGAGCCATGATCCCGCCGTGGTTGAAAAACTCAAGCAGGCAGGGATTTTATGGCGCCCAGAGCCAGATCAAGAGCTGCGCCTTAAACGCTCGGTGCGTGCCTTGCTCGAAGAGGGCTTAAGTGATGAGCGCAATCGCCAAATCGACTCTAACGTCGGCTCGGCGCTCGCCACCATTAAGACCTTGGCCGACCACTATAAAGAGGCGCGCCACAGCTCAGATTACAGCGCCGCCGAGGCGTACCTGTCTGATTTAAGTGAGCATGTGTATAGCTTTGCCGACAGTTTACGCTACTCCATCCGCGTGTTGTGGGGGCGGATCAACAACGAGTTCGGTTATGTCGGTACCATTAACGCTAAGATCCGTGAAAACGAACTCGCCCAGAGCCAAGTGTCTGAATTACTCAATGGTTTGGAGATGTTCCAGTTTAGCGAATTAGGTGAAATCGCCGGTGATATCCGTGAGCTGCGTAAGTTGCTGGTAACCACCTTGCAGGAGACCATGAGCGATTGCGCCCAGGAACTTAGTGTGGTGCAGGGCAGGTTGCTGGAACTTCTCGGCCGCTTTAGGCAAATTCGCGGTCGTACCCGCTTGCTTAAGGGCTGGTTGCTATACACAGATTTGCATCCTGATTATCGCCCTGCGGACCATGTGTCCCACAAGGAAATCCCGAGTCTATTCAATCGCGCCGAAGTGCTATTGGCCCCAGCGTCTGTGGATGTGCATAACGCCAGCCAAGAGTTTGAACTGATGAACATTGTCGCCCATATCAAGGCGATTAGTCGTCAGGGTATAGTCGAAACGGTGCGCGAGCAGGATGTGGCCGTGCCGCTGACGCAGAATGAAGACTTTGATATTCCTGATAATCCACTCAAGCAAGCGGTTGACACTTACTTTGTCGACGTGATTGAGTCGGGCTTACGCCAGTCGGCGCTCGATTACTTAGCCGAAAAAGCCCTGCCGTGGGATGCCGAAAGCTGGATTTATCAAGTGATTGGCGGCTACGAAGGTTTACCCGATGAGCATAAGGCTTACTTCGAGTTAGAGCCATTAGGCGAACCTCACCCCATCTACAGCGGTAACTTTATTATCCGCGATGTGGAATTATGGTTAGCTTAACGCCGCAACAATTTCGGTTATTGAAGAACGCTGTAAAAAAGCGTTCTTCAAAGATTAAATTCACACCTAACTGGAAAGCTATTTACCGTGAATTAGAGATAGGACAACTTGATGAGTCCGAAAAGCATCTACTTTTGACTTCACAGGATTTAGCCGAACTTCGCCAATTGGTGAAAGATTGTTCTGGGCTTGATTTGTTCTATGATGATTTAAACGTCGATCGCATGGCGATGTCAGCCAAAAGTCATAATGAGAAACTCGCTAAGATCCGCCCCGAAGCCGATTATGTTTTGATAAAGTATCTAGGTTTCGGATCTTCACCAATTGGGATCTCAACACGCACATCGCTGCGTATTCCTTTGGATGAAGCACAAAAGCATTGCCATGAACTCAATGTCGTAGCCATCTTAGTGGTTGAAAACCTAGATATATTTGATGTTATCCATCAAGCGCATTTACCTGATGATTTTACTAATGTGATGGTTATCTACCGTGGTAGCGGCCACCATTCACCCATTGGTGTGCGCCAGTTTTTACAGGCGATGGCGGGTAAAATGCCGATCATTGCCTTTACCGATCTCGACCCCGCAGGGCTGCAAATTGCCCATACCTTAACGGGCATGACCCATTGTATCGTGCCACAGTTAGCGCTTTTTGCGCCCAGCGAGTTACTCGCTATCCCACAGATTAATTCCGCAGATGACTTTGCCAAGCAAGCGCCTCAGGCTAAATACTTACAGTCAGCCGACTTAAAAAATTGGCAGCAATTAAGCCTTTGGTTAATTCAGCAACGCATTAGCATTAAACAGCAGCACCTGCTAGCGCATCGGCTTGAGCTAGTGCTACTGGCATATTGTTAGTCGTTATTCTTTATCATCTCTCTATAAATGCCTTATTAAGTAGTTTTTAACTCTAATTAAAATGCTTATTTGGTTTTTAAATCTAGCATAATTCAAGCTGAATCGATTAATTGTATTTATTTGGTTTAAATACTGTTTAAATTTTGATTTTTTAACTTGCATCTTAATAGCGTAATTATTAATCGATAATTTTATTTTCAATAAAAATCATATGAATACAAAATTTTTGTGATGGGTTTGGCTTAATTGAAAATGAAATAAGTAAATTTATTCATTGAATTTACTGCCAGCATGTTTCACTATCCCCGCCTGAACCGAAAAGGGAATGGCGATTTTGCTCATCAAGGAAGATGAAGAATAAAAGATGAGCTATTTGGGGAAACCATAAGCATGATTAAATCACTTTCGACACGGATCTTTATCGGTCTGTTTGCGGGACTTATTCTTGGCACCTTAGTGCAATATTTTCTAAACGATATTGGCTTCTTTTCTGGCAATTTAGTCGAACTGGCTGGCGGCGTCGGCACTATGTTCGTCAATATGATCATGATGTTGGTCGTGCCTCTGGTGTTTGTCAGTATCGTTTGCGGCGTGTGTGAGCTGCAGGACTTAAAAAGCTTTGGGCGCCTTGGCGGCAAAACCTTCGGCTTTTACATCGTTAATACCGTGGTCGCTATCTCAACCGCCCTGTTAGTGGTGCTATTGCTCGACCCTGGTAAAGGCGTCGATATGAGCAGCACCGATGGTGTGGCGATTACCGCGACCGAACTCCCCAGCTTAATGGCGCTGCTGATTGATATAGTGCCGCGCAACCCAGTAGCGGCTTTTATGTCGGGCAATATGCTGCAAGTGATCTTTATGGCACTGATGCTCGGCGGGGTGATTAAATCCCTCGGCGAGCATGTGGCTGGCGCGGTACAAGGTTTTCAAACCGCTAATAAAATCATGATGAAACTGATTTCTGTGGTGATGAGCCTTGCGCCTTATGGCGTGTTTGCGCTGATGTTTAAGTTAGGTGCCACCTTAGATGCGGCAGTATTTATGAGTGTGCTCGAATATGTCGTGATCATTCTGGCGCTGTTATTACTGTGGATTTTTGTGGTCTATCCGCTGGCGGTGGGGGTCTTCACACCGATTTCGGCCAAGAGCTTTCGCGAGAAAACCCAAGAGCAAGTGCTGTTTTCCCTGTCTACCGCCAGCTCTAATGCCACGATTCCAGTGACTATGCGCACCCTAACGGAAAAGCTTGGGGTGAATCGCGCCGTGGCAGGCTTTGGCGTGCCGCTTGGGGCGACCATGAATATGGGCGGCGTGGCAATTTATATCACGATTGCGATTTTCTTTGTCGCCAATGCTTTCGGCATGCCAATCACCAGCGAACAATTGCCATCGCTGCTGTTTAGTATCTTCCTGTTATCCGTTGGCGCGGGTGGTGTACCCGGTGGCGGCATGGTGATGATTGGGGTATTAATCCATCAAATGGGTTTGCCGATTGAAGCCTTTGCGATTGTGGCCGCACTGGACCGTATCATCGACATGGTGCTGACCTCCTGCAACGTAGTGGGGGATACGGCGGTGTTGACCATAGTCGACCAAACCGAAAAGACCCATCAAGTCGAGCTGGTCGATAGCGAGTCTTAAATCGCACAACTAAAAAAGCCACTGATTACAGTGGCTTTTTTGTATCAGGACGAGACACGCCCTTACTGGCTACACTTCTGTTTTAGCTGGCTGACCGCTTCACTAAATCCCACGGCCACTAAGGTTGAGCTAGTGTATTTGCTTGAGCGAAACGAAACGGCCTCAAGGCTTAGTTCTTGAGTTTGTAGCTGAGCTAACGCCTGCCACAGATCGTCGTCAGCCTTTGGCAAACTGGTAAAGTTCATCAAGGTCGCGGTGCCGCGAAATTTCACACTGTGCTGCTTGTCGCTGCGAATAATTAGCACGCTTGGATCGCTACCAAATGCAAAGGATTCACCCATAGTGACGTTTAAAATGGGTTGGGGTTCGCCAACGGAGCAGCTCAAGCTCAGCTTGAGGCCTTTATCAATAAAGTCGATGCTATGGCTTTTAGGGGCGGGTTCTGCGGTGTCTAAGCTTGTGGCTAAATCTTCCTTGGCATATGCGTAGCCTAAATGACTGACGAGCATGAGGGCCAGTAACTGTGTTTTCACTTTACTACCTTGTTAATTGTGCGGACGAATACAGGTGATGATTTGTGTTGCTACATTGTCAAAATGTTGGCGATTATAAAGAATCTTGACGCATTTTAATAACCCTTTTGGGTTAATTGGTCTTGAATTTGATTCAAAAGGTTAGCCTTTGGTATCAAACGCCGTTTAGGTTAAGACTCGGGCTATTATCTCAAGCAATAATTTCAATTCAAACATGCACTTATGCAATGCAGACTAAATTAATACCAAAGTGCGAGGCACAGTTTTTGTTCAGGAAATAAAAAAGCCACTATTATCAGTGGCTTGTTTTAATCTTTGGCACTCGGCATTGTTTGGCTATGGCGGGTTTAGTGACGCTTAGCACTCACTCTCAAACAGCAACGTCGCTTACGGGGCGATGTCGCTGTTTATTTACGAGTCATTTTATCCAAGTAGCCCATGGCAAATGCCGACACCACGAAGGTGATATGGATAAGCAAATACCACATGATTTTGTCGTTATCGATATTTTTCACATCCATAAAGATTTTCAGCAGGTGAATTGACGAAATCGCCACAATGGAGGCAGCCACTTTGTTTTTCAGTGAGCCAGAATCTAATTTACCCAACCAGCTGAGCTTCTCACTGTCTTCGCCGACATCCAGCTGCGAGACAAAATTCTCGTAGCCAGAAAACATCACCATCACAATCAGACCGCCCACTAGGGTGATATCAATCAAGGACAGGGTGACCAGCACCAGATCCACTTCGGTCATCTCAAAAATAATCGGCAGAATATGGAAGATCTCTTGGAAGAATTTAATGCCTAAACCCAACAACACTAGACTCAGCCCCAAGTAGATGGGCGCCATAATCCAGCGTGATGCGTACATTAGCCTTTCAAATATTTTTTCCATATGGAGTAAATCCTTAGTGGTTAAAGCTTAATAATCGAATCTATGAAGCCAAAACAATAACATACTGGGTTAACGCCGCGCTATCGGCCAATCGCAAAGGCGTGAGGTATATGCAGCTCGGGCTTAGCTGATTTGGTTTTGCGGCCTTACAGCCGAGGTCAGTTAGGTTAGTGGGGTTAACTATCCCATCTTCTCCCTTGCGGCTTCTGGCTAAAGCATTAACTCATTGCCTGCCGCAGGCTTTCGCACTGTTACACCAGTGACTCGCTGTAAATACGTCCCTGTAAGCTCTACTAAAACATCCCTGTTTTAGAAGGTCACCGGTGCAACAATGCCAGTTTTGGTGTAACCATTGAGTGAAAAGTTATGCTTGTGCTGTTTTTTGATGCCTCGCTCACGCAACGAACGCAAATGCCCTGCGGCAACTCCGAGGGGATGGTGTATTCTGTAACTTCGGTGTTGGCTGTTAATCCCAAAAGAGCTATGCCTGTGCCATTCTTCCTTCTCATTTTCCTAAGAAATTTGCCATTGATGACATTTGTCATCCGTAATTGCTGACAACTCACACTGCCGTGATTTAGCGGATGCAGGGATACTTAAGCCATACCAACAAGGAGGCTTAATCATGCAACATCAATCACTGGATCAACAACTTATCGAATACCACCAAAAACGTGCTTTAGCTATGCCCTTATCTGGCATGATGGTCTGGGGACTATTGTTTATCTTGAGTTTTATTCTGCCAGCATCGCAAATGGTGATGGCAACATTTATCGGCACGGGTTCTATTGTCTATCTTGCTATGGGAGTCTCGCGTCTAACGGGCGAGAATATCTCCTTCAAGAAAAGCACTGATCGTAATTGGTTTGAGACTGTGTTTTTGGCTGCGGTGGGGATGAGCTTTTTAACCTTTAGCATCAGTATTCCCTTTTTTATGGAAAACTATTTAGCCTTGCCCTTCGCCCTTGCGGTGCAAACAGGATTAATGTGGTTGGTTTTCGGCGTGTTAGCGGCGCAAAAGGTGGCGATTGTGCATTCCATTGTGCGCACTGTGGCTTGCGTGGCTGCCTTTATGTTGTGGCCTGAGTTGAGTTTTCAGCTTCAACCTTTGATTGTGGTGGTATGTTATGGGTTTTCGATTCCACTCATGGAACGTCGTTGGAAGATTCAGCAAAATCTTTGTGTTGCCAGTTAGTTGGGTGTTTCAGTTTCCACTGACGTGTAGAAAAGCAATACGGCCTTCGGCCGAGGTAGATTAAAGTCGTGGGGCTTTAACCCATACCTTATGTAGAAGTTTAGTGATTGCGGCCTAACGGCCGAGGTGAATCAAAGTCGTGGGGCTTCACCCCACACCCGACCAAGAGGGGATCAACAGCAATTCCCTCTTGGATCTCCCTTGCCGCCCCCAACGGCGTTGAAAGCCCCTTGTGCTCATCGACAAATTTGCTATCGCTTCCGAAGGATGCGTCCCTGCACCTGCGAAAGCTAGCTCGCCATCCATGGCGAGACTCACGCAATTTGTCTATTCGCCCTGCGGCAACTCCGAGGGGAGAGTGAACTTCTGTAGTCCTAGAGTTGTTTTTTCATATTTTAAAACAGTACTAAAACACTATCTTTCTAAAATTAAACAATGGGTATTGAAATAAAATTATGATATAAAATTATGAACAATAACTTGATATAACTATTTGAAATGATTCTACAACAATATGAAAGGTATCTTCTTGAATGTAACTTTGGCGTTAGAAAACATCCTGATGATGCACCAGATTTCAATTTTGAAAGGATTTTACCTAACCTCAAGAATATGGTTGCAAAAAACCAAGCTCTGTATGAGATAAAAAATGGTGACGTTTCACTACGACTACATAAGTTAAAAGTTGAGGAGTATGCAGTAACTATGTTGTTCCAGTATGCTGATAAAAAAGCGACTGATCCAACATTTACTGAAATAATCACTGGAAAAACTCGAACAGCAGAGAAGAAGGAAGGAGAGGGAATTTCTGTATCAGCACATCTAGTTATTAGAAGAGAACCCCATAATAAAGCTTTAAAAATTTTTCATCATGCAATTCTTGAGGAAGTACCGGGTATTACTAGGCAAGTTATTGCGAATGGCTTGACGCATATGTTGTCTATCTGCGCACAATCTACGTATAGACGAGATGGAGAGCAAAAAGATTTAAAATGTCGCCCAATGATTTCCTTAGAATTCAATGGGAACGAAAAACTTAGTACCCTTCTTAATAAAGGTACTATCCGTGGTTTTGTTGCGTTTAGAGACGCTGTTGATAATAAAATGGATGAGGATAGTGAGTTCACTGTAAAAGACGAAAGAATTACATTAGTAGCTCTTAAAACTCGAGGCGAGAAGGCTCTAAAAATGATTGAAGAAGCCAAAGGTTGGGTCAATAAACGCGAATATACAAGATTACAGATTAAATATGTTGGTGATAACAGACGTCATCGAACACTTGAAGTAGGTGTGAGAGAAAGAGATATTGCTGAAAAAATGTTTGCTAAAAGTTCATTAGTATCGCTCAATGATCCAATTGCGCAATGCCAAGAAGATATCCATACTAAACTTCATCAAAAAATAGTAGCCAAGCTTGAAGAAATGGTACAAGTAGATGTTTGACAAACTTCTTAAACCACTTTGTTACATAAAAATCTATCATCCAGAGAAGCGTTGGTTTGATTATTATTTACCATTAATCTTATCAATAATCATTTGTGCAGTATTGTACTATCTTCCTGTTCCTGTGGTTTTTGTCGGTAAAGACAGCTTGATATCTGTTGTAAACGGAATTTTGCAAATATTGTCAGGATTTTATATTGCTTCTATGGCTGCTGTCGCAACGTTTAATAAAGCAGGGATGGATGATCCTATGTCGGGACAGCCTCCAACACTTTACGGAAAACCATTAACCAGAAGAAACTTTCTGACATATCTTTTTGGGTATCTTGCATTTATGAGCATTTTTATGTATTTCGCAGGTGGTTTTGTACAATTAGCAGGGAAAAGTATCCTCCAAATAGCTGCTGAATTTCATGAGTTAACCAAATACATTTTTGTTGCAGTATATATGGTGTTTATTTGTAACATACTGACGACAACTGCATTAGGTATGCATTTCTTGATTGATAGGGTTCATAGGGGAGGATCAAAGTTCGTTGATTAACTAAATTACGAGTCTGCCAAAAATATAAATAAAAACAGACCAGTATAAATTTTATTCCTTAATTTGAAAAAGTAGACACTCAGTCTGAATAGCAAAGATGGGACAGACATAACTTTTGGGATAAATAGCCAGCACCTTTGCTACAGATGTTCACCTTCCCCTGCGAAGTTGCTGAAGGGCGTTGAAGAAAATCACGTGAGCGAGGCATGGATGCCGAGTTAGCTTTCGGGGTACAGGATGTACCATCGGAAGCGTTAGCGATTTTCGAATAAGCACGAAGCCACTAACTAACGTATGTAACTTCGCTAGGGGCGTCTTGGAGAATCCAAGGAGGATAGGACGAGCAGTCCTCCTTGGTCGGGTGTGGGGTGAAGCCCCACGATCTTGATTTATCTCGGCCGTCAGGCCGCAATAAATATAGCATTGTGCTAAACAGCACGAATATCAGGCAGAGGGTTGAAGACCCACGACTTTGATTCACCTCGGCCGTTAGGCCGCATTTTAAAATGAATGTCGCATTACGCGACAATAAAAAAGCCACTGTGGTAAGTGGCTTTTTTCATAAAAAATCAAAGCTTAAGCGATTAGGCTTAATCCAGAGTTGGTTCTTCGCTGTAATCGATACCATGGTAGCTTAGGCAAGCGTCCACTTCATTGGCGCTACCGAGGATAACCGCTACGCGTTGGTGAATTTGGGTTGGTTGAATATCCAGAATGGTTTCATAACCCGTAGAGGCTTTACCGCCGGCTTGCTCGACTAATAAAGCCATTGGGTTGGCTTCGTACATTAAACGCAGCTTGTATGGCTTTTTCGGATCTTTATTGTCGGTTGGGTAAGTAAAGATACCGCCGCGAGAAAGTACGCGGTGCACGTCGCCCACCATGGCGGCAATCCAGCGCATGTTGAAGGATTTTTCGCGCGGGCCAATTTTGCCTAGCAGTAAATCGGCGATGTAGGTCTGCATTGGCGCTTCCCAAAAACGTTGGTTCGACATGTTGATGGCGAACTCTTGGGTGTCAGGGCTGATGCTCATGGCCGCGTTGGTCAGTAAAAATTCGTTGGTTTCTGGGTGCAGGGTAAAGAGTTGCACGCCTTGGCCTGTGGTGAGGGCGAGCATGGTTGATGGACCGTAGAGCACATAACCTGCGGCTAACTGATTGCGACCCGATTGCAAAAAGCTTGTTTCAGTTAACTCACCCTGTGGTGCGGGTAAAACAGAGAAAATCGTGCCGACCAGTGAGTTGATATCGATATTCGATGAACCATCTAGAGGGTCGAAACACACCAAATATTGACCATTGGCGCTGACTTCAACCACATGATCTTCTTCCTCTGAGGCTAAGCCGCGCACTGTTCCGTCGGCTTTTAATGCATCTTTGAGCATATCGTTGGTGATGATATCCAGTTTTTTCTGGGTTTCACCTTGCACGTTTTCCTGTTCGGTCGCGCCTAACACACCAGCTAAGGCACCGTGGCGCACGGCATGACTGATGGCTTTGGAGGTGTCGGCTAAGGTCAAAATCAGTTGCGAGAGGGATTCGTTCACTGCCTTTGAGGTTAAGTGCTGGGCAAGAGTCTGCATGTTAGGTCCTTTAGGGGTTCAACATTGAGGTCAATTTCATTATTTGCCGCGAATAATAACTCAGTTAGTCGACAATTTCAGCGATGTTGCTGTGGGTTTTAATCAATTTAAGCCAAGAGGGTTATCCCTTTGTGTCAGGCTGAGTGGGTTATCTTGAAAATTGAGCTAACCGCAGGGGTTCGCCAGCTAATTTGTATCTGTATATTGCCTGCGCTTTTTATTTAGGCTTTGCCTTGGCACAATGACGGCAGTTTTTGATCGCCACTTTAAGGCGAGTATGCTTCCAAGGAATAATAATGACTAAAAATGGGTTAGCTTCTTCCCTGCGCTCGGTGACATTGGGCGCCTCATCCCTACTGATAGCGAGTCAACTGGCCATGGTTTCTAGCGCGATATTAACCCCCGCCTATGCACTTGAGGGCGGCACAACGCCGCTGACTATCGAGCGCATGAATGCTTCGCCTGCCTTGGCGGGCACCAGTCCCCGTGGATTAAAATTATCCCCCGATGGTCAAAGGGTGACCTACCTTGCGGGACGTAAAGACAACCAAAACTTTTACGATCTCTGGCAGATGGATGTGAAGACAGGCAAATCTAGCCTGTTGCTGAACGCCGATAAGCTGGCGAGCAATGAGTTATCCGATGAAGAAAAGGCCCGCCGCGAGCGCCAACGTATTTATGGCGAAGGCATTATGGAATATTTCTGGGCCGACGATAGCAAGGCGCTGTTGATCCCTGCCTCGGGTAATCTGTATTACTTCTCCTTAGCAGATAACAGCGTCAGCCAACTGCCGATAGGCGAGGGCTTTGCCACCGATGCGCGTCTATCGCCCAAGGGCAACTTTGTATCTTTCGTGCGGGACCAAAATCTGTATGTGCTCAATTTAGCAACTAAAAAGCTTGAGGCCATGACCACAGACGGTGGCGGCGCAATTAAAAATGCCATGGCGGAATTTGTCGCCCAGGAAGAAATGGATCGCATGACGGGTTACTGGTGGGCGCCCGATGAGTCGGCCATCGCCTTTACCCGCATCGATGAGTCTGGCGTGGAGTTGGTCACCCGCAATGAAATCTACGCCGATGGCATTAAGCTTACCGAGCAACGTTATCCAGCGGCGGGTAAAAACAATGTCGAGATCCAACTGGGCGTTGTGACGTTGAGCAATAAAGCCATCAATTGGGTGACCTTAAGTGATGATCAAAATAAGGATATTTACCTGCCTCGCGTGGATTGGTTGCCGGATAGCAAGCATTTATCCTTCCAGTGGCAGAGCCGCGATCAACACAAATTAGATCTGCAACTGGTGGCGCTAGAATCGCTGACCAAGCCGAAAACCTTAGTCAAAGAGCGTAGCGATGCTTGGGTGAATCTTAACAATGACCTGCACTTCTTAAAGCAACAATCGGCCTTTATTTGGGCCTCGGAGCGTGACGGCTTTAATCATCTGTATTTGTTTGACCTAAAAGGTAAGCTGAAGACGCAACTGACCAAGGGCAATTGGGCGGTCGATGAGCTGGAATATATTGATGAAACCGCAGGTTGGGTGTATTTCACTGGCCGCAAAGATACCCCTATCGAAAAACACCTCTACCGTGTGCCGTTAGCGGGCGGCAAGGTTGAGCGTGTGAGCAGCGAGGCGGGGATGCACAATCCGGTATTTGCCGATAGTCAAAGCGTGTATCTGGATTATTTCAATAGCTTATCTCAGCCACCACAGATCAGTTTGCACGGCGATAAGGGCCAACATTTGGCGTGGGTAGAGCAGAACCAAGTCAAAGCGGGCCATCCTCTGTATGACTATGCTGGCCTGTGGCAATTGCCAGAGTTTAAAGAACTCAAGGCGGAAGACGGACAAGTCTTGCAAACGCGCCTCTTTAAACCCGTGCCCTTCGATGCGAATAAAAAGTACCCCGTGGTGGTGCGCGTTTATGGCGGCCCACATGCGCAATTGGTTACCAATAGCTGGAGTGAGCAGGATTATTTTACCCAATACTTAGTGCAACAAGGTTATGTGGTATTTCAACTGGATAACCGTGGCAGCGCCCACAGAGGCACCCAGTTCGAACAGGTAATTTACCGTCACTTGGGCGAAGCGGAAGTGAATGACCAAAAGGTTGGCGTCGATTATCTGCGCAGCTTGCCCTTTGTCGATAGCAACAATGTGGCGATTTATGGCCACAGCTACGGCGGTTATATGGCCTTGATGAGTTTATTTAAGGCGCCGGATTACTTTAAGGCGGCGATTTCGGGCGCGCCCGTCACTGATTGGCGCTTGTACGACACTCACTACACCGAGCGTTATCTCGCCCATCCCGCGAATAATGAACAGGGTTACGAAGCCAGTAGCGTGTTCCCCTATGTGAAAAACTACCAGTCGGGGCTGTTGATGTACCACGGCATGGCCGACGATAACGTGTTGTTTGAAAACAGCACTCGCGTGTATAAGGCGCTGCAGGACGAAGGCAAACTGTTCCAGATGATTGATTATCCTGGTTCAAAGCATTCGATGCGCGGTGAGAAAGTGCGTAATCACTTATATCGCTCGCTGGCGGATTTCCTCGATAAACAGCTTAAAAGCGGAAAGCAGCCTAGAGCATAGTGCTATTTAACCAAGTGTATGCAGTTAATCTAGCGCATGCAGTTATCCAAGAGTGAGGTTAACACCTCACTCTTTTTTTACGCGGTATTTGGCTAATACCTTAGCTACCACCTTAGCTAACAGCTGAATTAACGCTGTGGAGAGTACTTAGTCGTGAGTAACTGCTCCATTCCAATTGATACGCTTAAAGTTTGCGATAGCTATTTAAGCTTGGCCTTTCAAGCTTAGGTTTATTGATTGGGATAAAGCGGGGCTGAGGATTGGCGATATTACAGAGATAAAAAAACCAGATCAGAGGATCTGGTTTTTATTATTCAAACGGACTTAGAAGATTAGTCTTCTAAGTTACCGCAGAAACGGTAGCCTTCACCGTGGATCGTTGCGATGATTTCTGGCGTATCTGGCAAGCTTTCGAAGTGCTTACGGATACGACGGATAGTCACGTCAACAGTACGGTCGTGTGGCTTTAACTCACGGCCAGTCATCTTCATCAGTAGATCGGCACGAGTTAAGATTTTTCCTGGGTTTTCAACAAAGTGCAGCATAGCGCGGAATTCGCTACGTGGCAGTTTGTAAGATTCACCCTGTGGGCTCACCAGAGAACGACTATTGATCTCTAGGCTCCAATCGTTGAAACGGTAGTATTCGACAGAGCTCTTTTCTTCGACTTCGTTACCAGCGCTATTCACACGAGTCAGAAGGTTGCGAGCACGAATCGTCAATTCACGTGGGTTGAACGGCTTGGTAATATAATCGTCCGCGCCAATTTCAAGTCCAAGGATTTTGTCGACTTCGTTGTCACGGCCTGTCAGGAAGATCAGACCGATGTTGTTGATTTCACGTAATTCACGTGCCAACAACAGACCGTTTTTACCTGGTAGGTTAATGTCCATAACCACTAGGTTAATTTTGTTTTCCTGCATAGCCTTATGCATTTCTGCGCCATCATTGGCCTCAGTTACCACATACCCTTCTGCCTCGAAAATACTTCTCAGCGTGTTACGGGTAACGGCTTCATCTTCAACGATCAGAATGTGCGGATTTTGCATATTAATTACCTAAATTTTAACCAATTTTATTCTAACCATAAGGACCGCTTACATCGGATCCTTATATTCATAAAATGTTGATACTTCCTCTAACTGCTCTGTGCTTCAAAGGAAAGATCTTTACGGCGACACATCAGGATGTATATAAAGTGCACGTTTAAAGTGTAATACGATAAAACGTAACCAGTATCAACTTCGATAAGCAATAGTTATAAATAGTTCCTTAACTATTGTTTTTTTTAAAATGTTTAAATGATAACTCAAATGTAGAACACATTTTAAAAGATGTCTGGCCAGATTAGGGTGATTTCGCAGAGGAATCTAACAAACCCTTGTCAAGATTAAGCAAACTTAATGTTATCTGCTTAACTAGCCAATGGCGTCATTGTACTCGTTTTAGGCATTTGTTAACAAATGAAATGTTAACAAATTTCTGGTTGAGGCCCTGATTTACCATGATATTTACTTTAGTCATTGATTAGTATAACTAATGTATTTTTGATTCTTGTGAGCCAGTTCACGCCTCTTTGGATTTTTGAGGCGCTCTGCTACACTAACCCGGGTTCATTTTTCGACTAGACTACCAATGGACAACATGACTCAAGATTTGTGGCAGCATTACCAGAAGCCGTTGTTTTTGCTTACTCAAGCATTATCCTGTGATTTTTCCTTTGCTGTAATTACCGCCCATAATCCCGCTTCAACCCTCCTCAGTCCCAGCCAAAACCGTTTACTTGACCGCCAACTTCTCCGTGATATTGAATTAATCGGCAGCCCCTATCGTGCAATGGTGGGCGCATCGCCAGATTTATCCCATATGGAGAAGAGCTGGGCGGTGTTTGTCGATAGAAGCATGGCGCTGCAGCTAGGGAAAAAGTTTAATCAATATGCCATCTATATGGTGGAAAAGGGTGAGGTGAGTTTAGTGCCTTGCACCATCACCGGGCATGATGAAGTGTGTTTAGGCCTGTTTAATGATCACGTGCGTTTGGTTTACGAACTGCCCGATCTAGCGACCTAACCCGCGCGTTTTTAACTATTTTCTTATCCGGCTTTGCCTGTAAAGGGCAAGGCTAGGTCGCTTCTTTTTTAATCCTTTGAATGTCTGTTCGATACCTCGCCGCCATTTTTTGCTTTGGCTTTACCGCTAAATTGCTCATTGTTTTTAAAAGCGTTTATTGAATTTGTTTATGCGATGTGAAATTAGCATTGACTTCATTAGGGGTTTATTGCTACTTTTTTCGTCCCTTTCCGGCGGAAAGGAACAGAAGAGGAGCGTTAACTAGGTAGTCAGTCAGAGGAGCACAAACTCCAGCGATGATTGATGAGGGAGATTAACGCCGAGGCATAGATGTGGTTGCTGCATGTTTATGTCGGTCGCTTAGGCTGAATCCTAACGATTGTCACCTGTAATTGGTGGAGAGCTTCTGGTGACGATTGCTGTTTCCCTTCTATTGGGGTGCGTATCATTGAGCACCAGGCTCTTCGAACGAAGTTGGTTCGGAGCGTAATCATGTTAGTTAATCAAGATCTTATCCTAGTTTGTGCCGTGTCTTCTGCTTCTGCGGAGGTACGATAATGTCTCTTGTTGTCGCAAAATTTGGTGGTACCTCAGTCGCCGATTACGGCGCAATGAATCGCTGCGCCGATATCGTACTGGGCAATCCCGATTGCCGTTTAGTAGTGGTTAGCGCCTCCAGTGGCGTGACTAACCTTTTGGTTGAGCTCACCCAAGAGTCGATGAACGACGATGGTCGTTTACAGCGCTTAAAGCAAATTGCGCAAATTCAATACGCTATCTTAGATAAACTGGGTCGTCCCAACGATGTAGCTGCGGCATTGGATAAGCTGTTAAGCCGTATGGCGGTATTGAGCGAAGCGCTAGCATCCCAGCGCAGCAAGGCCACCATGGATGAGTTATTGTCCCTTGGCGAGCAGTGCTCATCAGCATTATTTGCGGCGGTATTGCGGGAAAAAGGCGCTAACTCGAGTGCCTTCGATGTGCGCAGAGTGCTGCGCACCGACAGCCATTTTGGCCGCGCCGAACCACAGGTTGAGCAAATTGCCTCTCTCTCACGTGAGCATTTACTGCCGCTGTTATCTAAACAAGTGATTGTGACTCAAGGCTTTATTGGTTCCGATGAGGCGGGACAAACCACCACGCTTGGCCGTGGCGGTAGCGACTATTCTGCGGCACTGTTAGCCGAAGCCTTAAAAGCCTCCGCGGTTGAGATTTGGACCGATGTGGCCGGGATTTACACTACCGATCCGCGCCTTGCGCCAAACGCCCATCCTATTGCCGAAATCAGTTTTAACGAAGCCGCCGAAATGGCGACTTTCGGTGCCAAAGTGCTGCACCCTGCGACGATTCTTCCTGCGGTGCGCCAACAAATTCAAGTGTTTGTCGGCTCGAGTAAGGAGCCTGAAAAGGGCGGTACTTGGATCCGTCATCAGGTTGAAGATGCGCCCGTGTTTCGCGCGGTTGCACTGCGCCGCGACCAAACGCTACTCAATTTACACAGCCTGCAAATGCTGCATGCACAGGGCTTCTTGGCTGAAACCTTTGCCACACTGGCAAGGCATAAGATCAGTGTGGATTTGATCACCACTTCCGAAGTTAACGTCTCTCTGACCCTAGATAAAACCGGCTCTGATTCAAGCGGCCAAGGGCTGTTGAGCGAGGCGCTGTTGCAGGAATTATCACAGCATTGCCGCGTGCGTGTTGAAGATGGTTTAGCACTGGTGGCGATTATCGGTAACCGGATTGCCACCACTGCCGGCATTTGCCGCCGGGTGTTTGAAGTGCTCGAGCCCCACAATGTGCGTATGATCTGCCAAGGCGCCAGCCCGCATAACTTGTGCGTATTGGTAGCCGAATCAGAAGCGGCGCAAGTGGTTAAAGCACTGCACGAAAACCTGTTCGAAGGCGTGTAATATGCAACCGATTGCATCGTCTTTAACCATTGGGGAGCTTGCCGCAGGGCAAGCGCTCACCCTGCCGATTTACCACTTCAAGCCAAGTGGCCAAGTCGCTGGCCCTAAAGTGTATATTCAGGCCAATGTCCACGGCGCTGAGGTGCAGGGCAATGCGGTGATTTTCCAATTGATGAAGCAGCTCGAACGCTGCGACATCTTAGGGGGAAATCACCTTAGTGCCCTTAGCGAATCCGCTGGGGATAAATCAAAAGAGCGGTGAGTTTACGCTGGGGCGTTTTGACCCTATCACAGGGGCAAACTGGAACCGCGAGTACTTAAATCACTCGATTGATTTACCCGCTTGGTACCGTGAGCATGCTGAGCTGAGCGATAGCGCGCTTATCCAAGCTTACCGCAGCACTTTAGTCGAGGCGTGTCAGCAGCGTTTACGCAATGAGTGGGGCGTGACCACAGGCCACAGATTAGCGGTTAACCTGCAGGCTATGGCCCACGAGGCGGATATAGTATTGGATCTGCATACCGGGCCTAAATCCTGTAAACACTTGTATTGTCCAGAATATGACCTTGCGGCGGCGCAGTATTTCTCGATTCCATACACCTTAGTGATCCCCAATAGTTTTGGCGGGGCTATGGATGAAGCGGCATTTTGCCCTTGGTGGCAATTGAGTGAAGTGGCGAAAGCGCAGGGGAGGGATCTCGAGATTGCCGTTTCGGCCCTTACCTTGGAACTGGCGAGCCAAGAACGCATTTGCCTCGATGATGCTTTAGTCGATGCCAAGGGCATTTTGGCCTATTTGAGTCATCGAGGGGTGATCGCCGAGCGAGTCGCGCCCGCAAAGATGCCGCGTTTTGGCTGTTATCTTAAGGATTACAAAAAGTACCATGCGCCCATGGCGGGATTGGTGGAATATGTGGCGCCCGTGGGAGAGCCACTGGCGGCGGGTGAGACCTTAGTCAATCTGCTGCGCCTTGACTTATATGGCAGTGAGCAGGAGCTGACGGCACTAAGCTTGCCGCAGGATTGTGTGCCCATACTCCATTTTGCCTCGGCGTCAGTGCATCAAGGCACAGAGCTTTATAAAGTCATGACGAATCTGTTTGAGTTGCCGCAGTAAAAGCAATCCACAAAACAAAACGCCAATCCTGTGATTGGCGTTTTTTATTCCAGTCTACAACCACTTAAAGCGATAGAAGAGTGCCATTTGCAGGGCGACCAGCGAGATAAGAATGCCGCAGAAGGTCGCAAAGGCCCAAGTGTTATCCGCACCGGGAATGCCGCCAATATTCACCCCAAGCAAGCCGGTTAAAAAGCCCAGCGGCAAGAAGATTGCTGAGACTAAGGATAAGAAATACAAGCGCTTGTTTAGCTGCTCCGATTGCTGGCTGAGCAACTCTTCCTGGGTCACATTGGCTCGGTCACGTAGGGCATCTAAGTCTTCAATTGTGCGGATCAGTTTGTCCGTGGTTTCGCGCATCTTGAGTCTTTCGGGCTCGTTAAATAGCACAAACTGATCGGACAGCATCTTAGCGTAAGCTTCTTTCTGCGGGCCTAAATAACGGCGCAGCGCCACGGTTTGTCTGCGTAGCTCGGCGATATCAGTACGTAAATCTTTCACATTGCCAGAGACCACTTGTTCTTCTAACTCAGACAGTTGCTCTTCGAGGGTGTCGATAAAATCCACTTTACGGGTGGTGAGTCTTTCGCAAACGGCGACGATAAAGTCCCCTGTAGTGGTGGGACCTGCGCCTTCCATAATGAGTTCGGCGACATCTTTGACAGAGAGCAGCTCACGATCGCAGGTTGAGATAATCCGCTGTTTATCGGCGTAAATACGCACCGCTACCATGTCTTCTGGGGCTGAATTGGGGTTTAAGTTTACGCCGCGCAGGGCCAGCAAAACGCCTTCACCAGCGAGTACTGCACGCGGGCGGGTATCTTGGGCGAGCAGGGCATCGCTTTCGACTTTATTCAAGCCGCTATTTAACACCCAGTGGCGGGCTTTTTTGTGGCGATAACGTAGGTGTATCCAGATCAGCCCATCCTTGGGATCCCAGTTTTCAAGCTCTTCCGGGGTTAAGGTTGACCCCGCGCGCGCGCCGCTAAGCACTAAGCTGTAGATAAATCCATCGTGCATATCGCATTCCATCTCTTGCTAAATCATGGACTCAAGCTAACTGATTTCGTTGTGAAAATGAAGTCTAGGCGATGATTGTGCTGACAATTGCAGCCCTTGGTGGGGCTAAATTGCTGGCCAAGCAAGTTACGATGAAATAGATTAAAATTAGCCATAGTTGTAATGCATTGAGAAGATAAAATGGAATATGAATTTCGGCGTAACAGTTTGACGGGCACTTATTTAGCCAGCTTTAGTATGGACCATGAAGTGCTGGGCCAATGGTTTTCGGAAGAGTTGGGGCCTGAGTTAGCCAAAATTCAACAAGTGCTCGATATTATCAAAGAAATTCAGGCGGGTAAGCGTGATTCTTGGCGGTTAATTGGCTGCGATCTCACCCTAGATCTGGATGAAGAACAGGCGCGCATTTATGCCAATGCCTTAGGGTTTGAGCAAGAGTATGAACTCGAGGAATCGATGTCCCTCTACGATGCGGAATCGGAAGCCTATTGTGGATTAGAAGATTTAGAGGAAGCTCTGCTAAGTTGGTATGAGTTTGTGCAAAAAGGGCGATAGCACAAATTTCTACTCCTACAGACAATAAAGGCAATCGATTGATTGCCTTTGTTTTTTAGCTTAGTGCTGAACCACTCGATTTGAAGCGTTAGTTGTTCAGATACCTTACCGCCATTTCGGTTCTCGACTTGGCATTGGCCTTACGCAGCAGATTTTTCACGTGCACTTTTACCGTGCCTTCACTGATATGTAAGTGCTCTGAAATCATACGGTTACTTAATCCTTCCGCCAGCTGTTGCAGGATCTGTAGCTCCCTTGGCGTGAGGCTTGAAATCCATTCCTGCTCATCGGCGGCATTTTTAAGCTCGTACAGATATTCTTCAACTTCGTCGCTGATCACTCTGTGGCCCAACATGGCATTTTTGAGCTTATCGAGCAGCAGATCCGGCTCGGTATCTTTCAGCAAATATCCATCGGCGCCCGCGCGTAGCAGTCGAATAACATCTTGTTTGGCGTCCGAAACGGTGAGGATCACTATTCGTGAAGTCACGCCTTCTTGGCGCATGGCATTGAGGGTATCGAGTCCAGTCATTCCCTTCATATTCAGATCGAGCAGTACAATATCGGGCTCATCGGTGGCGACGGCGCTTAAGGCGTCTAAGCCTCCACCGACTTCGCCGAAGAGACTAAAATCCGGATCGGAGGCGATCAGCTGGCAGATCCCTTTACGTAGGAGGGGATGGTCATCGACCACGAGGACTGAATAAGGTTTACCCATGTGTAGGCTCCTGTTGGGAAGGGAAGATTAAAGTAACTTTGGTTCCCTGTGACAAATTGGATTTGTTATTAGACGCTAAGGGCACATCCGGTTGGTCTTGGTCTAGTTGTTCGGTAATTCCCTTGCTATTAGTGTGCGTATCATTGCTACTAAATACAACAGTACCGGCTAATTTACTGGCACGCTCGTGCATGATCCCTATGCCAAAGTGTTGATCTCGCTCCTTAAGATAGCCAATTCCTATGCCGTTATCGCTCACACTGATATTGACCATGCCATTGTCATCTTTATAACAGCGAATATTGATCTGGCTGGCATTGGCATGTTTTATCGCGTTGAGTGTGGCCTCACGGGTGATTTGCAGAATGTGAATATGCTGCTTCGCCTCGAGCCATTGGGGCGAGAGTTTATAATCGAGATGGATCTTGATATCGGTATTGGCCCTAAGTTGCTCTAGCATGGCTTCCATCGCGTTCTTCAGATTCGGTTCTTTGATGGTTAATCTGAAGGTGGATAATAACTCCCTAAGCTGTACATAGGCTGTACTGACGCCTTCATTGATTTCCGTCAGTTGCCCCTCGATCGCAGGGCTGCGGCAACTATGATCTAAGTTTTTGCGCAGCAAGCTAATTTGGATTTTGAGGAAGGACAGTACCTGACCTAGGGAGTCGTGTAATTCCCTAGCGATAACGCCGCGCTCCTCCATCAAGGCCAGCTGCTGGCGTTGCTCGGTGGCGTTATGGATAACGATGGAGCGAGTGAGCATGATGGCGAAGTTTTTAAACAGCGGCGTATTCGTGTCCTGCGCCGAAATAAGCTCTAAGTAACCTAAGTCGGCCTGCTCAAATTGCAGTGGAAAGCGGGTACTGTTTTGGGTATCTTCCGGCCAACCACCATCGGCTTCCACTACTTCTAACTCTTGCTCTGGGTACTGAATAATGAGCCGTAAATAGTCGATAGACTCATAATCTTTTAATTGATTTAACGCCGCTCTAAGTGCCTTGTAGTCGAGTTTATTCGCATTTAGTGTCAATAGATTATCGTATAAAAACGCGAGCTCATTGTTTGCTCTGGTGAGTGCAAGGGTCTTTTCGGCCACTTGGGATTCTAAGTTGCCGTACAGGGTTGCGAGCTCGCGGGCGGTTTTTTGCAGCGCGTGGGTTAGGGCGGTGAGCTCAATATATTCGGTCTCGGGCATTTCTATCTCAAAGTTACCCTTCGAAATGGTGTTAGCCGATTCCATTAACTGCTGTAAGGGCACTACGACTTTCCGCTTGGTGAAACGTACCGCTAAAAAGGCGATGGCGAGCATTAGCCCGAGTCCAAAAATCTGGCTCGCGGCAAGCAGGCGCAGCTTAAAGGCGGCGTGGTGCTCCATTTCTAACACCAATAAATCAATGGTATCGACAAAGTCCTTGAGCGAGGCGGCGTAGTCGCGGGAGTTTTCCTGCTCAATGTAGTACTTCATCACCAGCCATTTATCGATGACGAGCTGATACTGATCGGCGATCTTTTTCGGGCTAAGCCAACCTGTGGAAGGTTGCAATGCCTCGGAGTGCAAGGTGTTTTCAAACTCGGCAATCTTCTCTTGGGCGGCATCACTGCCCGAATTGGCATAAAACATCAGCCGGTAACTTTGCATCCGCAGTGAACCCGAGGCGTTGATGGCCTTTGCATCGCCTAAACTGTAAGACAAATTGATGATTGCGAAGATGGCCAAGCTGCTAGAAAGCAAAATCAGTACTAACATTAAACCCAAAATTTTAGAGGTAAGGCTGCCTCGTTTCATATGTCCATTACCTAATATATGGGCCATTGATTTAATGGCACTTTAGTCGTGTTTTACATTAGAAAATAATGTACTACACTAACGAAAACATAAAAGTGTGAACAACAACACTATTACATTTTGATCTAGCGCAAACTTCGTTCTAGATACCCCCTAAGAGGTATGTCTTTGGAGGGTTTAAGCCACTAACTTTGGCCTTGGAGATGTCGTGATTTATTAAAATAATGCAACACGGAGATGAGATGATGAAGAAGATGACAGGTAAGTCCTTTGCACTCAGTGCATTGGTTGCCGCGAGCTTCATGGCGGCGGGTGCGATGGCGAGCGATAAGACCGAGCCTCGCAACGAAGTTTATAAAGATAAATTTAAAAATCAATATAATAGCTGGCATGACACTGCAAAGAGTGAAGAGCTTGTTGATGCATTAGCACAGGATCCTAATATGGTTATTCTGTGGGCTGGTTATGGTTTTGCTAAAGATTACAACGCGCCTCGCGGCCATATGTATGCCGTGACTGATGTGCGTAATACGCTACGTACTGGCGCCCCTGCCAACGCGGAAGACGGCCCAATGCCAATGGCTTGTTGGAGCTGTAAGAGCCCTGACGTACCTCGCCTGATCGAAGAACAAGGTGAAGACGGTTACTTCAAAGGCAAGTGGGCTAAAGGTGGCCCGGAAGTGACCAATACTATTGGCTGTGGCGATTGCCATGAAAAAGGTTCGCCAAAACTGCGGATCTCTCGTCCTTATGTAGACCGCGCAATGGATGCTATCGGTACGCCATTTGATAAAGCCTCGAAGAAAGACAAGCAATCAATGGTTTGCGGTCAATGTCACGTTGAATACTATTTCGAGAAGAAAGAAGACAGAAAGAACTTCGTAAAATTCCCTTGGGATATGGGCATCACTGTTGACCAGATGGAAGTTTATTACGATGGTATCGAGTTCTCAGATTGGACTCACGCGTTATCTAAGACGCCAATGTTAAAAGCACAGCACCCTGAGTATGAAACTTGGAAACTGGGTATTCATGGTAAAAATAATGTCAGTTGTGTTGACTGCCATATGCCTAAAGTGACTAGCCCTGAAGGTAAGAAGTTCACTGACCATAAAGTCGGTAACCCGTTCGATCGCTTCGACGAAACCTGTGCAACTTGCCATAGCCAAACGAAAGAATTCTTAGTTGGCGTTACTAATGAGCGCAAAGCTAAAGTTAAAGAAATGAAACTTAAAGCGGAAGAGCAATTAGTGAAAGCGCACTTCGAAGCCGCTAAAGCATGGGAATTAGGTGCTACCGAAGCTGAGATGAAGCCAATTTTAACTGATATTCGCCACGCTCAATGGCGCTGGGATTTAGCCATTGCTTCGCACGGTGTTGCAGCTCACGCGCCTGAAGAAGCACTACGAGTGTTGGGTACGTCTGTTAATAAAGCCGCTGATGCTCGTGTTAAGTTAGCACAGTTGTTAGCGAAAAAAGGTTTAACAGATCCTGTTGCTATCCCAGATATCTCTACTAAAGCTAAAGCACAGGCTGCACTGGGTATGGACATGGACAAGATGAATGCAGAGAAAGAAGCATTCAAGAAAGACGTGTTACCTAAGTGGGATGAAGAAGCGAAAAAACGCGAAGCAACTTACAAGTAAACATCCTTGAATATGAGCTAACCCCTCATAGCAAAGCCCCCGCAATTTAGGTTGCGGGGGCTTTTTATTTTAATGGCCGATTTGTTTGTGCTTATTCAAGCTAGATGCTTGTTTGTTTGGTATTAACAAGGCATGACGGCATCAAGTCACAGTGCTTTCTTTACAAAATGAATTTAAGCCTCTGGCTTGCGGATAAAATCCCGCTCAAACTGCGCTGGCGTCATGGGTTTGCCATAGAGATAGCCTTGGCCTAAATCGCATTCTTCACTGCGGATAAAACTGTCCTGATGGGTGTTTTCAACTCCCTCGGCAATCACCTTAAGTTTGAGCTTTTTACCTATGGCGATAATGGCCTTAGTTAACTCCCTGTCCTGCTCGCTGTTTTCGAGTTTGCTGATAAAGCAGCGGTCGATTTTTAAGGTATCGAAGGAATACTTTTGCAGATAGCTTAGGGAAGAGTAGCCAGTGCCAAAGTCATCGAGTGAGATGCGGATCCCCAGTTCCTGCAATTGCTGAATAGCGTTATGGGCTAAGTGCTCGTCCTGCAATAGCATTCCTTCGGTGATCTCGAGCTCCAGTGCCGTGGCAGGTAATTGGTGCAGGGTTAGTAGCTCGGCAATATGTTCGGCAAAGCGGGGATTACGCATTTGCACGGGGGAGATATTGATGGCGATTTTAAAGTCCCGTTGCAGTATTCGGCACCAGTCGGCGGCTTGTTTAATGGCGCTGTGGAGCACAAAGTTACCTATCTCCATGATTTGCCCATTACGTTCGGCCAAGGCGATAAATCGGTCGGGGGGAACTTGTCCTAGCACGGGATTGTGCCAACGCAGCAGGGCTTCTGCACCAATCACTTTGTGGGTCTTGAGTTCGATAAAGGGTTGGTAGTGCAGGCTTAATTCATTGTTTCTCAGTGCATCGACTAAGTGGGACTCGAGCTGATAACGCTGGCTCAGCGCTGTTTGGGTATCTTGATTAAAAAAGCTATAGGGTGTGCCTTCGGCCTTACTAATGGTCATGGCGGCACCTGCTTTTTGCAGCAAGGTCGCGGCATCGATACCGTCGCTTGGTGCCTGCGCTATGCCGATTGACGAGGGAATAGTGATCACAAAGTCGGCGATACCAAAGGGCGAATTACAGCAGTTGATGATCTGATTAAGCACTTTATTCGTTTCGCGCTGCGAGGGCTTATGGGCTTGCACTAGCACAAACTCCGCCCCTGCGATGCGGGCAATAAAGGTATGGCCGTCTGTGCAATGCTGCAAGCGCTGGCTCAAGATAGTGAGTATCTTATCGCCGATAAGATAACCGTAGCTGTCATTAATGGATTTGAAGTTACGCAGCCCTAAGTAAAATACTGAGATTTTTTCTTTACGATTAATCTCTTCCAGCATATTCGCTAGGGTATTGATGAGATTGAGTCTGTTGGGTAACCCCGTCAGCGGATCGTAGCTCTTATGATACTCAAGCGAGCTTTCGGTCGTCGTACGGGTTTCAATTTCACGGATTAACTTGGCACTGAGTTCTGCCAGTTCATGGGTGCGTTGCTGCACTTTCTGTTCGAGTTGTTGGTTATGGAGCTGCAACTTAGCCTGTTGGAACAGAGTGATCAGATTGGTTTCGATAGCATTTTGAAATCGTGCCAATAAACTGCGGAACTGCTGGCTGTAGTTGCGCTCCTTACTGTCGAGCATACAAATGGTGCCGAAGGTGCTGTTATCGGGCCAATGCAAGGGCAGCCCACAATAGGCAATCATCCCCAGTTTTATGTCGGGATTTTTATCCCAATCGGTATCCTTCAAAGCGTTGGGGATGTGGAGCTCGCGGCATTCTTTCATCACGGTTTCGCAATACAGGCCATGGCCCAAATGCTCTTTATCGTGGGGCTTGTAGGGATTTCCCTGACTATGGCTTGAGGCAAATACTTCAATCTCGGTAGGGTGAACGCGCATGATAAGCGCAGCCGGCGTATCCACTATCTCGGAGAGTAGATCTAAGGTTTGTTGCCAATTCTCTAGCATCTCAGGCGGCACGGTAATCTTGCCTGTATCAATAGCGATATCCGCGAATAAACGTTCTTTTTGAGATTGTTGGAGGGCAAACTTGTAGGGCATTTGAGGCTCATCCAAAAAGCACTTTGTTATTTATACACTATAGCCTTTTTCTTCGTTTTCGAGTTTTCCAGCACGATTAAGTTCGCCTTATTTTGTAAAAACTATGTTAATTTCCGTGTTTTGGTTTCCTTAAGCTTTTGATAAGAATTCGCCCGTAGTCTGGTGCTGGGTATTTTGGCGAGTGGATAACTAAGTGCATTACATTATGAAAAGTAATGTTAGGACGACATTTTTCAGTTTTGCAAAGGGACATTTGCTCACACCTTGGCTTGTGTTTGCGGTGATTATTTTTTGGCTCGAACTGACCCATGCCGATATGCGGTTCGCCAGCTTGTTATTTCACTGGCAGGGTGGGGTCGATTCTTGGCCTTTGCGTGGCCATTGGTTGACAGAGGGGCTGCTGCATGTCACTGGGCGAAATCTGGTGATTCTGCTTGCCGTAGTCGTCGTTAGTTGCATTGGCTTAAGCTTTCGCGTCGACAAGTTGCGACCTTATCGTAAAGGTTTTATCTATTTGTTTTGCAGTGTGCTAGCGAGTGTGGTCTTAGTGCGCCTTGGTAAGAGTCTTACCCATATGACTTGTCCCTGGGATGTGCTTGAGTTTGGTGGTCGCATGATGCACTCATCCCTATTTGCTCGTTTGCCAGAGGGCGCCGAGTTTGGTCAGTGTTTCCCCGGTGGACATTCGAGTGGCGGTTTTGCTTGGGTCGCAAGCTATTATGTGTTGAAGGAATACCGCCCACAGTATGCTAAGGCCGGCTTAATCTTCGGCATTGTTTTAGGTGCGGTGTTTGGTTTTGCGCAGGAGCTGCGTGGTGCCCACTTCTTAAGCCATGATTTATGGAGTTTGGCCATCGCTTGGACATCCGCTAGCTTGCTCTATTATGGCTTCTTCCTGCGAGTGCCTAAGGTTAACAAGATTAAAGTCGCCAACAAAATCAGTATTATTAGTACCAAAGAAGCTATCTCTAAGTGATGGCTTATCCTCCAAGTAACTCTGAGACGAACGCTTAGAAGCGAAACTCAAAGCGAATATCACCTCGGCGAAGGCGTAGTCTTTCGTCGAGGAGATGGTTTTTCTCGTTCAATAGGGTGTTCTTTTGCTTTAGCAGTTCGGCTTTATCGGTGAGGTTGTTTAGCTTGTTGTTGATGCTACTGATCTCGCTATCGATGGCATTTAAGCGGTCGGCAATTTCGGCTAGACGTTTATTCACCAGATACTGCTCGTGTCCTTGGTTATAACGCTCAACAAACTGATTGTTGCTACAAACGCCATAGTAATTATCTCCAGCTAGACCCACGCGATAGCCATTTTCGGGCAGACAATAGCTGATAAGTCCCTGCTGATATCCCTGTTGCCACTGGGCTGCATCCACTCTGAGATTAAACTCACGACAATCCTGCTGATACTGATTGAGTTGGCTCGCGTTAGCGCCCCGATTACCGTCGGCTAAACCCGTGGCGTACCAGTCATTATCTCGACATTCCTCGAGTGAGAGGCTAGTGCATTGGGTGAGGGAGAGGGCGGTAAGAGCCAAAGCAAAATTAAGGTAGCGCATTCTAAGATCTGACAAGTCACAAAATGGCATCAGCATAAAGCCTAGGGAAGGGGAGAGCTAGCGCTATATTTCGCCACGAATACGGTTAGCTGGCGCAGAATTCAGGGGGACTTTTCCTATCTGAGTCACAACTCGAGCGATGCCATAATGCTAAGGCATTGAGTTAATGTTAGTTTTACTTTTCAGTATCTTGTGTTGGAAATCCTTATGTTGGCTCCACTGCCGCCATCAGATAGTTCGCCCTTGGGGTCAAAACGGTCTGCGCCGCACATGGCGACGACTTCTACGTCTTCTAAAGAGGTGCAAGCAGAACTTAAAAAAGGCACTGAACCTCAAGAATCGAGTGATAACAATACTCCTTCAGAGGTCGGTGCCCTGCAATCTTTCGCCCATGGCGCACTTGGTTTGGCAGAACCTAAGACCCATGAACCTCTTTGTGATCGCGAAACTCCACCTCAAGAGGGCAACCAAGGCTACTACAAAGCCGGGCAATTGCTGAAAGTCGCCGCAACCGTGGGCAGTGTGATAGCACTCTTTGTATAAATCACAATGGATTTCAGTGTCTTGTTGCTTGAGTCAATCGATGCGATCGTTAAGCCAAGGTACAGGCAATAGAGGGTAATTTTCAGCAGCTTTACTGACTTTAATTCCACTACGTTTTGCTATTGTGTTCCTGCGCGAGGTGCTTTAGTTTTTACTGAAGTCAGGTATCTTTAACTGAATCTTTTTATCTATCCTCTTTATAAGGCTGCTTTTATATGAAGATTTGCCCGGCACATTCCATCTTACGCCTAAGTAAGGTATAAGGTCGGTATGAAAACTCCTAAACGAATCCAACCTCTGGTTGATGAAGGGCTGGTTGACGAAGTCATTAGCCAACTGATGAGCGGTAAAGAGGCTACAGTGTACGTGGTACGCTGTGGTGAGGATATTCGCTGCGCCAAGGTATATAAGGAAGCGGAGAAACGCAGTTTTAAGCAGGCGGTGGTTTACCAAGAGGGGCGCAAAGTCCGTAATAGCCGCCGCGCTAGGGCGATGGAAAAAGGCTCCAAATTTGGCCGCGAACAGATGGAAGAGGCTTGGCAGAGCGCCGAGGTCGATGCGTTGTTTCGTTTAGCCGATGCGGGGGTCAGAGTGCCTACGCCCTTCGGCTGTTTCGATGGCGTATTGTTGATGGAACTCGTCACCGACAGCGAAGGCCATGTCGCGCCCCGTTTGAATGATGTGAGCTTTAGTGCCGAGCAAGCCATCCACGACCATGGGTTAGTGATGACCTATGTTAAACGTATGCTTTGCGCTGGTTTAGTCCATGGCGACTTATCCGAATTTAACGTCCTAGTGGATGCTAATGGCCCGGTGATTATCGATTTACCTCAGGCCGTCGATGCCGCAGCCAACAACCATGCGAAATGGATGCTGGAGCGTGATGTTAATAACATGACGCAATATTACGGCCAGTACGCTCCCGATCTACTCAAGACTCAATATGCTAAAGAAATGTGGGCGCTGTTTGAGGCGGGACAATTAAAAGCGGATACGCCGCTCACGGGTAAATTTACCGAAGTATTAGTCGATGCCGATGTCAATTCTGTATTGGATGAAATCCAAGCCGCCTATGATGAGGCGCAGGAGCGTAAGCTGCGACTTCAAGAGGCTAACGAAAACTATTAGCTGACATCCCAATAAAAAAGACGCCAGATAGGCGTCTTTTTTATTGGAGAATATTATTAACCTGTTGATTTTGAATATCTCACATTGCCGTCCTTGGCATGGGCAAATACCCCTTCCTTTCCATTGACCACTTAATAAAAGGACAAGACCAAAGGGAGAAAATATGTTGGATTGGTCGGAGAGTACAATCGACATATTTAATCTTTGGGGGAGATAACTCCCTCGAGCCTTGCCGAAACCTTAGGTGTTGCAAGCAACACAGCCATCCGTGGCGCGCTATCCTAGCCTAGCGCTGGATCGTCATTGATCCGTGAATAAAAGGACAAGACCCAAGAGGGTAATATGTTCGTGACTTGGGGGAGCACAATTCACATATTTGATCTTTGGGGGAGATAACTCCCTCTAAAGCCTTGTCAAAACCTTTCCTTTGTTGCTATTGCATACATTTTGAGCATTAAGTTGACAGAGCCGGATAGTAAACAGCACAGTTATTATTGTTATTTGTACGATTTATATCTTAGGTCGTTGGGGAGCGATAATAGATACCCATCCGACCCTGTCTAAACTGTTATTTATATCTAATTCAATTAATTGGATGACAAGGCCGGACGTAAAAGGGCGCTGTTATTATTGTTTTTAGCACAACTTTCATATCGCGTTAGACCTACAGGGCAATATGCAATGGGGTCCGGCCTTGTCGATAAGGGCACTGGCGAGGTCACCTCAACCTATAGTGCGTAATTCACTGTTTAGCTGTTTAATGCGTTTCTGCAATTGCGCTATTTCAGTCATTAACGCGCATTCCCTTTGCTGCGGCTGTTGCTCGCTTTCCCTTACCCATTGGTAAACCGCTTTAGCCGAAATACCGTACTGTCGTGCGACATCAGAGAGTAATCTGCCTTTAACTTTCACTTCAAAAATAACATTAGGTTTAAGACTATGATTGGCGATTCCCATGGGCTATCCCTCTTACTCTATGATCTGTCTACTTGCTGGTTCTTTCGGTGTTTTCCTTGCTGATTAGTGACGCTGCTCTATATCCCACTGGCTATGTCCTAGGTGGCGCAGGGACAACCATTCGTGGCGACAATGACTAATAAGTTTCATCAGATGTTTCATCTCTTCCTCCTCAATCCGCTTTGGGATTGTGCTTCGATTACCATGCCTCACAACGGGCACTTAGATTAACGTCCATCGATGTCAAACAGCTTACTTAAGGTGTTGAGTGAGTCGCTTGAGCGCCTCTGCTCTTCTACCTATTTATTAGTATGTAAGATCCGTGCCAATTTTTTAAAATTTGTATTTATATTTAAAATCAAAATCTTAGTAAAATGTTTCAAACGGTGGCTTTTTTGAGTTATGTCAGAAACGGTGCAGCTTGCACTATTTCAGTGCTTTTACTCTAAATGTTGTGCAGATGATCTTGAGATGTTTCCATTTAGTGTTGTTTTCGATTAAATCAGTCATAAACTGAGCGATAAAGCGATTAAAGATTGTCTCAACAGAGAATATTTATATACTGCGGTTTTTATGGTGTCTTTTGGCGACTTGCCACGTCCTTTGCCTTTTGGCGGGTAAAAACCATCATCAATCATGTTATGAGGTCATAAATGATGAAGCCTTCTCTGATTAAATCTCTGCCAGCGTCAAAGCTGGCGATTGTCGTGGTTACCAGTGCCCTGATTGCCTCGGGTTGCTCGACTGTCAATCCCTATACCAACGAACAACAAACGGCGAAAGCGACGACTGGCGCTTTAATTGGTGCGGTTGCCGGTGCAGCCGTTGGGGTTGCGTCATCAAGTAAGAGTGACCGCGGTAAAGGTGCTTTAATTGGTGCAGCCTCTGGCGCCGCCGTCGGTGGTGGTATTGGTTATTACATGGATGTGCAAGAAACCAAACTGCGCCAACAGTTGGCGTCGACAGGTGTGAGTGTAACCCGCGACGGTGACAATATTATTCTCAACATGCCAAACGAAGTGACTTTTGGTGTCGACCAAACTGAGCTGAGCGATGGCGCTAAGCGCGTATTGAACTCAGTCGCGCTGGTGGCCAAGGAATACAGCAAGACTCAACTGAACGTATTAGGTTACACCGACAGCAGCGGTTCAGATGCTTACAACCTACGTTTATCACAAGTGCGTGCCAGCGAAGTGGGCAACTACCTGATGAGCAAGGGCGTCGCTTCTGCTCGGGTTAAATCTAAGGGCATGGGTAAGGCGAGTCCTATCGCATCGAATGCGAATGCCGCAGGTCGCGCCCAAAACCGTCGAGTGGAAATTGTGTTAACCCCAACGGGGCAATAATTTCCATAAAATAAGAGTCGCCTACGGGCGACTTTTTACTATCAGCACTCGCTGACTCTTTGTATTAGGCAACAATTTGCCATAGTGGACAATTTGTCCAGTCACCTAAAAGACTTAAGTGATCTTGGCCACAATCGTCCCGATTTGCATTTATCCGGCAGCGGTAATACTTGATCCGCTAAAGGTTTTGCCGTCATGTATGCACTAGGACATTTCTGTGTGAATGGAGAGTACAGCATGGCAAAACAAGGTTTAGTGTTCGCAATCAGTTTAGGGGCGACATTGATGGCGGGAATGGCACAAGGCGCACCGATGAGCACTGAGGCGACTGCACCAATTGAACTCAGGGCCGCTGGCAGTTTAAAGGCGGCGATGAACGATATTATTGCCGCTTATCAAGCGAAATCCGACGCCAAAGTCGCGGCGCAATATGCGCCTTCGGGCTTATTACTCAAGCGGATCCAAGAGGGTGAGCGAGTCGATATCTTCGCCTCGGCGAATATGAAACACCCACAGGCCTTAGTCGATGCGGGAGTGGGTCAAGAGGTGCAAATGTTTGCCCGTAACCAGCTCTGCGCCATTGCCCAGGCGGATGTACCACTCACCAATGCGAACTTATTAGATACCCTGCTCGCGCCGCAAACTAAGCTCGGGACGTCGACGCCAAAAGCCGATCCCGCGGGGGATTATGCTTGGGTAGTGTTTGCGAAAGCCGAAGGCTTAAAAGCCAATGCAAAAACCACATTAGAAACCAAAGCCTTGCAGCTAACGGGTGGGCCTGAAAGTGCTAAACCGCCCAAAGATCGTAATCCCTATGCTTGGGTGATGGAAAATAAGCAGGCGGACGTGTTCTTAACCTATTGCACCAATGCGGTGCTGGCACAAAAAGAAGTGCCGAGCCTCAAGATTGTCGATTTACCGCCTGAGCTAGCGGTCGGTGCCGACTATGGCCTATTGGTGTTAAAGGATGCCAATAGTGCGGCCGCACCTTTAGCCGAGTTTATTTTGTCTCCTGAGGGACAGGCTATTCTATCGGGTTATGGTTTTCAGCCGCCCAAAAAATAGTGCTAATCGACTCATTAAAATGGCGCCCTATGGCGCCATTTTTGTTGTTCGTTTTAGCAGGTTGAGTACTAGTGCATTAAATACAGGGTCGCTAATCCTAGGAAGGCAAACAGACCAATCACATCGGTGACTGTGGTGAGCACCATGCCGCCCGCTAACGCAGGATCCACTTTTAAGCGCTTTAAGATCAGCGGAATACTGGCGCCAGCCAGTCCTGCGACCGTCATATTGATGAGCATTGCGCCGCCAATCAGGCTGGCAAGCGCCATATCATCTTTCCAAACTAATACCGCGATAAACACCAAAATCGACCACATGAGGCCGTTCAAAAAGCCAATGGCGAGTTCTTTGCCAATCAGCCAGCGGGCGTTACTCTGGCCAATATGACCCAAAGCAATCCCACGGATCACCAGAGCTAAGGTTTGATTACCCGCGACCCCGCCCATGCTAGGGACAATTGTCATTAAAATCGCAATCGTGGCGAATTGTTCGATTGTGCCTTCAAACATATTGCTGACAGAGGCTGCTAACAGGGCGGCAAACAGGTTAATTGTCAGCCAGAGTGAGCGGCGGAAAGTGCTCTTCACTACAGGGGCGAAGGTATCTTCATCGTCGTCCATCCCCGCCATCCCCATCATGGAGTGCTCGGCGTCTTCACGGATAACATCCACCACGTCATCGATGGTGATACGCCCGAGTAACTTGCCCTCACTATCGACCACGGGGGCGGATACCCAGTCATGGCGCTCGAACAGCTGCGCGACTTCACTGTCGGACATGCCCACGGGAATGCTCTCGATATCGGTATCGATAATACTGCTGATATGAGTATTGGGATCGCAGGTGAGCAGATCCGCAAGTTTGACCCCGCCAAGTACGCGATCGTGCTTATCCACCACGTATAAGGTGTCTGTGGTATCGGGCAGATTGCCCCGTTGGCGCAAATAACGCAGTACCACATCGATATTCACATCGGGCCTTAAGGTCACAGTATCTGTGTTCATTAGGCTGCCCGCGGTTTCGTCGGGGTATGAGAGTGCCTGCTCCACCCGTTGGCGGTTTTGCAGACTCATTGACTGCAATACTTGCTTATAGACGGTATCCGGCAAGCTTCGCAGGATATAAGCGAGATCGTCCGTATCCATACTGGCGGTGGCCTTGGCGACCCGCTCTGGACTCATGGCGCGGATCAGCGGATCTTTTAACTCTTCACTGAGTTCATCGAGAATATCCCCAAGCTGATCTTGATCGATAAGTTGCCACAACACTTGCCGCGCCTTAGGGGGCGAGGACTCTAAAATCAATGCGATATCCGACGCCGCCATGTTTTGCAGCATTTGCCTGACATGCACAAACATACCGCTATTGAGGGCATGGCTCAGTTGGTCGAGACGTTGTTCGACTTGTAAGCTGTCTGAGGCTTCTACAGGCATGTTTCCTCCAAGGTGGTGACGGTGGATGGGTGGCGTTTGGCTGTTGAGGACTAAGCCAAAGCGCAGCAGTATATTGTAATTGAGCGCACGGGAGGGCGTCGAGTCACAAATGTGTTTTACTGGTATAAGGTGCTGAAATCAAAACCAAACAGGGTACTGAATAACGGCAGGGAGCATCGAGGTGAGATGTCGGGGCTATTAGCAGGCTTCGTCGAACTTAGCGTCGATAAGCGCGCAAATGGCATTGAGCGCAGGCTCGGCATCTGGGCCTTCGGCAATCAGGGTAATGGTTTTACCCATGCCTGTTTCTAGCATAAGTAACCCTAAAACACTGGCGGCAGAGGCCTGTTTTTCACCTTGGATCAGAGTAATGCTGGCATCAAACTCAGACGCAAGCACCACGAGCTTAGTGGCGGCGCGGGCATGTAAACCAAGCTTATTGCAGATGGTGACTTGGCGCTCAAGCTTTGGCATGACTTAACTCTCGGTGTCGGGCATTCACTTTGTGTTTGCCGTTGCTAAAGCGTTTAGCCAGTTGTTCGGCCACGTAAACCGATCTGTGTTGACCACCAGTACAGCCGATGGCGATGGTCAGATAGCTGCGGTTATTACGCTCTAAGTGGGGTAACCAAGTCTCGAGTAAATTCTCGATTTGCCAGATGAACTTATTGACCAGTGGCTGGCGATTTAAAAACTCTGCCACAGGTTCATCTAAACCTGTGAGGGGGCGCAACTCGGGTTCCCAGTGGGGGTTGGGTAAAAAGCGCACATCAAACATAAAGTCGGCTTCGGTTGGCATACCATGCTTAAAACCGAAAGACTCGAAGTTGATCACCAGTTCCTTATCGACACTGCCAAGCAGGATTTGCCGTACTTGGTCGCTGAGTTCATAGATATTCAGATTCGAGGTATCTATGTAGTGATCCATCTGCTGTGACAGGGGCTCGAGCAACTTGCCTTCAAGCTTAATGGCTTCCTGCAGTGATACTCGGCTCTTAGATAAGGGATGTAAGCGCCGAGTCTCGCTGTAGCGCTTTAGCAGTACTTTATCGCTGGAGTTTAAGAAGAAGCTGGTAAGTTCAGTGCCCTCTGGCAGGCTAGCAAGCTGTTTGACGAGTACCTTGTCTTGCTCCGGCAGGTTACGCACGTCGACGCTGATGGCGACGAGATCGTTACTGCCCTTGAGCTGTTCGAGTAAGCTGCCAATCAGCGGCAAAGGAAGATTATCGACACAATAGTAGCCGAGATCTTCCAGCACTCTTAGTGCGACCGATTTGCCTGAGCCTGAGCGCCCTGACACTATGACCAGTTTCATCCAGTGATTACCTGATAGAGTTCCGTTTCATCATGCGTCTTGCGCAATTGCTTCAATATTTGCTTGTCGCTGAGCTTTTCAGCCATGCAGGACAAAGTGCTTAAGTGCTGTTGACATTGGTCAGCAGGCACTAGCAGCGCAAATAAAATGTCGACAGGTTGTTTATCGATAGCATCAAAGGCTATCGGCTCCTCACATTTCACCAATATGGCTATGGGTTGTGTTATATCGGTTAATCGACCATGTGGAATGGCGATGCCGTTACCTATACCTGTGCTCCCCATCTTTTCGCGCGCCACTAGGCTTTCGAAGATCTCTTGAGATGAGAGGGTGGGGTACTGGGCAGCGGCTAAGTCGCTGATAAGTTCCAGTACCTTTTTCTTACTGCCCGGAGTGGCGCAGGTCGTGCATTCCGGCCGCAGTATGGTACGAAGTTCCATTGCTAGTGTTTTGTTAACTTCTCTTTGTGTTTAATAACCTGACGATCAAGCTTGTCGATCAGGACGTCTATGGCAGCATACATATCTGCATGCTCTGAAGTCGCGAAGACTTCACCACCGGTGAGGTTTATTCTCGCTTCGGCAATTTGTTGCATTTTCTCAACATTGAGCACAACGTGCACATTATTGATCTGTTCGAAATGACGTTCAAGTTTTGAAAACTTTTCCTCAACATAAGCCCGTAACGATTCAGTAATCTCGATATGGTGTCCACTCAGGTTTATTTGCATATAAACGTCCTCCGATTTCCACTTTAGGCTATAAACTTTTACGCTGATTGGAAGGGGGAATAAGCATCGCCTCTCGGTACTTCGCAATGGTTCTGCGCGCAACGTTAATTCCCTGTTCTGCCAGAAGTTGTGCCATCTTGCTGTCGCTTAATGGTTTTTTCTGGTTTTCCGCTGCAACCAGTTTCTTAATGAAGGCTCTGATTGCCGTGGATGAGCACTCACCGCCATCATCAGTCCCGACGTGGCTTGAGAAGAAATATTTTAGTTCAAAAAGTCCCTTTGGGGTATGCATGTA
Source organism: Shewanella sp. GD04112 (assembly GCF_029835735.1). Lineage (NCBI taxonomy): Bacteria > Pseudomonadati > Pseudomonadota > Gammaproteobacteria > Alteromonadales > Shewanellaceae > Shewanella > Shewanella sp. GD04112. Next base: position 785,013 of record NZ_JAOEAL010000001.1, read on the forward strand.
TTTTTGTGTGGTCACCCGTGAAATGGTGGACTCATGCATCTCTACCGCCTCGGCGATATCGTTTAGGACCATAGGTTTCATGGCTTCTTCACCGTATTCGAAGAAGCCCTGTTGATATTGCACTATGCAGTTTGCCACCTTGAGCAGTGTTTCGTTACGGCTTTCAAGGCTTTTGATAAACCACTTGGCTTCTTGCAGATGCCCGCGGATAAATTGGCTATCGGCTTGGCTTTTAGTGCTGCGTGCCATGGCTGCATATTGTTGATTAACATTGATTTTTGGCATGCAGTCCGGGTTTAACTCGACCACCCAGCGGCCATTTTTCTTCGATACCGACACATCGGGGATGACATATTCTTCATCAACAGGGGTGATGAGTAAGCCGGGGCGAGGGTTTAAGGTTTGGATGAGGGCAATGCTATCGCGCAGATCATCTTCCTTAAGCTTGGTCTTACGCATTAACAATCTAAAGTCGCGGGCGGCGATCAGATCTAAATGATCTTTGATCAACATGCGGGCGTTTTCGAGGTGTGGAGTATCCGGCGCAAAGTGGGAGAGTTGGATAAGCAGACATTCGCTTAAATCCCTTGCGGCGACACCAACGGGATCGAAGTGTTGAATGCGCTTGAGTACGGCTTCGACTTCATCCAGTTCTATCTCTGGATTGCCCATGGCCTCGAGGATATCTTCAGTACTTTGAGTGAGATAACCCTGATCGTCGATGGCATCAATAATCGCGGTGGCGATGGCTAAATCGGTTTCAGAGAAGGGCGTGAGGTTTTTCTGCCATTCTAAATGTTCGTACAGGCCTTCACTGGTTTCCCCTTGGAAGGGCATGTCATCTTCACGGCTGGCGCCAGCACCTGAGTTTGGTGATGCGGTAAAGACTTCATCCCAAGTGGTGTCCATGGGGAGTTCTTCGGGCAGGGATTCTTTGGTCAGCGACTCGGCAATGTCTACGGTGGAATTGTCTTGTTCCTGTGGCTGAGCTGTCGTTTCGCTAAAGTCGGTATCGGCGATATCTTGCTTACGTTCGGTAGGCGCGTCGAATTGCTCCTCTTCCAGCTCGAGAAGAGGATTAGAGTCTAAGGCTTGCTGGATCTCTTGCTGCAGTTCCAATGACGACAATTGCAACAGACGAATGGCCTGTTGAAGTTGTGGCGTCATGGTTAACTGTTGACCCAGTTTGAGCTGGAGTGACGCTTTCATGTTACCGCTGATCCCTACGTTATTATTTTGAATTTAGGCCGCTTGTTATCATATTGATGGTGCTGATAAGCCAAAATTCAAGGCTAATTGGCTCTGTTTAAGTAACTATAGCCTGAATTGTTCACCTAAGTACACAGCCCTAACTTGCTGATTGTCTAAGATCTCTGCGGGAGTTCCTTCGGCAATCAGGTTTCCGTGACTGACAATGTAAGCATGTTCACAGACGTCTAAGGTTTCGCGCACATTGTGGTCTGTGATCAGTACCCCAAGGCCTCGGCTCTTGAGTTGTTCGATGATTTTCTTGATATCGATAACCGAAATCGGGTCGACACCGGCGAAGGGTTCATCGAGCAGAATAAACTTAGGATTGGCCGCTAAGGCGCGGGCAATTTCGACGCGGCGACGTTCACCGCCCGATAACGACATGCCTTGGCTATCGCGAATATGGGTGATATGGAACTCTTCGAGCAGATGTTCCAGCTCTTCTTCGCGTTGATCGCGATTGAGCTCTTTACGGGTTTGCAGTACCGCCATGATATTGTCGTGCACGGTCAGCTTGCGAAAGATACTGGCTTCCTGTGGCAGGTAACCAATGCCTTTGCGGGCGCGCAGGTGCATAGGATCGGCAGTTAAATCATCATCGTCGATAAAGATATGGCCTTTATCACTTTTGACTAAGCCCACGACCATGTAAAAGGTGGTGGTTTTACCTGCGCCGTTTGGGCCGAGTAGGCCGACGACTTGACCCGTTTTGACCGTCAGACTGACATCTTTCACAACCTGACGACTCTTATAACTCTTAGCGAGATTCTGTGCTTTTAAGGTGATTTGGGTCATTTAGAATCCTGTTTTTTCACAGGTTTGTCCGCTGGCTGATTCTTGAGCTCTTCCTGATAGTTGTCAGGTTGAATAATGGTAATCACGCGATCATCGCCGCTACCCGTGCTCTCAGCGATTAGTTTCTGCTGAATAATATCGTAACGGATAAGGTTACCCGTCACTTGGCTACCCGCTTGGTCTAGGGTCGCTGAGCCTGTTAAGGTCAGGGTGCGGGTCGCCATTTCGTAGCGAATTTCTTTGGCGCTCGCCGAAGCTGGGCGTCCATCGTCGAGAATTTGGCTGTAAGTCGCAGGATTCCCCGTTGCCACTAAAATCTTGCTGTTTTCCCCTTCGGCAGAAAATGCACGTAGTTGATCCGCATGGATTTTAATCGAGCCTTGGGTGACTTCAACCGGACCGAAGAAAATGATCTGGTTGTTTTTAATGTCCGCAGTTTGGCTAACGGCTTTAATTTTCACTTCTTGCTGTAAGTCACCGACCTTGGCGAAGGCGCTCATGCTGGTGATTAGCATTAGGCCGGCAAGTAATATGTTATTTTGCTTCATAGGTTCCTACTACCTGACTGGTCAATTGCACTTCCTGCGCGTTAAGGTCGGCATAAAGGCCTTGCCCTTGAATATTAAAATCTTTCCCTGTGACGTAAATGATGCGGTCAGAGGTCATTATCATAGTGTTGAGATCGAGTTCTAAAAAACTGGTGGACAATGTCTGTATGGGTTCACCAGGGCTGATGGCATCGATAATAACATTATTTTCTAATACAACCTTGCCGGTATCTTTATTGAGTCGACCTTGGTCGGCTCGGATCTGCCATTTTGCTTTACCTTGGTCTGGATAGACAAGATAGACGGGCTCAGTAAAGTCGGTTTGGTTTTTCAGCTCATAGTGTTCCATGTGCTTTGCCGTGACGCGACTGTTAACTTGCCCTTGCTCATTAAACTCAATGCTGCGCAGATCTTCGATAATGTAATCGGGTCTGTCACTGACGTTCAAGCTGTCATCCGTATCGCCACCGCGTTTTTGCTGCACTTGCCAATATAGCACCAGCGCAGTACCAAAAAAGGCGATAATGGCGAGGGTCACACGACTCATATGCTCATCCCATGGGCGGAAGTGAACTTGTTTTGGCTCAATAAGAGCAGATCCGTGAGTTCCCTGAGTGCGCCATGTCCACCATTTAAGTGAGTCACAAAATGGGCGTGTTGGCGGACATAGGGATGCCCATCGGCAACACAGACGGCAAGGCCAACCACATTCATCACCGGCAGGTCGACAATATCATCACCGATATAGGCGACTTCTTCTGGGGTGACATTGTAGAGCGACAACAGCTCTTCATAGGGAACGAATTTATTATCTACGCCCTGATAAATATGGGTCACACCCAGCGCCGTCATGCGGTTTTCAACAATTTTAGACTGACGGCCAGTGATCACCGCCAGATTAAAACCACTGGTCAGTAATGAACGCACACCATAACCATCGCGGGTGTGGAAGGCTTTGAGCTCTTCCCCAGAGTTGCTCAAATAAATGCGGCCATCGGAAAACACTCCGTCCACATCGCAGATCAGCAGTTTAATTTTTTGCGCCCTTTGCCAAACATCGTCGCTGATGGGGCCGTAAAAACCTTGCTGTGGCATTAAATCACTCCCGCTTTAACCATATCGAGCATATTGAGGGCACCGACAGGATGATGTTCTTTATCTATCACTATCAGGCCGTTGATATTTTTGGAATCCATCACTTGCAGCGCCTGCGCCGCTAAAACGTTTTCAGTAATTGTGACACAGTTTCGCGTCATCACATCGGCGATAGGCGTGGTGCGTAGGTTGACTTGGGCATCGATAACCCGGCGAAGGTCGCCGTCGGTAAAGATACCCACGAGTTTGTTCTGTTCATCGATTACCGCCGTCATACCAAGGCCTTTCTTGGAGATCTCATACAGGGCATCGGTAATGCAGATATCGTGTTTAACCAAAGGTAAATCATCGCCGCTGTGCATCACGTTGCTGACTTTAAGCAGCAGCTTACGACCTAAGGCGCCGCCCGGATGGGACATGGCGAAATCTTCCCGGGTAAAGCCTTTAGCTTGCAGCAAAGCAATGGCGATGGCATCGCCCATGACTAAGGTTGCTGTGGTGCTTGAGGTTGGTGCCAGCCCAAGTGGGCAGGCTTCCTCTGGCACTTCAATACATAAATGAATTTTAGAGAGACGCGCCATGGTGGATTCTGGCTTGCCTGTCATGGCAATCACAGGGATGGCTTTACGTTGGATAACTGGCATCAGCGCGAGGATTTCGCTCGACTCGCCCGAGTTTGAAATCGCAAGAATCACATCATTGTCCGAGAGCACGCCTAGGTCACCATGGCTGGCTTCGCCGGGGTGGACAAAAAACGCTGGGGTGCCTGTGCTGGCGAGGGTGGCCGAGATTTTATTGCCAATGTGGCCAGATTTCCCCATCCCCATCACTATCACTTTGCCAGTGCAGTTGAGAATTAACTCGCAGGCTTGGGCAAATTCAACGGAATCGACATATTGATAAAGATTGTCGAGGGCCGATTTTTCAATATCGATGACTTTACAGCCCCACTGGCGCAATTGTGATTGGTCTACCATGTCTATCTCTCTTCTTGCATTGTCTTTGTCGCCCCGTTCTGGGATTGGAATAGCACAATTTGGTACGCGATAAAGATGATAAAATTAACGGCTTCTTACTCGGAGTAGCACTTTATTGTCCTGCCCTTGCCTATAGGGTTTAAGGCAATGGGGCAGGATAACCTGTTTAGCGATTGAATGCCTTGAGCAAAATCATCGTCTTGGTTGTTTTAGCGCTGCCACTTTTTATGGCTATGGCCGCCATGATAACCAGTTTGACATTCAATATGGCTTTTGAGTTAAGTTGTCTTGCCTAGTTCAGCGTGATTTCGCTTATCTTATTAGCCTTAACTAAACAATCCTGCTGATTAATCAACAAGGATGAAAACATTAAGTAACACTTTAGCTTCACAGAGCGAAAACTTAGGGCGCATTCTCGCTGGAAATGAGGCAAATTGAAAGTATCGCAGGACGATAGTGTCGATTCTGTTGTAGGTTAAAGCGCAATTACGTACAATTTGCGGCTCTTCGATTGGTCTGGGCAGGAAGCGTAGGCCACCTCTTTTCAAATATCGGAATCAAGCATGACTCAAGAACAAACGCCGTTGGTTGAGATCCGTCATTTGGGCTTCAGCCGTGGCCAGCGTGTCATATATGAAGATATTAGCCTGTCTATCCCTCGGGGCAAAGTCACCGCCATTATGGGCCCCAGTGGGATAGGTAAAACCACTTTGCTTAAGCTTATCGGTGGCCAATTAACGCCCGATAGCGGCCAAGTGTTGTTCGATGGTCAGGATGTGCATGCCGCGAGTCGTAGTCAATTATTCGAACTGCGTAAGCGCATGAGCATGTTGTTTCAAAGTGGTGCCTTATTCACCGATATCAATGTCTTCGATAACGTCGCCTTTGCGCTGCGTGAGCATTCGGGTTTACCCGAAGAGATTATTCGCTCAATCGTATTGATGAAGCTTGAAGCCGTTGGCCTGCGTGGCGCCGCGCAGATGATGCCAAGTGAGTTATCCGGTGGGATGCAGCGCCGTGCCGCTCTTGCTCGGGCGATCGCCCTTGAGCCTGAAATGGTGATGTACGATGAGCCTTTTGCCGGTCAAGACCCGATTTCCATGGGCGTGCTGGTGAAGCTTATCCGCGAACTCTCCGATGCGTTGAATCTGACCTCGATTGTGGTGTCCCACGATGTGGATGAAGTGCTCGGAATTGCAGATTATGTGTATGTGGTGGCCGATAAAAGAGTGATCGCCCATGGCACGCCTGAAGAGTTAAAGCATGCGGATAATCCGCAGCTCAAACAGTTTATTCAAGGCGCGCCCGACGGCCCTGTGCCTTTCCACTATCCGGCGAAGGATTATCAGCAAGAATTAATGGCTAAAGGAGCTGGCAAGTGAAGTTATTCGACAGTATTGCCGACCTCGGCCGCAGCGCTATCGATTTAGTGCTCGGTTTTGGCCGTGCGGGCCTGATGCTCTGGGGCGCGATTTTTCGCTGGCCTCGGGTGCGTAAAGGTTTTCCATTATTAGTGCGCCAAATCTATGTGGTCGGCGTACAATCTATGGTCATTATTGTGGTCTCGGGCCTGTTTATCGGCATGGTGTTGGCGCTGCAGGGCTACAACATCTTAGTCGGTTTCGGTACTGAGGAGAGCTTAGGCCCCATGGTGGCCTTAAGCTTACTGCGTGAACTCGGTCCTGTGGTCACAGCGCTATTATTTGCGGGCCGCGCTGGTTCGGCGCTGACCGCCGAAATCGGTCTGATGAAGAGTACTGAGCAGTTATCCAGCTTAGAGATGATGGCTATTGACCCGCTCAGGCAAATCATTGCGCCACGTTTTTGGGCGGGGGTGATCAGCATGCCGCTGTTGGCGCTGATGTTTACTGCGGTAGGCATTTATGGCGGCCATTTAGTGGGTGTGGAATGGAAAGGTATCGATGGCGGGGCTTTCTGGTCGATTCTGCAAGCCTCGGTCGAATGGCGACAAGATATAGTGAACTGCCTGATTAAGAGCGGCGTGTTTGCCGTGGTGGTGACTTGGATAGCCTTATATCGCGGCTATCAAGTGGTGCCGAATCCGGAAGGGATCAGCCGTGCAACCACCTCAACCGTGGTGCAATCGAGCCTCGCCGTACTGGCATTGGACTTTTTACTAACAGCCCTGATGTTTGGCCGCTAACGGATTGCAGCGCCAAGGATACAGATAGACGGATTAACAGAGTGGTAACTGAGCATGTTGACACGAAAAATTGAATTATTAGTGGGTATGTTTCTCTTAACGGGCTTAGCGGCTTTTTTGGTGTTGGTGTTTAAAGTCGCCAATATCGAAGTGCAGACCAGCGACAGCAGCTATACCCTCACCGCCAATTTCACCAATATCGGTGGCTTAAAGGTACGCTCTCCGGTCAAGGTCGGCGGCGTAGTGGTTGGCCGTGTGAGTAAGATAGATTTAGACCCTGTCAAACTGGTGGCTGTGGTGACGATTGTGATGGACAAGCGTTTCGATAAATTCCCTGAAACCAGTAGCTTAGCTATTTTAACTTCAGGTTTACTCGGTGAGCAGTTCCTCGGATTAACACCGGGCTTTGTCGATGATGATGTGAGTATGCTTAAGGATGGCGACAAGATTGACGATACTCGCTCCGCATTAGTGTTAGAAGATCTGATTGGTCAGTTCTTATATAGTATGGGTTCAAAGGATAAATAGGGGTTACCGCTATGTTTAAACGCTTATCGCGCTTTTTACTGCCGTTAGTATGGATATTTACCGCAACGACCGCACTGGCGGATGATGCACCGATTAACACTATGGATCCGTTCGCCATGGTGAAATCCGTTGCCAACAAAACCTTCGACCGCTTTCATCAAGATAAAGCCTTGATCGACGCCGATGCGGATCATTTAAAAGTGATCGTGCGCGAAGAGTTGATGCCTTATATCGACTATAAATACGCCTCTTACAAAGTGTTAGGCCAGTATTTAAAAGAGTCGACCGAAGATCAGCGCAATCGCTTCGTCGATGCCTTCGAAGGCTACCTAGTCTCAACCTATGCCCAAGCGTTTACCGAATACACTAACCAAAAAGTGGAGTTTTCTCCCGGTAGTGATTTCAGTAATGAGAAGATTGTCGATGTCAACGTGCAGATTATCGAAGCGGGTCGTCCGCCGATTAAGCTGTTGTTTAAAGTGCGTCGCCTTAAGGATGACTCTTGGAAGGCGTTTGACTTAGTTGCCGAAGGCGTGAGTTTGCTGTCCTCTAAGCAATCTGAAATCTCGAATCTTATCCGCCAACAGGGAATTGATGCCGTGATCAAGATGCTGGAAGAGCGCACCAAAGACAAAGTGACTAAACAGTCTAAAGCAGGGAAGTAAGCGCCGTGGTTGAATTTGTGCAACAGGGTAAAATTTGCCACCTCAAAGGGCGTTTATCACAGGAGCAAGTGGTCGCACTTTGGCCGCAAAGGCAAAGCCTGTTAAGCCAAGAAACCCAAATGTTGTCGCTCACTGAGCTGGAGTACAGCGACAGTGCTGGCGTGGCATTTTTGCTGGCGTTAGTGCGTCAGCATGGCACGCCATTGCAGCTGTGCTCAGCATCGGATCAGCTAAAAAAATTAATCGATTTATATGATTTACAGTCCTTCTTCACCGAAGAAGCGAATTGAAAAGGTAACGAATTTCATGGAATGCAGCTTAATAGAACAGATTTTACGTGACGCGTTAGCACTCGATGAAGTGCACGCCAGCTCCGATGGCAGCCATTACAAAGTGATCGCCGTCGGTGAATGTTTTGACGGCATGAGCCGTGTAAAACAGCAACAAGCCATTTATGCACCCCTGATGAGCTATATCGCCAGCGGTGAGTTACATGCATTAACGATTAAAACTTTCACGCCGACTCAATGGAAACGCGAGAAAATTTTCAACAGCTAGTAGTGAGGAAAAGTGGATAAATTAGCGATTCAAGCAAGCCCTCCGCTTGCTGGTGATGTGATTATTTCCGGCGCTAAAAACGCTGCGCTGCCGATTCTAATGGCAGGCGTGTTAGCCGAGACTGATTTTATTGTGTCGAATGTCCCCAATTTGCGCGATGTGAGCACCAGCTGTAAATTGCTGCGCTGCTTGGGTGCCGATGTGGATGAATTAGGCAATGGTCAAATCCGTATTTCGACCCAAAACCTTAACGAGTTCTGCGCACCTTATGATCTCGTTAAGACCATGCGTGCCTCGATTCTGATCCTTGGCCCGTTATTAGCGCGTTATGGTACCGCAGACGTGTCATTACCCGGTGGCTGCGCCATTGGTGCCCGTCCGGTGAACTTACACTTGCATGGCCTCGAAATGATGGGTGCCAAGATTGAAGTGAAAGAAGGTTATATCAAGGCCCGTGTCGATGGTCGCTTAAAGGGCGCCCATATTTTTATGGACATGGTGAGCGTAGGCGCGACCGAAAACCTATTGATGGCCGCGGCACTTGCCGATGGCGAAACCGTGATTGAAAACGCGGCCCGCGAACCAGAAGTGATCGACTTGGCGAATTGTTTGATTGCCATGGGCGCGAAGATCACCGGTGTCGGCAGTGCCACACTGCGTATTCAAGGCGTTGAGCGTCTACAGGGCTGTGAGTACCGCGTGATGCCAGATCGTATCGAAACCGGTTCCTTCCTTGTTGCCGCAGCTGTGACCCGCGGTCGTATCCGTTGCTTAAAGGCCGATCCTGCTTCGTTAGAGTCTGTTATCGCGAAACTTGAAGATGCGGGCGCCAAGATCACCACAGGTGAAGATTGGATTGAGCTCGATATGGAAGGCAAACGTCCGAAAGCGGTAAATATCAAGACAGCGCCATATCCAGGCTTTCCAACCGATATGCAGGCGCAGTTCTGCGTGCTCAACGTATTAGCACAGGGCACGGCGACCATTACCGAAACCATCTTCGAAAACCGCTTTATGCACGTGCCAGAACTTATCCGTATGGGCGCGAACATGGAGCTTGAAGGCAATACCTGCATCATCCAAGGCATTGAGTATTTGAGCGGTGCGCAGGTGATGGCTACCGATTTACGTGCTTCAGCAAGTTTAGTGATCGCAGGCTTAGTTGCCGATGGTAAAACCATCGTCGATCGCATCTATCACTTAGATCGCGGTTATGAGCATATCGAGCAGAAGTTCCAAGGATTGGGCGCGCATGTAGAGCGTGTGCAATAACATTTGCTTAGGATTCGCTCCCAATAAAAAACCAGCCAAGTGCTGGTTTTTTATTGAGCGCAATTTGTTTAGGTAAAAGGGAATTGGACAGAAGAGTGTTAAATATTGAAAGACTTATATCATTGCTTGGTTATTGAATGAAGACCTTATTAACGGCGAACCATGGTATTTGCTCAACGACACGCAGCAAGTCCTTCCTTGGATGCTCGACCGCCCCGTCCATGGGGCGGACGGTCGTCTCGCTAATCACCATGACTCACCCTTTTAGCATCGGTGTAGCTTGCAGGTTTTAAAGAAAGACACAGCATGCTTTGGGACATAAACGTGCCAGAACTGATTGGAATGACACGAGTTTGGATCAAAGCGCGTTAACCCGAAGCCAGCGCAAAAATACTCGGGGTTTTAACACGTGAATCAGACAATCCTAGAGTGATTCATTGGATCGAGTTTTGCTTAAGCAACTAGTTGAATTGCGCTTCCCATTCTTTAGATTTACAACCAAGACAAACTTTATTTTTTAAATACTTAACTACAACATCATTCACTATAGATACTGCTTGTTCATAGTTTACTGTGTTTTTTGGTATTTCCCAGCCCATAACACCATGCCGAGCTTCTACGCCTAAAATACCAAAATTATTTGCTGTGCCTGTAAAAGCTTTTATTTGACTTTCATCTAAATTTAAATCTTTTATTATTTTTTTAACGCCACCGCTATAGTGGGAAACGGTATCCCAAATACAATATAGATTCCTCCAATCTAAGCCTACTGATATTTGCCTTAAAATATTAAAGACATCTTCATTATCTATACACAACTCAATATATCCTGTAGTAGCAGAACTAAATGGGTTTAGTAATCTTGAAACAATTGGCTCTCCAATAAAAGGATTAGATGGTAATATTTCCTCTTTGAATCTAGCAGACGTCCAATCAGAATCTGATGGGTATTCTTCATTCGAGAAGTATAGTTCATCCAGCTTTATGCTACCTCTGCGGATATAATCATTAAAGCCCCAGTGAATAGCAGATGCTCCATTTACCAGTTGGATTAAGCCACATACAGATGAGTATACTTGTTGAGCATCATCAACACCTTTGAAATGGTTGGAGCGTAGAAAAAATTGTTCAGCCTGATGATCATCAGAGTCTTGAAAAATACTAAAGTGTGGAGATTTCATTTTGTCTAAGCTAGACAGAATAATGCTATTTCCATTTAGAGTTGCTAACCAGTGCAATTTGATTCCTCATGTCAAAAATATAGCCATCCTTTTTAGAACAACATAATGCACTTTCCGTTTATCTACAACTTGCAAGTATTAACATTGTTTAAAAAAGAACTATCAACAGCCGCAGGGAAAGCATCTGAGGCAATAATTTTTGCTAATTCCATTAAAAAGGTGTTTTTATGACTAGGTAAGTCATCCCAGAACTTGAAAAGTGCTAGGCAATGATTATTTTTAGCATAGCAGGAAGTTAACTACCGCACCATTAAGGGTGGATGCCAGTACTTCCTGATTGTCCTTGTTTAACAGCTTGCTAGGTAGATTTTCCACCAAACCAATTTATAAATGTTTCTTTAGGAATGGCTTTAACTAAACCCTTTTTGCTCTTTATATCGAATTGGAGTAATTGCCATACTATGTCGCTTCCAAAGTCAATATACACAGGTTTAGTTGATTTAGACCATTTAGCAAAAATCTTACTTCTTCCATACCATTTAAACTGACGTAAATAAGGATCTTCGGTGTGTGGAGAGCCTATGCTGAGACCAAAATTTATTTCGTCAAATTCATTTTTACAACCATCAATTATCCAAATCATATTATTATAAAACGCTTCTCTCAAGCGAGCTTCATCTTCTTTTATAGGGTAACTTTGGATTTCTATTACGGTTTGATTAATATAAATATCAGCAATATGCTTTTCATTGGTGATTACGTTTTTAAAAATAATTTCCTGTGACTCTACAGGGAAATAGTTTTTCCATTTTCTATGCCATTCACCTTCATTTTCCCACCAAGGGTCACAATATTCTTTCGATTTATGCGCCCAATGGTGAACTTTAAAATTACCACACTTTGCAATTGTGTCACTTCCACAACATAAGCAAGTTCCAGTTCCACCTTTAAAGGGTTCTGCTCTAAATCCATTTACAAGTGAATATTTCATGGGACTTCCTTAATGCACCTAACTTATTAGTATTTATGCGCTGCGCTGTTTGCGGGGGATAAATCACTTGTTGGATTTGGCCGCTGCCACATTCATGTCAATTGGTATAAATGATGCTATAGGAATTTGCTTTTTTGCGGTAGCGGTTTTTATACGGTTCGATGGGTAATCACTTGATATTGTTTTAGCTTTCTCGTTCTTTTACGCTTATTTTTGCTGATGACTCGCTATCTAACGACTCAAAACTCCAAGGAATACACCTCCCCTCGGAGTTGCCGCGGGGCGAATAGACAAATTGCGTGAGTCTCGCCACGGATGGCGAGCTAGCTTTCGCAGGTGCAGGGACGCATCCTTCGGAAGCGATAGCAAATTTGTCAATGAGCACAAGGGGTTTTCAACTCCGTTAGGGGCGTCTTGGAGCATCCAAGGAGGATAGGACGAGCAGTCCTCCTTGGTCGGGTGTGGGGTGAAGCCCCACGACTTTGATTTTGATTAAAGCATTGAAGCTACAAAAAAGAAGGGATGCATAACTTCTAAGTCGAACCATCAACTTGTCTATAGGCAGAGCTTTACTTGTCCAATTCCCCTTTTGAACTGCAAAACACAATTTGGGGCAAAAGTAAGTGAAAAATCGCAGTGCGAGATAAATAGCTCTGCCATTTGAGGGATAAGGTAATAGGTGATTTTAGGATGGCTCAGAATGAGGTTTTATACATGCCTCATTCTGAGATTTATCAAGGTAGCTTACTGAGCTTAATTATCGACGACGACTTTCTCATCGATAATCACGGGCAGTACTTGCTCTTTGCCTTGGCGAATAACCGTCATCATGATTTTCTTGCCGGGCGTAGTTTCGGCAATTCTATCCATCAGCATTTCGACCCCAGGCACATCTTCACCATCGTATTTGATGATCACATCCCTTGGTTGTAGCTGCGCCCGTGCCGCAGGGCCATTAGGATCGACGCCTGTGACTAATACCCCACGTAAATCGGGTAGGTTGAGGATTTGCGCCACAACAGGGTTAATCGGCTCGCCAGAGATCCCTAAGGCACCACGGATCACTCGACCATTTTTAATCAGTTTACCCATAATGCTGTGGGCCAATTTAATCGGGATCGCGAAGTTAATCCCGTGGCCACCACCTTCGCCGCCCACTTGGAAGGCGGCGGTGTTGATACCAATCAGGCTACCGTTAGTGTCGATTAAGGCGCCGCCTGAGTTACCGGCGTTAATTGCGGCATCTGTCTGTAAAAAGTCTAAATAACCAGAACTTAAGCCGTTACGACCCGTGGCGCTGATAATGCCTTGGGTAATGGTTTGGCCGAGGTTATAAGGGTTACCAATCGCTAATACCACATCCCCAACCTGCGGCGGGCTGTCGAGATTGACTGGCACTGTTGGAAGATTATCGCCTTCGATCTTAAGCACAGAAAGATCGGTTTCGGGATCAAACCCTACGACTTCCGAGGTGAATTTGCGGCCATCCTGCAGGGCCACCACAATTTCGTCGGCTTTTTTAATCACATGATAATTCGTGAGAATATAGCCTTCTTTACTCATGATCACCCCTGAGCCTAGGCCTTGGAGGGAGCCTGAGTTTAGCGGACGGCTCTGATCGATACTTAAGCTATAAATATTGACTACGGCAGGGGCGGCGCGGCGTACGGCTTTAGCAAAGGAGAGTTCGACTGTATTGTTACCACGGTTTTGCAGTAACGAGCTGCCGAGATTTTTATTGTCGAAGTAGTGTGTAACTAACAAAAACATGGCCGCCATGATAAGGCCGAAGAGCACGGCTTTACCGAGATATAACAGGGTTTCTTTTATTGTCATGGCAGGCTAAGTATTGAAAAAGGTGAGTTAGATTAACATGTTTAACAAGTTAAAGCATAGGGAACCCGCGTTCCCTATGCTGATCCGCATCTGATTATGGGATAAAGATCAGAGCGGTGTACCGATTAACGCAGCACTAAGTACAGCAAGCTCTTACCACGGAGGATCTTCAGGGCGACAGCGCCTTCTTGATCTTTGAGCTGCTCCTTGAGTGATTTCAGATCTTTCACCGCCGAACGGTTAATGCCGACAATCACATCGCCTTTTTGTAAGCCGCTCATTGCCGCAGGTGAGCCCTGAGCTACCTCAGTAATTTCCACCCCTTTCGAAGCGTTTTCTAGCGAGGCACCCTGTAGCATGGGGTGCACAGCGCCCGCAGCTTTTTCAGTGGTTTGGCTTGCTTCACCTAAGGTGACATTCACGGTTTTCTTATCGCCATCGCGGATAAGTCCCAGTTCAACCTTGGCACCCGCGCCCATAGTCGCGACTTTCGCCCGCAGCTCTTGGAACGATTTAATCGCACGACCATCGACGCTGACGATAATATCGCCTGCCTTGATGCCGGCTTTTTCAGCGGCGCTGCCCGCGGTGACTTCATTCACAAAACCACCGTGCTGGGTATCTAAGCCAAAGCCTTGGGCGAGTTGGCTATCTAGGTCGCGGCCCGAAATCCCCAGTACGCCACGGCGAACTTCACCGTGCTCGGCAATTTGTGCCACGAGGTTTTTCACCATATTGGCGGGGATCGCAAAACCGATACCCACGTTACCACCGCCAGGGGCTACGATCGCGGTGTTAATACCGATCAGCTCACCTTTAAGGTTGACCAGCGCGCCACCCGAGTTACCGCTGTTAATCGCCGCATCGGTTTGGATAAAGTTTTCAAGCATTTCAATGCCTAAGCCGCTGCGGCCTAGGGCGCTGACGATCCCAGAGGTGACGGTTTGGCCTAAACCAAAGGGGTTACCGATGGCGACGGCAAAGTCACCCACGCGCAGTTCATCAGAATCTGAGGTTTTGATTGCGACTAGATTTTTCGCTTCGATTTGCAGCAAGGCAATGTCGGACTCTGAATCGGTACCAATCAGCTTGGCTTTAACTTCACGGCCATCGTGCAGGCCGACTTGGATATCATCGGCACCATCGATCACATGGTTGTTGGTGACGATATAGCCTTTATCTGCGTCGATAATCACGCCTGAGCCTAAACCTCTAAAAGGACGCTCTTGCACTTGTTCTTGTGGTGCATTGGGGCCGAAGAAATAACGGAACACATCGGGGACACGTTGTTTAGACACGTGTGTGCCTGAAACCGCGACTGAAACCACGGCGGGGGTCGTGCGCTCTAACATAGGCGCAAGACTTGGAATGGATTGACCCTCAACAGATTGCGGAATAGCGGCCTGTGAGACAGCGGGAATCATTGTCAGAGTTGCGGCTAACATTGCGGCTGAAAGTACAGATAGTTTCGTTTTCATCTATTCATAACTCCAAATAAGGGATCAAGGATCTGGATGTAATGCGTCGTGAGTTGTGTCCGCACCAGATCGAATCTGTATCGTTACCGGCTATTTGCCTAGGTAACCATTCGGACACGCACCTCATTGAAAAAGTTCATCAATATTAACAAAGGTTAATTTCTTAACGGCTATTTTATCAGCATTTTATTGAGTGTAACTTAAGTTAAACCTGTGGGCTTTTAAGGTCTTTTTCAAGTCTTAAAATGTTTCAATCGTCGCGTGAAATAAGTTAACAGCATAGCGCTTTATAAATAAGTTTTTATCCTTTCACGCTTAATCTTGCTCTATTTGGTGGCCGAGTGCCGAAATATGGAATCCAGCGTCCTTTAGCTTGTTAGGGGATAAATATATGCCGCATCAGAGTGGCCGTGGTAATATCGACGCAGTTTTTCCAAAGGATAAAAGAGAATTATAACGTGCCCCAGTTAAGCCCTTGGCAGCATTACCAAAAAGATCTTACTCGTGATGGTTTTTCCCATGATCCCGCGCAGGAAATGGCCGTAAAGGCGCTACAACGCGTCTACGAAGATTTAACCGCTGCCGAAGCACCAAGCTCACTCTTAGGTAAGTTATTGACCTCCTTTGGCCTTAAGTCTGCGCCTGTAGCGCCTAAGGGATTGTATCTCTGGGGCGGTGTCGGTCGCGGCAAAACCTATTTAATGGACACTTTTTTTGATGCGCTGCCAGGTAATCAAAAACTAAGGGCGCACTTTCATCGCTTTATGCATCAACTGCATTTGGATCTGGATGAGCTCAAAGGCACTCGCGATCCTTTATTAGTGATTGCCAAACAAATGGCGGCTAAATATCGAGTCATTTGTTTTGACGAGTTTTTTGTCTCCGATATCACAGATGCCATGCTACTTGGCACCTTATTCCAAGCCCTCTTTAAAGAAGGCGTGGTCTTAGTCGCTACTTCAAACATCATTCCCGATGATTTGTATAAAAACGGATTGCAACGGGCGCGATTCCTACCCGCGATCGCCTTGATCAATCAGCATTGTGAAGTACTCAA
Organism: Shewanella sp. GD04112; assembly: GCF_029835735.1. Taxonomy (NCBI): domain Bacteria; kingdom Pseudomonadati; phylum Pseudomonadota; class Gammaproteobacteria; order Alteromonadales; family Shewanellaceae; genus Shewanella; species Shewanella sp. GD04112. The sequence goes on from NZ_JAOEAL010000001.1 coordinate 801,409, forward strand.
TGTGGATTCGGGCATCGACTATCGCCTGCGCACTCTCGAGCAGGCTGAGATTTATCACCATCCACTCGATGAAGAGGCCGATACTAATCTGCTGCGTTATTTCCGCCAGTTAGCCCCCGAGGCCGAAATTTCAACCGATGCGATTGAAATCGAAGGGCGCGCAATCAGCATACGTCAACAGGCGCAAGGCGTGTTGCTCGCAGACTTCAGGGCCTTATGCGATGGGCCCCGAAGTCAGCGCGATTATATGGAGCTGGCGCGGATTTATCATACCGTGTTGGTGAGTGGCATCGAGCAAATGGGCGCGTTTTTAACGGGTGATGATATTGCCAGACGTTTCTTGGCCATGGTGGATGAGTTTTACGAGCGCAACGTTAAGCTGATCGTCTCCGCGCAGGTGCCGCTGGAAGAGATTTACGCCGATGGTTTATTGAGTTTTGAATTTAGACGCTGTCGCTCTCGCTTAATCGAAATGCAATCCCACGATTACTTAAAATCAGAGCATTTACCTTAGGTTAGCGAGTGCCAGCTATTGGAGGTTAGCGCGTTTTTTATGCAAACCTCCTGTGGCTCATCCATCCCAGTGAAAATCAGCCTCACAGATCGATTTTTTATGATTTTTGTCAAAATATCAGGTGATTTTTAGCTCACGTTTGTCTATAATCCGCCACCTGCCCACGTTACTCCACCAAATTAGGTGGAAGTTGTACGCCGAGTTAAGTACTCGAAGGGGTACTGAAAGGCAATTTTGTGTTGTTTACCATTGTAGGCAACATGTGAGACAGAAATTAACTTTGGGTTTTTGTAATAATGAAGACTTTTACTGCTACACCAGAAACTGTAACTCGTGACTGGTTCGTCGTTGATGCTGACGGCAAAACTTTAGGTCGTATCGCTACCGAAATCGCTCTGCGTTTACGCGGTAAGCACAAGCCAGAATACACTCCTCACGTTGACACTGGTGATTACATCATCGTTATCAACGCTGAGAAAGTTACTGTTACTGGTAACAAAGCGCAAGGCAAGACGTACTACTCGCACTCAGGCTTCCCTGGTGGCATCAAGCAAATCAGCTTTGAAAAGCTGCAAGCTCACAAGCCAGAAATGATCATCGAGAAAGCAGTTAAGGGTATGTTACCAAAAGGTCCTCTGGGCCGTGCCATGTTCCGTAAACTGAAAGTTTACGCTGGCGCAGAACATAACCACGCTGCACAACAACCTCAAGTTCTTGATATCTAAACGGGATTAAGCAAATGGCTGCAACTCAGTACTACGGCACTGGCCGTCGCAAAACCTCTACAGCACGCGTATTCGCTAAAGCTGGTAGTGGCAACATCGTTGTAAATCAACGTCCTTTGGACCAATACTTTGGTCGTGAAACTGCTCGTATGGTTGTTCGTCAACCATTAGAACTAGTTGAAATGACTGACAAGCTGGACATCTATGTAACTGTTAAGGGCGGTGGTATCACTGGCCAAGCAGGTGCAATCCGTCACGGTATCACTCGTGCTCTGATGCAATTAGATGAAGCTCTGCGTCCATCATTACGTTCTGCTGGTTTCGTAACCCGTGACGCTCGTAAAGTTGAGCGTAAGAAAGTGGGTCTACGTAAAGCACGTCGTAAGCCACAATTCTCTAAGCGTTAATACGTTTTGGAATCTCAAAAAACCCAGCTTATGCTGGGTTTTTTATTGCCTAAAATTGGCTATGCTCGCGTTAATGAAAGTGTTTTTTGCTGACAGTTCGAAGAGAGGGGAAGATGAGCTTACAGTTATTTATGCTGGCCGTGGCATTGGTACTGATTTTGGAAGGTGTGGGGCCTTTGTTTTTCCCCAATAAATGGCGCCGATATTTAAACGAACTTTCTCATCAGAATCAGCAAGTTTTACGCCGAGTTGGCGGTTCTTTAGTCACCGCTGGGCTGGTCATTTTGATTATTTTTTCATAAATGCCTTACCACTTGCGGTTTAAAATCTGTTAGAATCCATTTTTAACCACAACCTTGCAGCAAACAATGGGCAAAAACGTAGTTGTTCTCGGCACTCAATGGGGTGACGAAGGAAAAGGTAAGATTGTCGACCTTCTAACAGAACAGGCAAAATATGTAGTTCGCTACCAAGGCGGTCACAACGCGGGTCACACTCTAGTGATCAATGGCGATAAAACCGTACTGCATCTGATCCCATCAGGCATCCTACGCGACAATGTGAAATGCATTATCGGTAACGGTGTGGTGCTTGCACCAGACGCCCTGATGAAAGAGATCAAAATGCTCAAAGAGCGCGGCATTCCTGTTGAGGAACGTCTGCTGATCTCTGAAGCATGTCCGCTGATCCTACCATTCCACTGTGCCTTAGACATCGCTCGCGAAAAAGCGCGCGGTAACAAAGCTATTGGTACTACGGGTCGTGGTATTGGTCCTGCGTATGAAGACAAGATTTCCCGTCGCGGTCTGCGTGTTGGCGATCTGTTCAATGCTGAACTATTTGCTGAAAAGCTGAAAGAAGTTATGGCATATCATAACTTTATGCTGACAGAGTACTACAAAGTTGACGCCGTAGATTACGAGCAAACACTGAGCGACGCGTTAGCCTTAGCTGACTACCTGAAGAGCATGTGTGTTGACGTAACTGAACTGTTGGATAACGCGCGTAAAGCGGGTGAGCCAATTCTGTTCGAAGGTGCACAAGGTACGCTGTTAGACATCGACCACGGTACTTATCCATTTGTGACTTCGTCAAACACTACCGCAGGTGGTGTGGCGACAGGCAGCGGCTTTGGTCCACGTCATTTAGACTATGTCTTAGGTATCATGAAGGCATACACCACTCGCGTGGGTGCAGGTCCTTTCCCAACTGAACTCTTATGTGAAGTGGGTGATCATTTAGGGACTAAAGGTCATGAATTTGGTGCGACTACCGGTCGTAAGCGTCGTCCAGGTTGGTTAGATGCAGTGGCAATGCGCCGCGCAGTACAAATCAACAGCGTAAGTGGCTTCTGCTTAACTAAGTTAGACGTACTCGATGGTCTGAAAGAAGTGAAGATCTGTGTGGGTTACCAACATCCAGATGGCACTATCTCTAAGGTTACGCCATTAGCGGCTGAAGGTTATGAGCAGGTCACGCCTGTTTATGAAACTATGCCAGGCTGGAGCGAGTCAACTTTCGGTGCGACCTCTTTAGAGCAGTTACCGCAAGCAGCTATCAACTACATCAAGCGCATTGAAGAGTTGTTAGAAACGCCGATCGACATCATTTCTACCGGTCCAGACCGTAATGAAACGATGATTTTAGTTAGCCCATTTAACTAAAATCGTAGAGGCCGTGTTTCACGGCCTTTTCTTCCTTTGTTGTTCCTTCCTGTTTGTTTTCTGTGGTTAGAAATTCGGCTTGAGCTCAAGAAATAGGTTATACTGCCGATGCAAGTATTCACCCTATTGTCATTGAGAGTCGTTATGCTACGTACTGCATTAGTTGCGCTGCTGCCCTTAGTATCTTCAATGTGCTTTGCTGAAACACAGGCGGTGGATATTTATTCTCAAGATCAATTGCTTGAAATGATCCGCGGCGAAAAATATCTGGCAAGAGTTAAGCAAGATGACTGTCAGTTAGTGCAAGATATCGAAGCGCGCGCCGAAGTCTTAAAGCAGCCCCTGTACCAGTTTCTGTGGGGGGAGATGCTCAACCATGGCACCTGCGTAAAAGCCAATGCAGTCAAAGGGATGGGATTATTGCAAGAGGCGGCCGAACAGGGCAGTCCCGAGGCCATGGTGAAACTTGCCGAATATTATCAAAATGGTAAGTTTGTTATTCGTAATAAAGACCGTGCGGTCACTTATTTATTGCCAGCGGCGGCGAGCGGCAGTTTAGCCGCGCGGATGATGCTGGTTCGTTTATACGGTGAAGGTTATGGTAGTCCAAGGGACTATGAAATGGCCTATAACTGGTTATACAACAATGTATTTACCGATGAGGCGACCAAGAAAAAAGCCTTGTCATTACTGCAGGTGTTAGCCGCTAAAATGCCCGCCAGTGCAGTGGCGCGGGCCCAGCAAGAGCACTTGCGAACCCGTTGAGATGTCTCTACTGATTGAGACAGAAATATTGGATATTGAATGATCAAAGACCCTCATTTCGAGCGTGAACAGGATAAGTACGAAAACCCTATCCCAAGTCGTGAGTATATTATCGAGTACTTACGTTCTCAAAAATCACCTATTACCCGTGACAGCATTGCTGTTGCACTGCAGATCCATGATGAAGAACAGTTAGAAGCCCTGCGTCGCCGTTTACGGGCGATGGAGCGCGACGGTGAACTGGTATTTACCCGCGGTCAAAGCTATGGCTTACCTGAAAAAATGGATCTGATTTCCGGCACTGTCCTTGGGCACAGAGAAGGCTACGGCTTCTTTAAACCTGACGAAGGTGGCGACGATTTATTTATCTCAAATCGCGACATGCTGATGTATTTCCATGGCGATAAAGTGTTGGCACAAAAAGCCGGTATGGACCGTAAAGGACGCCGCGAGGCTCGTATCGTCCGTCTGATCCAACCGCGCAGTGCCGCCATTGTAGGGCGATTCCATGTCGATAGCGGCATGGCATTTGTGATTGCCGATGATAAGCGCATTACCCAAGAAATCTTAATCGCCACGGAAGATCGCAATGGCGCCCGTCAAGGCGATGTGGTCGTGGTCGAATTAACCCGCCGTCCGGGTCGATTCGTGAAAGCGGCTGGTAAAGTCACTGAGGTGCTCGGCAAGCAAATGGCACCGGGAATGGAAATCGAAATTGCCCTGCGTAATTACGATTTACCCCACACTTGGTCGGCGGTGATTGAGAAAAAGCTGCGCCGGATCCCCGATGAAGTGACCGAAGCCGATAAAGTTGGCCGCGTCGATCTGCGTGATCTGCCCTTAGTGACTATCGATGGCGAAGATGCCCGCGACTTTGACGATGCGGTCTATGCCGAAGTCAAACCCAGTGGTGGATGGCGTCTGTGGGTGGCGATTGCGGATGTGAGCTACTACGTGCGTACCGATTCGGCCTTAGATACCGAAGCCCGTGCCCGTGGTAACTCGGTATACTTCCCATCGCAAGTGATCCCAATGCTGCCGGAGAAAATCTCTAACGGCCTGTGCTCGCTCAATCCCCATGTCGACCGCCTGTGTATGGTCGCGGAGATGACGATTTCGGCCCGCGGTAAGCTGTCGGGTTATAAGTTTTATCCCGCAGTGATGCATTCACATGCGCGTTTCACTTACACCCAAGTGGCCGCCATGCTCGAAGGCGGACCGATTGCGCCTGAGCATGAAGCGCTATTCCCGCATCTGCAATGTTTGCAGTCGCTCTATTTAGCGCTCGATGAACAGCGCGCCGAGCGTGGGGCGATTGCCTTTGAGACCCTAGAAACGCAGTTTATTTTTAACGACCAGCGCAAGATCGATAAGATTGTGCCAAGAGCGCGTAATCAAGCTCATAAAATCATTGAAGAATGTATGATTTTGGCCAACGTATCGGCCGCTAAGTTTGTGAAAAAGCACAAGGGTGAAATCCTCTATCGCGTGCATGAATCGCCCTCTGAGCAGAAGCTGGCAAACTTTAAAGAGTTTCTGGCCGAACGTGGTTTAAGCATGGGCGGCGGACTCGAGCCAACCCCTGCGGATTACCAGAATGTGATGCTGCAAATCGCCGATAGGCCCGATGCCGAGCTTATCCAAGTGATGTTGCTGCGCTCAATGCGCCAAGCTATCTACACGCCTGATAACGAAGGCCACTTTGGTTTAGCACTCGAAGAATATGCGCACTTCACCTCGCCAATTCGCCGTTATCCTGACTTAGTGCTGCACCGCGTGATCCGCTATTTATTGGCGAAGGAAAAAGGTGAAGCCAACGAGAAGTGGACATCCGATGGTGGCTACCATTATCAACTCGATGAGTTAGATCTCTTAGGCGAAGAATGTTCGAACACCGAGCGCCGTGCCGATGAAGCGACCCGTGATGTAAGCGACTGGTTGAAATGTGAATTTATGCAGGACCATGTGGGTGACACCTTCGAGGCGGTGATTGCCTCTGTCACTAACTTTGGTTTATTCGTTCGCTTAAATGACTTATTTATCGATGGCTTAGTGCATATTTCTAGCCTTGGCAGCGATTATTATCAGTTCGACCCTATGCGTCAGCGTTTGATTGGTGAGCATACGGGTCAAATCTATCAAGTGGGAGATCCCGTCACGGTAAAAGTGGCTGCGGTAAACTTGGATGATAGACAGATTGACTTAGTCATGCTTGGCGACAGCGGAAAAGGCGGTCGCCGTAAGTCTGCGCCGAGTCGAGAAAAACCGATGACGGCGCGTGAGCGGGTAAACCGTGAAGGCGCTAAAATGGCTAAGGAAGCTAAATCGACAGGCGCGAAATCGAAAGCCGGTTCAGATAAAGCTGGGGCGAGTAAGTCCAAGTCTAAAGCAGGCGCTAAGCCTAAGAAAAGCGTAAAAAATTCGGCGAAAAAGCCAAAGGCCGCGAAGCGGAGCACGAGAAAGAAGTAAATGAAGAAACAAGATATTATTTTTGGGATCCACGCGGTTGAAGCGCTGTTAAAACACAGCCCTGAGCGCATTATTGAACTTTGGCTGCTGCAGGGCCGTGAAGATGAGCGTTTAACGCCGCTGATCCGCCAGGCTAAAGCCTTTGGCACTAGCATCCAAGTGACCTCACGCAAAGTGTTGGACGATAAAGCCGAGAGTGCACAGCACCAAGGCATTGTTGCCCGTGTTAAAGCGGCAAAAATCCTTGGTGAGCATGACTTAGATGAGTTGTTAGCTAAGACCGACTTACCGTTTTTATTGATTTTAGATGGTGTTACCGATCCGCATAACCTAGGTGCTTGCTTACGTAACGCCGATGCCGCGGGTGTGCAGGGCATTATTGTGCCGAAGGACAACTCTGTAGGCTTAACGGCTGTGGTGAGCAAAGTGGCCTGCGGCGCCGCCGAAACTGTGCCCTTATTCCAAGTGACTAACCTAGCGCGTACCATGCGTCATCTGCAGGAAAAGGGCGTGTGGATTGTTGGCACGGCGGGCGAGGCGGATTACGAGCTATATCAAGCCGATCTTAAAGGGCCGCTGGCAATTGCGATGGGCGCCGAAGGCAAAGGCTTACGCCGCCTAAGTCGTGAATGTTGCGATACCTTGGTGTCGATTCCGATGGCGGGGAGCGTTTCTAGCTTAAACGTGTCGGTCGCAACGGGCATCTGCCTCTTCGAAGCCGTGCGTCAACGCCGTAGCTAATCGATAGCTTTCAATAAAAAAAGACGGGCTAGCCCGTCTTTTTTTATTGTCTCGAATAACTGAAATCTCACTTAAGCGGTTTTCACCGCATCGAGATCTGACTCTTCTTGACCCTCGCTTTCAGTCTCAACAAAAGTCGGCTCTGGATTAACGTCAAACTCGAATGTCAGCTGTTGTTCGTTGTCAGTGTCATCATCTTCGAGGGCATCGGCACCTAAATCTTCTTCATCGTCGCTGGGCGTAGGAGTCATTTGCTCCTGCACCGATTCGACATCAACCCTTGGGTCGAGCGCGGCCGCGAGCGGGGATGAGACTAAGTCACCGGTTGCCATGATGTAGTCTTGAGTCACATTGGTTTCGGCCTTTTGTTGTGAGTGAACATAACGCAGGCGTAAAAACAGAATTAAGGTACAGGCCGACATAAAACCATAGAGCATGCTGTTGCCGAGCCATTGCATTAGGGTGGATGCGATAAGCGGACCGATACTGGCCCCAAGACCGAAGGTCAGTAATATGGTGGCTGATAGACCGACCCTTTCGCTCTGTTCGACACGGGAGTTGGCCAATGCCGTCGCCAAAGGGTAGAAGGTAAAGCCAAGAATACCGAACAGAAACGTCATCACCAGTGAGAGCGTGGGATGGTAAGGCGTGAGGGCTATGCCTAAGGCTAAGATCCCAAGCAGTACGCAGTTAATACGGATAAGTCGACTGCGGGACATGATGTCGGATAGCTTCCCCATTGGCCATTGCGCCAGCAGACCCGCGAGAATGGTGGCCGTCATATAAGTGGCGACTTTCTCAGGCGGTAAACCTAAGTTACTGGCATAGGCGGGTGCTAAGCCGTAAAAGGAGCCGACAATCATGCTGCCTATCGCTATGGTTGTCAGTGCTTGCGGGGCCTTTCGCCAATAGTGGGCGATTTTTAAGGGCGCGGGCACCAGTGGCGCCGGGTGAATCCGGCGAGTCAAGGAAATGGGGACAATACACAGGGCAAAACAGATGGCGATCAGCAATAGTGGCTCTAGGCCGAGTTCAGGATAGAGGCTGATGGCACCTTGGCCCAATATTAAGCCGAAGTACGAGACTATCATGTAGCTGGCAAACACAGTGCCGCGTTGGCTGCTTTCGGCCTGCTCATTGAGCCAGCTTTCGAGCACCATGTATTGGCACATCATGCCCATACCGACGATAAGCCTTAAGAGGATCCAAACCGCTAGCTCATCCACTAAGGCGTGGCCGAGGGCAGAGGCAGCCACTATCCCGGCACTGGCGACAAAGGCACGAATATGCCCAACTTGAGCAATCAAACGGTGGCCAATCTTAGAACCCGCCACTAGGCCGACGTAATAGGCCGACATCATGCCGCCTATCCATAGCTGTGGAACGTGCATCACCGACAGGCGTAGGCCTAAATAGGTGGTGAGTAAACCGCCTGCCAACACAGTTAATAGAGTCGTGCTATATAAAGAGGCGAAAGTGCGTAGCGGATTTGCCATTAACTACTCCTTGTATGGTTGCAGGGAGAGTATATCAGGAGTTGGTGTGTATTCCGTGTTGCAAAATGTTGGGATTTAATGACTAACTTATCATTTTTGTGTGTGGGTCACTCAATTCGACTGAAATGGGATTTGGCTGAGAGGGTGAACCTCGTTTCAGCCAAACCACTGGGTATCGCTATTATCTAAAGGTGTAGAGCAGGTTAAAGGTGGTGACTGTGTCTGTCTGCTTACTGCCTTCGGGGACCACTTCGGTGTACTTGACGTTCATGCCGATTTTAAATGCCCAGTCTTGAAACACTAAGTTCTTGTAGTTCATGTCGAGGGTGAGGGTATTGTTATTCTCGCCCACCTCGGCGGTGAGATCGGCATTGATGCTGGTGTATTCCTGCAATTTTTGTGAAAACTTTGCCGCAGTACGTAAAATCACATCCTTTTCGGCGGCGGGATCGGGCTCTGCGACCGATTCCGCAGGCAGGTTGTATCGATAACCCGGACCGACTTCGAGGCTGAGTTTAGTCTTATAGGTACTGATGGCATTAAAACCATAACCCGAAGAAAGGGTTGAGATTTGGGTATAACTACCGAACTGATCCCAGGTAAAGTCACCACGGCCAAAGATATAGCCCTTGGTGAGTTTATAGTTGCTCTGCAGTTGGAGTTCGTACTTCTCTGAGGTGGTTTTGTTTTTTTCTGAAGCAAAATACGCTTTTAGCGTGGCTTCTTGCTTCGTTTGTTTGGCATCGTAAATCAGCTGGGTGCGACCATTAAAACTGCTCGACTCGGTATTGCCCGTGTTCAACTGTAAGCCGGCTTCGACTTCTGCTGTAAAATCGCTTGGCGGCTCCTGATAATCGGGAGGTACAAGCGCAAGTGCCGGAAAAGATAGGCAAAAATAACTCAAAGGGGCGATAACTTTTAGCATTGCTCGTAACATTAGTCAGGGTTCTTGAATGGCTGGTGTCTGATATCCGAATAGGGGTGAGGCGTCATCATACCCGTATTGAGAGGTGAGGCAAAGTTATTGCTTGAGTTTCACGTCTGCTTTCTGTACTATCTCGCGCTCGAATCAGTCACTATTTTCGTTCCTTGCCTCCACTTGGTCTGACTGAGCCAATAACGAGGCTACATAACCGTAAGGAGCAATAAATGCGTCATTACGAAATCGTATTTATGGTTCACCCAGATCAAAGTGAACAAGTACCAGGTATGATTGAGCGTTACACCGGTGTTATCACCGAAGCTAACGGCAAAATCCACCGTTTAGAAGATTGGGGCCGTCGTCAACTGGCTTACCCAATCCAAGACCTGCACAAAGCTCACTACGTTCTGATGAACGTTGAAGCACCAGCAGAGACGATTGAAGAGCTAGAAACTGCTTTCCGTTTCAACGACGCAGTTCTGCGTAACATGGTAATGCGTACTAAAGTTGCCGTTACTGAAGCATCTCCAATGGCGAAAGCTAAAGATGAGCGCGATTCACGTCGTGGCCCAGCTGGCGACCGCTCATATGATGAAGCTAACGCTGAAGAAATCGCTGAGTAAGTTTATCTGTGACCACCAATAACTTGGTGTTGTCAGGAACCATAACCCGTTCCAGACGCTTTAAAAGCCCGGCAGGCATCGCACACAGTGTGATAATGCTAGAACACAAATCGCAGCGTTATGAAGCAGATATGCTCCGCAACGTCTACGTACAAATACAAGTGATATTGAGTGGCCCACGCTTTGAAAGCGTGGCAGACAATCTGAAAGCAGGTGTGGAAGTACAAGTTCAAGGTTTTATGACGCTTCAACAGGGGCGCAATGGCCAAAATCGCTTAGTCATCCATGCCGAAAATGTCGAATTGAAAACTTAGGAGACTGTCAAATGGCACGTTATTTCCGTCGTCGCAAGTTCTGCCGTTTCACCGCTGAAGGTGTTGCAGAAATTGATTACAAAGATATCGTTACTTTAAAGAACTACATCACTGAAAGCGGCAAGATCGTTCCAAGCCGTATCACTGGTACTAGTGCTAAATATCAGCGTCAACTAGCTCGCGCAATCAAGCGTGCTCGTTATCTTTCTCTACTGCCATACACTGATTTACATCAGTAATTGCAGTATTCCTAATCGAATATAGAGGATTTGATAATGAACGTTATTCTGCTTGATAAAATCGCTAACCTGGGTAACCTGGGTGACCAAGTTGCAGTTAAAGCTGGTTACGCTCGTAACTACCTGCTGCCACAAGGTAAAGCTGTTGTTGCTAACGAAAGCAACGTTAAAGTATTTGAAGCTCGTCGCGCTGAATTAGAAGCTAAATTAGCTGCTGATCTGGCTGCTGCTAACCAACGCGCTGAAAAAATCGCTGCTCTGGAAGCTGTTGTTATCGCTTCTAAAGCTGGTGATGAAGGCAAACTGTTTGGTTCAGTTGGCACTCGTGACATCGCTGATGCAGTAACTGCTGCTGGTGTTGAACTGGCTAAAGCTGAAGTTCGTTTACCATTAGGCGCTCTGCGTACTACTGGCGACTTCGAAGTTGAAGTTCAGTTACACACTGAAGTTAAAGCTGTTGTTAAAGTATCTGTTGTTGCAGAAGCTTAATTACCAACTGCTTTAAATGAAAAACACCGCTTCGGCGGTGTTTTTTTATGGGCGCGATTTAGCTCGTATTGCTGGGCAAGTGGTTGTTTGTCACGTATCAAGAATAAACAGGCTTAGCGACTTTATTGCAGCTAAGCCTGGCACTAAGGCTCAATATGTTATTGCTGCGGACTGCTGTTAAAAGGCGCGAGCACCCGTGGCAGCACGCCCTGTAGCTTTGAAATCGCGACCCCGTAGTTAGTGATAGGCACGCAACGACGTTGGCATTCGTGGATGCGGCGAAGCATTTCATTGCGGTTAAACATACAGGCACCGCAGTGGATGACGAGCGCATATTGCTCTAAATCATCGGGAAAGTCGTGGCCGGACGTCACGATAAATTCGAGTTGTTTACCCGTGTAGCTATTTATCCAGCGGGGGAGTTTGACTCGGCCGATATCATCTTCCTGTACACTGTGGCTGCAGGCTTCGGCGATGAGCACTTTATCGCCATCTTGCAATTTATCTAACGCCTCCGCGCCTGCGGCAAGGGTGGTTAAATCCCCTTTAAAGCGCGCAAACAGAGTTGAGAAAGTCGTGAGTGGAATCGATGCTGGCACTATGGCGGCGACTTGCTTAATCGCCTGTGCATCGGAGACAACTAGTTTGGGGGTGACGACGGATAATGACTTTTCTAGTTCCGTTTCTTTCACCACCATAGCGATCGCGCTGCGATCCAATGCTTCCCTAAGGATCTGTACCTGCGGCAGGATCAAGCGTCCTTTAGGTGCCGCCATATCGATTGGTACGACGCAGAGAATAACGTCCCCCGCTTGATAGAGGTCGCCCGCTAGCTGAGGGTCTTGTTTATATTCCGCGGGTGCTAAATCGATAATCTGCTGCTTAAGTGTCTTGGCCGCAAGGCCTGTGGTGGCTGAGACCACAATAAAGGGCAAGGATTGCTGTTGGCAGAAGGCAATATTTTCAGCTTTAGGCATGCAGATATCGGCTTTATTGAATACCACCAGTATCGGCATTCGCATCTGCTGTATTTCGTTCGCTAAGGCGATATCCGATGGATAAAGCCCTTGTTCGTCCACCACCAAGAGTGCCATATCGGAGCGGAACAACACTTTACGAGTTGCCTTCACCCGCATGGCACCTAATTCTCCGTCATCATCGATCCCAGCCGTGTCGTAAAAGGTCACAGGCCCCAAAGGCTGCAACTCATAGGCCTTTGCTACGGCATCTGTGGTCGTGCCTTTAATATCGGACACAATGGAGATTTGTTGTCCTGCGATCATATTGAGCAGGGATGACTTACCCGCATTGCGTCGACCGACTAAGGCGATATGGTAACGCATGCCCCGTGGTGCCGATTGGTTTTGGGAATGCTCTTGTGGATTAATGCCTTGACACATATTGAGTCCTTTTCGAATCACCGCGGTTTAAGGAGGGGATTAGCCCATGGCTTTGAATTAGCTGGCAGACATGGTTAAGTCGCTCCGCAGCCGGATGTTGTTGCTGGTTTTTTCCCGGATAAATGCTGTAGTCACCACTCACCTGTGTTGGTGTGAAGGAGGGCATAATCACATTGCAGCCTCGCTTGAGTGCCAGTTCCCGAGTGCCTTTTTCGAGGGCATCGAGAGAGCTGGTCGCGGGGATATTTGCCCCAGGATTCATCAGTCGCAAAATCGCGCTCACTCGATGACTCTTAAGGGCGCTGCCATTGAGCGATGTGGCAAATGGAGTTTGCGCATGGGCGATAAAAGGGCCGCAGGCCAGCATATCGAGCTGCAGCTCAGTTAAGCATTGAATATCGCGGGCTAAGATAGCGTCAGTCATCCCAGGTAAATCGATGATGATGCCGGAACCTGTCTGAAAGCCGAGTGACTTAAGGTGCGCAAGTCTTGCAATTCGTTCATCGAAATGGGCTTTAGGGCGACAGCGAGCAAAGAGTGCGCGGTCGAAGGTTTCCATCTTGAGTAAATAACGATCGGCGCCCGCCTCACGCCAGTTTTCCAACTCATGATGTTTGCGATCACCTAAGGAGAGGGTGATTGCTAGGTTATGGCGCTGCTTAATTTCACTAATAAGGGCGCTGATGCGCTTGCAACTGTAGCTAAAATCATCCCCCGATTGCAGTACCACAGTGCCGAGGCCGAGTGCGGCTATGTTATTCACCGCGCTGAGGATTTCTTCGTTCGAGAGCCGATAACGCTTTACCTGTCGATTCTCGCTACGCAGTCCACAGTAATGGCAGTGGTTACGACAATAATTCGAGAATTCAACAATGCCGCGTAAATACACCTGTTGCTGAAATTCGAGCTCTGTAGCGAGCTGCGCGCGGCTAAACAGCCATTCATCGTCCTGCCCTTGGAGCAGCTCAAGGATTTGCGCATAACTGAGTGCTATAGGTTTGAGCAAACTTGGTTGCGTGCAGGAAGGTGTTTGCTGAATGATTGGGATATGACAGGCATGCATCAGTGACGCTCCTTATCCAGCGCAATCACACTTTGATACCAGAGATCGCCCACGGCGCGGCGACATTCTTCCACGTAACGGCCAAGGGTTATTGCCTCCGGCGAGTCTTGCTCTGCGGTGACGCCGGAATAAAACCAATCGATTAAGCTGTTTGGCGCAAGGCCTAAAGCAATAGCATCAAACTCTATCCAAAGCCCCTGAGCCGAAGTGGTATGGCTATGGGCATAGTGACCGACAAAGAGTCTGTCGCCAATCAGCAATATAGGTTGCAGTGGCAGCGCTTGGGTCGACACTAAATTGACTGTCTCAGGAAACTGTCTCTTTAGCTCGGCGCACCAGTGGCGGGAGCTTTCATAGAGTCGCTCCACTTCCCGCAGCGGCATTTCGGGGCGTAGGATAGTGGCAAACTCATCCCGCCAAGGACCAGTGGGCTCAAGTTTAATCAGGGTGAGTTGCTTGAAGCTTGCGCTTTGTAAGCGCTGTAAAAGTAATTGGCCCACCGCATTATTAGCAAAGTTGCTGTAAATCGCCGCGTGTAACACGATTACATCAGCGCGCTCTATCGCATTCAGTAAGGCGCTAGTGTTAAGGCCAAAATGCAACTGTACGCCGGGCTCAGAAAATAAATAAGATGCCATTTACAGATAGATATCCCGTTCACCCGCATCGGTTTTTTGCAAACAACCACGTACATTACGTTCCCGTGATGGACTCATTTTGGCGAGTTCTCGCTCTATCAGGGCGTTACCTGCTTCACGGGTTTTATCGCTGGCGTAGTCGTTCAGATATTCCCTAAAGGTGATCAAGGCATTGGGTTGGCAGAATTTGCCAATAAACTGTTGTTTGGCTAATCCCATAAAGTGGTCGCCAGTGCGCCCTTTACGGTAACAGCCCGTACAGAAGGAGGGGATGGCATTCGAATCCGTAACTAATTCATAGATGATCTCATCCATGGCGCGATGATCGCCAAGGCTAAATTGTTCGGCATCGTGTTGATTTTGTTTACTGTCTTGATAGCCACCCGGTGCGGTGCATGAGCCTGCACTGATCTGTGAAACGCCAAGCTCTAACAATTCTTTACGTAGGGCTGCACTCTCCCGCGTACTCATAATCAGCCCGGTATAAGGTACGGCTAGGCGAGTGATGGCAACGATACGCTTAAAGCATTCGTCATCAACCTCATAGGGGGGCTTTTCACTGAGGGCTGAGCCATGGGCGGGTTCTATCCGCGGAAAGGAAATGGTATGTGGGCCAACGCCACAGTTTTTTTCGAGTTGTTGAACATGGGTGAGCATGGCGAGCAGCTCAAATCTATGGTCATACAGGCCAAAGAGCGCGCCGATACCGACATCATCGATTCCCGCTTCCATCGCCCTGTGCATGGCGTAGAGGCGGTATAAGAAGTCGGTTTTTTTACCTTTTAGGTGCATTTTACTGTAGGTGTCTTGATGATAGGTTTCTTGGAAGCATTGGTAAGTGCCTATCGCCGCCGTTTTTAGCTGTTTAAAGTCCTCCACACTCATTGGCGCACAGTTGACGTTGATACGGCGAATTTCGCCGCCCTTGCCCTGCTTAACGCTGTACATGGTTTGAATACTTTCAACAATGGCTTGCACATTGTTGCGTGGATGCTCGCCATAAACGGCCAAGATCCGTTTGTGGCCCATTTCTTCGAGGATGGTGACCTCTTGGTGGATCTCATCCTGTTTTAAGGTCTTGCGTTTCAGCTCATGGTTATCGGCGTTAAAGCCGCAGTAACTACAACTGTTGGCACAGTGGTTGGACACATAGAGCGGTGCAAACATCACTATACGATTGCCGTAGATGGTGTTTTTAATCTCACGGGCGACGGCAAAGAGTGCTTCATCCAGCGTTTTATCTTGATTTTGTAGCAGGAGAGCGGTTTCACGAATGCTTAAGCCTTCGCATTGGCGCGCTTTGTCGAGAATGGCGAGGACTTGGTCGCGACTCGGATTGCTGGCCTCTTCGATGGCCTGCCAAATTGCCTGATCGTCAATAAAGCTGACGTTGGGATTATAGTCAGAGACGGTAATGGAATGATGCTCGTGTGTGCTCATGGTTATCTATGCCCTTGAATATGAATACAGAAATTCGGCAGTTGTTGAGCAACTGCCGCAGGAGACTTAGCTATTTGCTGGTCAGTTGTTCGCCGTTCGTGGCGACGGGGGCAATTTCATTTTTGACCCATAGCGGGGTGTACTCGGCGGCATCATGGTAGGGCACATTGCCGTGGATCATCATGGCTTTGAAGTCATCGAAGCGGTACACCGCGAGGAATAAATGCACGGGTAAGAAAGCGGTTAACACTAGGCCTGAGACCAAATGGGCTTGACCTAAAAACCACACTGTATCCCGTGGTGCGGCGTGAGGGATAAGCCACAGCACTAAACCTGAGAGGATAAGCACTGTGCCGCCAATCAGTACACAGGCACCAAATAGCTTCTGGCCAGAGTTGTACTTGTTCATCGGAGGGATAGGCACTTTTTTACCCAGTAAGAATTTTTGTGGGTAACCGCCTAACACCATAAACCATTTCACGTCGCGTCCGGAGAAGCTGAACACGCGGGCGATAAATAACACCACTCGGTCGAATGCCATGATGGTAAATGCCACGGCATCGAGGGCCATAACAATCCCCGCAATGATGTGCACATCATAGGTTAGCTGCATGCCTTCCTGGGAAAGCGGTTTAAAAAACAATAACAAACCCGTCGCGGCTAACGGCAAAAAGCTCAGTAGCAGAATGTAGTGGAAGATCCTGATGTTTAACGGATGTTTTAAAATGGGTCTCATATCATGTTCTTGATGCATTTTTCATCTCCAATCAAGAGCTTAATTTGGTGCGGTCGACAAAATGGGTGTGCAGTAGCTCATGGGACATATGTCCTAATGGCTCGCCACCGAATTCTTTGTAGTATTTCTCTACCGCAGGGTTGGCGTGGCTAACACGTTTTTTCGCTAGGCTGTCGTCCTTATATAACCCTTGGCTTCTGGCCTTTATGTACTCATTGCGGCGCTCAAGCTTGCTGCTAAACCAACCAATAGGAATGGCTAAGGCGGCGACAAAGGCAGCGCCTACGGCCATAAACTTACGGCGTGACAGAAAGAAACTGTCCTCAGCAAATAGGTGTTTTTTCTTGCTCATAGCAGTTCTCCGTTAAATGTTACCAAGCCAAGAAGAGCCTTTACCTTCAATAGGTTGGCCTCCACCGTTGACGCAGCCGCCAGCGCAGTTCATCACTTCGATGAAGTGATAGGGCGAGGTGCCAGCCATTACGTCGCGCAGCACGGGTTCGATGTTATTGCCCATGTCGTGTACTACTGCGACATTGACCGTCACATTCTGGTTGAGCTGAGTATCAAACAGGCTGACGGAAGCCGATTTGACGCCTTTTAGCCCGCGTACGGGTTCAAATTCCAACTTGGCCATTTCAGTGCCAGTGAGCACTTTATGGGCGGTACGTAATGCCGCTTCCATCACACCACCTGTGGTACCAAAGATAGTGCCCGCGCCAGTGTATTCAGAGAACAAGCTATCGCCTTGATATTCGGGGGTATTAGCGAGGTCGATATCGAGCAGTTTTAGCAATTGAGCCATTTCTCGGGTGGTCAGCACGGCATCAATATCTTGGTACGAAGGCGTGTTAGCACCATGTTCCTGATGGTATTGCCAAGCCGAGTTAAATTCGGGGCGTGAGGCTTCAAGTTTTTTCGAGGTACAAGGCATCACAGAGACAGTGAAAATATTCTCTGGCTGCATTTGATACACCTTAGCACCGTAGGTTTTGGCGACCGTTCCAGCCATTTGTTGGGGAGATTTAGCGGTGGACAGGTTAGGTAATAGCGCTGGATAGCGGGTTTCGAGGTAACGCACCCAACCTGGGCAGCAGGAGGTGAACTGCGGTAGCGCCCCTGCATTTTCTTCACCTTTGACATTGGCATGGAGGCGATGAATAAACTCACTGCCTTCTTCCATGATGGTGAGATCGGCGGCAAAGTTACAGTCGAAAATCTTAAAGCCTGCTTGATTCATCGCACCATAGAGCTTACCCGTCACGAGTTCGCCCGTGCCTAAACCGAATTCTTCACCAATTGCTACCCGCACGGCAGGGGCGATAATGCCGACGACGGTAGTATTTTTATCGGCGAGCTTTTTAATGACGGTTTCAAGGGCGCTGTGGGTTTCTTCAATGGCGCTAAAGGGGCAGTTAATTAAACATTGGCCGCAGCTTAAGCATTTATCTTCATCAATAGAGTGCACTGCACCCGAGGCGCCATTAATGGCATGGGTTGGGCAGAACTGTTTACAAGCATCACATCCTTTACATTTGGATGCATTTATCTTGATCAGCCCTTGGATTTCTCCCGGTTGATAAGTTGTCGCTTTCATAGGATTTCGCGTTCCTCATTTTCAACCTGAATTATATTTTCAGTGTTATTTAATGTATTTATTTAGCAGCTTATGCCTCGGGCAAAAGCGTATTGGTAAGTTTTAGACGGCTGGATAATAGGAAATTGATTCTGGAAAAAACTTGAGAGCGATCAAGTTTTATTGTTTTTGATAAAACAGGTGTTTTTAATGGTTTTATTAGTCATTTTTGATAATTTTTTAGAAATAAAAATAGGATTTTCCGTTTGTGCTTTATCTGGTGTTTTTAAGTTTGTTCTTTATATACAGTGTGTTGTAGCGTTTGCCTTAGTTGCCTAACACTGTTTGTTGTATTTTAAAGGCTTGCGGTGTGATTTATTGCATTATGAGGGTGTTATCACTCGTTTCGATTTTGTGCTTGGACAAATTGTCCATGATCTCTATTGGTTTAAATAATGCTAATTAAGATGGTTGATGAACTATTATGACGAATGGAAAATGTAATAGATCACAAATTAGTAAATTGCTTAAAATAAAAAACCGTCCAAAGATTATTCTTTGAACGGTTTTTAAATATGCTTAATTTATATCGGTTAAATTAATTGAGTTAATATTGGCGAATTTTATTATCCATTAATGCTGAATATTAACTTAATATTAATTTCTCACTAACTCGAGTTCTTTAATTAAATTATCAGCATGGTCGACTTCATCCATCATCCACAGGATATATCGAATATCCACGTGCACGGCACGGGTGATGGTAGGGTTGAAGAACCAGTCCTTGGTAATGGCTTCATAGGTGGAATCGAAGTTAAGACCGACGAGTTCGCCTTTACCGTTAAAGACTGGCGAGCCCGAGTTACCGCCTGTGGTATCTACGCTCGACAGGAAGTTAACTGGCACAGAGTTAAACTCTTCTGGCTTGTCTAAGCAAGAGAACAGACGGCAAATCCAGCCGCGTGGATCTTGGTAGACAGATTTCACTAAGTGATCGCCAAAACGCTGCTCATGAATCGCATCGAGCAGTTTTTTCGGTGCGTTATACGGTTCAACCCCGGTGTGCTTAGCGACTATGCCATCGAGGCGAGTAAATGGCTGTTTGTAGAGGGCATCACGGGATTGATAACCATCGACCATTCCGTAGCTGATACGTAGGGTACCGTTTGCATCGGGATACACAGGCCAGTTGTTGGCTTTGTAGTAGTCGATAACGGTGGCCATATAGGCAGGGCGAGCGGTAGACAGTTTACCCGCTAGAATTTTTTCTGCCTTTTCTTGCGCCATATTGGTGTCGTACAACGCGACAGCGAGGCGGATAAAAGGATCGCTGCTGGTTTCAAAGGCCTTCGCATCGGCGTCCATCCACGCCAGACGTTGCGCTTGCTCGGTTAGCGTCGTTAGCGAATACAAGCCATCGAGTTTTGCTTCTAGGCTGACGTTTTTATCGTCCAGATTCAGCATATTGTCTAAAGCAGCAACGCGATTAGGCTGCGACAAGTAGGCATTTAAATCCTGTAACCACAGGGTTTTATCAACTTTAACGTCAAAGCTGGAGTCGATACGCTTCAGGCGCGAGCTGAACATGGCAAGGTCACGCTCTTGGTAACCGATTTCACGCTCGGCATCGCTCTTTTGCTTTTCCTTGGCTAAGCGATAGAGGCTATTGGCCGCAGTGAGCAGTGTGCTCGATTGGGCGTTGGTGAAGTAATAATTGGTTTGGGTCTGCAGTTGCTGCTCGGCCAATAAAACTTCTAGCTCGCTAATAAGGTTTTGATTAAGAGTTGGGTTTTTCTTTAACCAAGCAAGAAAATCATCTTCGCGTTGCTGTTTAATGCCGACGATATCCGTGGCTTTAAAGCCAGCCAGCAGACCGTTGAGTTTTTTCATCCGGTTCGCCATAGACGCCATATTGCCCGCATATTTAATGGCGATATCGGCATCTTCCTGACCCATGGCTTCGATAGTATCAATCTGTAATTGATAGCGTTTTGCCTGAGTGGGATACAGCCAGTCGCTAGCAAATTTAAGCTCGCTGGTGAGGTTATAACGACTAGTTGTGCCTGGATAACCCGCCACAAACACGCCGTCGCCCGCTTTCACTCCATCGGCGTTCACTTTCAGGTAACTCTTTGGCATGTAAGGAATGTTATCTTCGCTGTAGGCCGCGGGCTTGCCATCTTTACCTACATAGGCGCGCAGGAAGGCAAAATCGCCCGAGTGGCGTGGATACTCGTAGTTATCGATATCACCGCCGTAAGCGCCAACGCTTTCAGGTGGCGCGTACACTAAGCGTACATCGCGGATCATCAATTGCTTGATGAGGTAATATTCCAAACCATTGTGGAAGCTGCGAACGTTACAGCGGTAGTTATCATCGGCCTCACAGCTTTTGATCAAGGCTTTGCTGTGGTTTTCAATGTCTTCGTAGCGTTTGAGCGGATCTTGACTTAGGTCTTTGGTGACATCGCTGGTGACATTGGTCACAGCTTCAGTGATGTATAAACGCTCGTTTGGACCTGCAGACGGTTCTTTATCCATCGAGGTGGCTAAAAAGCCCTGTTCGAGATAGTTATGTTCTTTCTTAGTGTTATATTGTATCGCCTTGTAGGCACAATGATGGTTTGTCACAACTAGCCCTTGGGGCGAGACAAAACTGGCGGTACAATAGCCCAGCCCGACAACGGCATTCATAGGATAACTGGTGAGATCGGCTAATTTGTCGGCGGGAATATCGATTCCGCGCGCGCTGAGTTTGTCTGCAATTGAAGGCATTTGGTAAGGTTGCCATTGTCCTTCATCGGCTGTTGCTACGCCAGAGGTCAGTACTAAGGCTGCAACCAATGCAATACGCATGTTCTTTCCTTATTTTTAGTTAGAGTGTCCGTTGGAATGAGGTAACAGGCGAATGTAAATGGCCTGTTTGCTTGACGCGGGTTTTATATCATATTTTGTTAAGTTGTTGGAAATCGGGAGTGTTAATGTCACAACAAGGTGCGTTTAAACCTAAGAATAAGCCGACAGATGTGCAGGTCGATAGCTTAAAGCTGCCGCCGCATTCGATAGAGGCTGAACAATCGGTCTTAGGTGGCCTAATGTTAGACGCCGACGCTTGGGATAAAGTGGCCGAGACTGTGGTGAAAGAGGATTTTTATTCCCGCTCGCACCGAATGATTTTTGCGGCCATGCACCGTTTAGTCGAAAGTGGTCAACCCATCGACTTAATTACGGTTTCTGAACAGCTTGAAGTTGAAAACCAGCTTGAAGAAGCGGGCGGCTTTGCCTATTTAGGCGAGATTGCCAAAAACACTCCGAGCGCGGGTAACATTGTTTCCTACGCCGAGATCGTGCGTGAGCGCGCCGTGGTGCGTGAGATGATCCGTGTCGCCCATGAGATTGCCGATGCGGGTTACAATCCCGAAGGGCGTGATTCCAGCGCCTTGCTCGATTTGGCCGAGAGTAAAGTCTTTAAGATTGCCGAGCAGCGCACCAATGCCAACGAAGGTCCTGAAGGCATTAAAACCATTCTCGAAAAAACCGTCGATAAGATTGAGCAGCTCTACAACAATCCACACAACGGTGTGACTGGGGTGTCGAGCGGCTTTAGCGATCTCGACCGCATGACAGCGGGCTTCCAATCCGGCGACTTGATCATCGTCGCGGCGCGTCCTTCTATGGGTAAAACCACCTTCGCGATGAACTTGTGCGAACAGGCGGCGATGAATGAAGACAAGCCAGTGCTGATTTTCAGTCTTGAGATGCCCTCGGAACAGATCATGATGCGTATGTTGGCCTCCTTGGGCCGCGTCGATCAAACTAAAATCCGTACCGGACAACTCGATGATGAGGATTGGGCGCGGGTATCCTCGACCATGGGGATTATGCTCGAGCAGGGCAAGATGTATATCGACGACGGTTCAGGCTTAACGCCGACCGAAGTGCGCAGTCGTGCCCGTCGTATTGCCCGTGAATATGGTGGGTTGTCGATGATCATGGTCGACTACTTGCAGCTGATGCAAGTACCGGCGTTATCGGACAACCGTACCCTAGAAATTGCTGAAATCTCTCGCTCTCTCAAGGCATTGGCTAAAGAGTTAGAGATCCCCGTGATTGCACTTTCTCAGCTTAACCGCTCGCTCGAACAACGTGCCGATAAGCGCCCAGTGAACTCGGACTTACGTGAATCGGGTTCTATTGAGCAGGATGCGGACCTCATCATGTTTATTTACCGTGATGAGGTGTATAACAACGATTCTCCCGATAAGGGCACCGCGGAAATCATTATCGGTAAGCAGCGTAACGGCCCCATTGGACGTGTGCGCTTGACTTTCCAAGGCCAGTTTTCCCGTTTTGATAACTACGCTGGCCCGCAGTTTGAAGAAGATTAATTGCTGGTGTTAGAAGCTAAGCACTGCTTATGTATTCTTTTTATTTCCTGACTTTCCAAATAGACAAGGCAAATTTTGAAACCTTTTCCCCGAGCAGAAATTAGCAGTAGTGCACTGCAGAACAATCTCGCCGTCTTGCGTCAACAGGCGAGTCGCAGCCAAGTAATGGCGGTGGTGAAAGCCAATGGTTATGGTCATGGATTATTAAATGTCGCCAATTGTTTACATACGGCTGATGGCTTTGGTTTAGCCCGTTTAGAAGAGGCCTTAGAGCTGCGCGCTGGTGGCGTGAAGGCGCGCTTGTTATTGCTTGAAGGCTTCTTTCGCAGCACGGATTTACCTTTGTTGGTGGCCCACGATATCGATACTGTGGTGCACCACGAGTCGCAAATCGAAATGTTAGAGCAGGCGACGCTCTCAAAACCTGTCACAGTATGGTTGAAAGTGGATTCTGGCATGCATCGGTTAGGTGTAACCCCTGAGCAATTTACGCAGGTGTATGCGCGTTTGATGGCCTGTGACAATGTCGCCAAGCCCATCCATTTAATGACTCACTTTGCTTGTGCCGATGAGCCTGAAAATCATTACACCCAAGTGCAAATGCAAACCTTTAATCAGTTAACCGCAGATTTACCTGGGTTTAGAACCTTAGCCAATTCTGCGGGCGCCCTCTATTGGCCCAAGAGCCAAGGGGACTGGATCCGCCCAGGGATCGCGCTCTATGGTGTGTCTCCGGTCACGGGGGATTGCGGCGCCAATCATGGTCTGATCCCGGCGATGAATTTAGTCTCGCGTTTGATTGCGGTGCGCGATCACAAGGCCGGACAACCTGTTGGCTATGGTTGTTATTGGACGGCGAAACAAGATACTCGCCTTGGTGTCGTGGCGATTGGTTATGGTGATGGTTATCCGCGTAATGCGCCAGAAGGCACGCCCGTGTGGGTTAATGGTCGCCGAGTACCGATCGTTGGTCGTGTATCTATGGATATGCTAACCGTTGATTTAGGTGCTGATGCGACGGACCTTGTGGGCGATGAAGCATTGCTCTGGGGCGCAGCCTTACCGGTTGAGGAAGTCGCCGAGCATATTGGCACCATCGCCTATGAATTAGTGACTAAACTCACCCCAAGGGTGGCAGTTTGCCTTGCATAAGCCATTGGAGTGAATACCAAAACGGCGCTTTGCGCCGTTTTTTATGCCCTGAAAGCGGATGATTGAGAGAATTGTCAGCCGTTCTGCACTTGGTTATTGCACCTTTGAGGCAATAATCAAGCTTGCAGAGCGACGTGAAAGGAAGGCTAAAGGGGAGTCAGTGGTAACGGATTAATTTTCAAAACAGATTTCAATAAAGGCAGTGCCGTATGGGCTACTGAAGGGCATGATAATTTTAGTGCCATTCGCTTTATGGGAAATGGTATGCCCTTTACCCGAGACCACCATAGGAGTTGCCATTTCAAACTCGTAACCCTTTTGCCCTAAAAGATTTTTTGCTCCTCCTGTGACCATGTTGGTGATTTCACCTACCAAATCTGTCACTTCTTCATTTATCTTACCTGGGTTTTCCCCAAGCATATTTTGCATGATCTGCAGTACCAGTTTTTGTTCAAAGGTAATAGATAACGACCCTTTAGTCTGTGGCCCAACCATACCAATTAACCCGGACACATCACCCTTGGCTAAGTTGTCGGTTTTAATTTGGGGCTTGCCCGGAGTGAGATCCATGCTTGCCATCGTCGAAATGACATTGAGCAGGGATTGCAGAAAAGGGTTAATAAAATTGACGTTCATGCTTCAGTGTTTCCTCTTATGAACTTAAGCCTTATGGTCACCATGTCATTAAGGTTAGACGAAAAGTCGCTGAACCACAGCAATCTTAATCACACTCTATCAGCTTAGATGACACAAATGGAAATGTGAGGTTAATTTCACGATTTTATTGTTATTTATCCTCGAAACAGCTTAAAACCACATCACTCAAGAGCCGCATTTTCGATATTTTTAGCTCCGATTATCGATACGCGATTTTGTCAGCCCAAGTTTGCTTACTCCCTGTGGATCAGCCAATTTCACCTAAATAAACATGGGTAGTTCCTGAGAATATTCTCGATTTTTACCGTCATATAAGTTTAATTTCATTAATTTTCATGGTGTTAGTTTTATTTCGGTATGGAGATCTTACTTATTCAACCGCCAGTAAGACCTAGCGCGCATTTCAGTTTCAAATTGTGACTAAGATTAAATTGTAATGTAAATGATAATAATTATTGATTGCAATTTATGTTTTGCATATATTAGCGGCGATTAACAGATGGGGGACATCTGTTACAGAGTTTACTCCGCAACAGGAATGCTTTTGATGAAATTTGCAAAACGCCGCAATGGCCGAGTTACGCTCGGTGCCCATGTTTTAGGTTCGTTAACGATTGGAATGGCGGTTTCAGCCGCTCCCGCTATGGCGACGGAGCCACAGCCACAGCCACAGCCACAAGTCGTTGATAAGAAAGTTGAACATATTGAAGTGAACGGTGAGTACTTAGGTTACAACACCCGTAAAGTGCAATCGGGTAAATTTACCGAAGATCTGCTCAATACCGCTAAAACCGTTACCGTTATCAATCAAGATTTAATCAAGGATATGGGCGCCCAGAGTTTTACCGATGCACTGCGTGCAACACCCGGTATCACACTAGGGACAGGTGAGGGCGGCAACCCTTACGGTGATAGACCCTTTATCCGTGGTTACGATGCTCAATCTTCAACCTTTATCAATGGTATGCGTAATGTGGGCTCACAAAGCCGCGAAACCTTTAACATTGAACAAATCGAAGTTCTGAAAGGCCCAAGCTCTGTGTATAACGGTCGTGGCGCCGTTGGCGGTAGCATCAATATTGTGACCAAAAAAGCCCAATCCGAAGACTTTATTAATGCCGATGTTGCCGTCGGAACGGATTCGCTAAAACGCGCCAGTGTTGATGTTAACCATGTGATTACCGATGAGGCTGCGGTCCGTATCAACATGATGGCCCACGATGCAGACACCCCGGGGCGCGATGAAGTCACGGGTAATCGTTGGGGTGTAGCGCCTTCGGTGACCTTTGGTTTAACGACGCCAACCAAAGTCACGCTCGAATATTATCACTTTGAAAATCATGATATTCCTGATTATGGTATTCCCTACGATCAGGCAACGGGTCAACCTGCGGATGTCGACCCTGATAACTTCTACGGTTTGTTGTCGCGGGATTTTCGCGACACTATGGATGATACGGCGTCAGTGTTGATCAGCCATGATTTTAACAACGACATGCAGTTCACTTCGACCTCCATCTATAGCCGTAACAGCAATTACTATATTGTGACTAACCCTGACGATACCACGGGTAACGTGGCTAATGGTTATGTTTGGCGAAACACTAAGTCGCGCCATTCGGTTACTAAGACCCTAGCGACTCAATTGCAACTCTCGGGTGAAGCAAAACTTGCGGGAATGACTAACCGTTTTGCCGTTGGTACTGAACTCAGTAACGAACGTACCAGCAATTTGAGTTACACCGTCGATACGGGCAATGGCCGCAACGCGGGTTGTAATCAGGCGATGCTAGATAACTACAACTGTACGCTGCTGGATAATCCAAATCCGCACGATCCTTGGGTTGGCACTATCACCCTCGGCACCGATGCGACAGTTACAGAAACCGATACTCGATCGCTTTATGCCTTTAACACCATTGAGTTAACCGAAGCGTGGATGGTGAACGCCGGGATCCGTTGGGATGATTACAGCACCAGTGCTGAGAATTCGACTTCTGAATTCAGTAACGATACCGACTTCTTTAACTATCAATTATCGGTACTTTATAAGCCTTCCGAAAACGGCAGTATTTATGCGGCTTGGGCTACATCTTCTAACCCTCCGGGGACCTCAAATGGTGATGGCGCGGATCGTCTCGGCAGTACTAACGCCGATTTAGAGCCAGAAGATACTGAAAGCTATGAGTTAGGCACTAAGTGGGACTTCTTTGCTGGACGTTTATCTCTGAATGGTTCGGTATTCCAAATCGAGAAAAACAACGCTCGGGTCGCGACCTCTGGCGATCGTAACTCGCCGCAGGAAAACGTTGGCGAGCAAAAGGTGAAAGGTTTCGAACTCGGCTTCTCCGGTGACTTTACTGAGCATTGGCACGGTTTTGGTGGTTACACTTACTTGGATGCAACGCTAGAAAGCAATGGCTATAACCAAGCGCAAAATGGTAACCGCTTCCCCAATACCGCTAAAAATAGCTTAAGTTTATTCACGACTTACGATGTGACTGAGGATTTTACTGTCGGTACGGGCGCGTACTACATGGGTAAAGTTTATGGTAATACGGCTAACACGTTATCGATTCCATCCTACTGGCGTTTTGATTTTACCTCATCCTATAAAATGAGTGAATTCTTGACCTTACGCCTGAACGTGCAGAATCTAACGGATGAGCGTTATTACGATAAGGCGTACACCGCGCACTTTGCTAATATGGCCCCTGGTCGCTTAGTGATGTTAAGTGCGGACATGCACTTCTAAGCCGTATTAATCGAGATCTGAATGGCAGCCCTAGGGCTGCCATTGATGTTTATACTATTCCAATAGGATGTTGAAATGCTTATTGAAATTCCGAATGTTTTTTCTAAAGAAGAAGTCAATCAGCTAAGGGAAGAGCTCGATGCCCGCACTTGGATTGATGGCAACCAGACCTCGGGCGTAATGGCGAGCACCCGTAAACGTAATCAGCAGTTAGATAAAGATGACCCTGTCGCACTGCAAATCGGTGAGCTGATCATGGCGCGCTTATTGGCCCACCCTTTATTTGTGTCCGCGGCGCTGCCATTACAGTTTTATCCTCCCTTGTTTAATCGTTATCAAGGTGGCGAAACCTTTGGCTATCATATCGATAATGCGATTCGCTCGACCAGCGAAGGCATGGTGCGCACCGATCTGTCAGCCACCTTATTTTTAAGTGAACCAGACACTTATCAAGGTGGTGAGCTGGTGATCCAAGATACCTATGGCCAGCAAAGCATTAAGCTCGCGGCGGGCTCATTGGTGTTGTATCCCTCGACAAGTCTGCATCAGGTTACTCCTGTTAACTCGGGTGAACGCACTGCTGCGTTTATGTGGCTGCAGAGTATGGTGCGCGATGAGGGGCAGCGCCGCTTGCTATTTCAACTCGATCAATCGATTCAAGCGTTGACGGCGCAGGCCGCGCCAGAACAAGAGTTGTTTAATCTGACGGGGGTTTACCATAACTTGCTCAGACGTTGGAGCGAGTTGTAGTGATTCTAAGCTAGGCTTCTCTCCTCGCTTCATCTCCCCAAAGCGGGCGGTTTAGGGTATAATCCCGCCAGCTTTGAGGGGCAACAAAACAGTAAACGTTAACTCGTTTACTGTTTTTGTATTTTTACGCTGGCGCTGCATTGCTCATCCGCGGCTTAAATTAAGGCGCTTTATCCCTCTAAGCTTGAACTTACTGGCAAATTTTAATTACTTGAGTCGATAGTCACGTGTTGAAAAATAATCTTAATGATGGTCTACAGCTCGACCGCACCTTTTCCATTGCGCCCATGTTGGATTGGACGGATCGTCATTACCGTTATTTTGCTCGCTTGATGTCGGCCAATGCCTTGCTGTATACCGAGATGGTGACTACGGGGGCGATTTTGCATGGCCGTGGTGATTATCTTGCCTATAACCAAGAAGAACATCCCCTTGCATTGCAATTGGGTGGCTCGAATCCTGCTGAACTTGCTCGGTGCGCCAAACTTGCCGCCGAGCGCGGTTATGATGAAGTAAACCTCAATGTGGGCTGTCCTTCCGACCGGGTGCAAAACGGTCGCTTTGGTGCCTGTTTGATGGCCGAACCTGAGCTGGTGGCTGAGTGTGTCGATGCTATGAAGCAAGTGGTTGATATTCCTGTGACGGTAAAAACACGTATCGGCATTGACGAACAGGATAGCTATGAGTTTTTGACTCACTTTATTGATACTGTTATGGCTAAAGGCTGTGGTGAATTTATTATCCATGCGCGTAAGGCGTGGTTACAGGGCTTAAGTCCGAAGGAAAATCGCGAGATCCCGCCCTTAGACTACGACAGGGTGTATCAGCTTAAGCGTGATTATCCGACGCTCAATATCAGCATTAACGGTGGTATCACTAGCCTTGAACAGGCTAAAACTCACTTGCAACACTTAGATGGTGTGATGGTGGGACGTGAGGCTTACCAAAATCCCTATATTCTGGCGCAGGTTGACCAACTGCTCTGTGGCAGTCAGAAGGCGGTGATGAGCCGTGAAGCTGTGATTGAGACCATGTTGCCCTATATCGAGGCTCACTTGCAGGCGGGCGGGCGCTTAAATCATATCACTCGCCATATGATTGGCTTATTCCAAGGCTTACCGGGTGCCCGTGCGTGGCGTCGTTATTTGAGCGAAAACGCCCATAAAAACGGTGCAAGTATTGAGGTGGTCAAGCAGGCTTATCAAAGTATTCAGAGCGAAATGGTTGCTCAATAATTATTCGATTTAAAAAGTGGTGAGATTGACTAATGCTTGTAGTATTTTTCACCACTTTACCTTTCTCAAATATCTCGCCTATATCGTTTCTGCTTAGAATAAATTATTAATTAATTTTAAATCAGTAGCTTAAGTTTGTTTTGATAAGTTGGCACGCCCTTTGTAATAGTCCCTATGTCAAGTTAATCAATCGGAAAGGGACGACATCATGTTTACTTCAAACGTTAAAAAATCAGTTCAAGCAAGTGTGTTATTCGGTGCATTAATGGCGAGTGTTGCGGTACACGCCGAAGCGGCACCTGTATCTGATGTAGTGGGCGCTATTGAGCAAACGCTGAGCACCCAAGCGCAGGAGTTGTTGGTTAACACTAAGCGTGAACTGGTGTTATCACTGCAAACACAATTAGCTGAAAGTATCTATGACTTCAATAGCCAGATAACACTGAGCGCGGATAACCAAGGTGAGTCTGTCACCTCAGGCGAATACAGCGCAAACAAGTAAGGAGCTGCCTATGTGGTTTGTAGCACCTCTTATGACTCTGCTACTGCTACCAGTGATTAGCCTCGCGTTGTTTTCAGGAATTATCTGCTGGTTTCAGTGGCACAGTGTCAGCGATAAGTAAATTATTCATCAATTGGAGTTCAAAATGAAACGAGCGCAAATGCGAATGGACAATTCAGAACGTTTAGTCTGTGGTGTTGCCTCTGGTATGGCGTGGCAATTTGGTTGGTCCTGTTTTTGGACTCGTGTAGTGTGGGTCGGTGCGATTCTGTTTATGCCGGGTGTGAGTCTGCTGGTTTACTTTGTACTGGCCTTACTTGTGGACCAATGGAAAAGACCGATTTAACCCACGTTTTTGCTCCCTCAATTTGGGAACGTGAATGGGTTAGCTGATGCACGTTTATGGACACAGCCTTTAGCGGGATGCTATCAACAAGAGGGCACATCGACCCTCATGCCAATAGTGAACACTGTTTAAGTGAGTATCACTTTTTAAGAAAAGCCTGAAATCTGGCTTTCGCTTCATCACTTTTAAGTCTTGCACTAAATTGTTCTAATTCTTGATGCATCTGGTGTTGCACGCGGTTTTTATGTGGTCGCATCAACTGACGGGTGATTTGCAGTGCTTGCGGTGGCTGATTAGCCAGTTTCTTGGCCTGATTTAGGGCATAACCGAGCAACTCTTCTTGGGCGATAACATCGTTAATGATATTCAGCCTGTGCGCGGTATTGGCATCAAAACTTTCGCCGAGCAGCAAGAGCTCCGCCGCCTTTTGATAACCCACCAATTCGGGTAAGAGTAAGCTTGCGCCAGCCTCGGGCACTAGGGCCAAATTCACGAAGGGCAGTTGAAATTTAGCCGTATTGTCGGCATAGACCAAATCACAGTGAAGCAGTACCGTTGTGCCTATGCCAACGGCGGCACCAGAGACGGCGGCGACCAGCGGTTTTTTAAGTTCCAACAGGCAAAATAGGAAGCGCACCGCAGGATGATTTGGACCTAAGTCACTATTTTTCAAAAAGTCAGCAACATCATTGCCCGAGGTGAAACAATTATCTTCGCCATGGAGCATAAAGGCACGAATGTCGTTGTCTGCTTCACCTTCGATCAGGTATTCTGTCAGTTGTTTATACATATTAAGATCAAGTGCATTGCGTTTATCTGGGCGATTAAAGCTGATAATACGAACGCCCTGATCATCCCGAACCTGTATATGACTCATGGGTTGTTTTCCTTTACGACGACATTGGGTAGACATGGAGTTTAAGACATTGAAACCGATATTCAAACAGATGTTTAATTTTGTCGCATTATCCTGTGCCTCATTTTCTGTTTTCGCGAACGTAGTGATGACCGAAGGTCATGTCCGTGCAATGCCTGATACAGTACCAAATACCGCCGCTTACTTTACGCTGGAGAACCATAGCGATAAAACGGTTCGCCTCACCGGAGTGACGACTGAGGTCGCGAAGGAAGCACAATTACATACCATCATCGAAGAACAAGGCATGGTAAAGATGCGCCATGTTGAAGGCTTCGATATTCCCTCCCACGGAAAATTAACCCTCTCGCCGTCTGGAGAGCATGTGATGCTCATCGGACTCAAAGCCCCATTAGCCCTAGATCAGCAAGTTAAACTGCAGTTAGCGTTTGACGATGGCGAGAATATAACGATTACATTGCCTGTTGCTAAGCAGGCCGAGAATGCTGCTGAACATGAGCATCATCACCATCATTAAGGAGTCACTTGATGCAAATAACATGGAAGAAGGTCACCGGAGTTGGTTTATTTGTTGTTTTAATTGGTTATCTAGTCAGTGTGTGGTGGAGTATTGAACCCGATACCCTGACACCACAACAGCTGACGGCCACAGAGAAGAATGTCGTGGGTTATGCAACCACTACGTCGCTGATCCTGACCGTTGAAACACTGCTGGATAAGCAGGGCGGCTGGTTATCGAACGATGTGATGCCCCCTTCGATTTTTATGGATAACATGCCCGCGTTTGAGTACGGCGCTTTAGAGCAAGTCCGTGATTTAGCACTGATTATGCGTAAAGAGTTTAGCCGCTCCCAGTCTCAATCTGCTGCGGATAAGGACCTAAGCGAAGCGCAGGCTAAGCTGAACATTGACCATACCAGTTGGTTAGTGCCCAGCGCCGAGAGCGAATACCGCGATGGCGTTAAGCTGCTCAAGCTATATCGCGCGCGGATGATGGATCCAAACAATCAAGATGCTCAGTTTTACGCCCGTGCCGACAACCTTAACGAGTGGCTCAAAGAAGTCCAAAAACGCTTAGGCAGTATGTCGCAACGCTTATCAGCCAGTGTCGGCCAAGAGCGGTTAAATACCGATTTAGCCGGCGACAATGCTGCGCGCCAATCGACCCCAAATTTAGCTAGCCATCAGGTGAAAACCAGCTGGTGGAAAATTGATGATGTGTTCTATGAGAGCCGTGGTGCCTCGTGGGCGCTGCTGAATTTTATGCGTGCAGTCGAAGTTGACTTTGCCGACGTATTGAAAAAGAAGAATGCTGAGGTCAGCCTGAAACAGATCATTCGTGAGCTGGAGGCGACTCAACAAACGGTTTGGAGCCCTGTGGTACTTAATGGCAGTGGTTTCGGTCTAGTCGCTAATCATTCATTGGTTATGGCTAACTATGTGTCCCGTGCGAATGCCGCGGTGATTGATTTAACGAACTTGCTATCTCAAGGTTAATTATGAAAAAAACACTCCTCGCCAGTGCGGTATTTGGATGCTTAATGGCCACTTCAGCCCAAGCGGCTACTGTGGTTGGATTCAAAATTGGTGGTGATTACTGGCGCGCCGATACCAGCGGTACTTTTGCCGACAAAGGTCAACCACAACAAGGTTTTGACTACAGCTCATCGGCACAAGGTAGCTATTGGGTTGCGGTTGAGCATCCGCTGCCATTTATCCCGAATCTTAAAATTCGTGAAAATAGCTTAGATCAGAAGGGCAGTCTGACGAATGCAGACTTTACCTTCAATGGTCATGATTTTACTGGCAATGTGACCAGCTATACCGATCTGAGCAATACCGATTTTGTGCTGTATTACGAGTTGCTGGATAACGACATTCTGTCTTTGGATCTCGGTGCCGCCTACAAGCTGATGAACGGCTCTCTGCGCGTTCAAGACGCTGGCCATCCTGAAGAGAAAGACGTCGATAGCGGCATTGTGATGGGTTATGCCAGCACGCATGTGAGCATGCCAGGCCTAGGCTTATTCGGTTTTGCGGATTTAATGCTTGGGGTAAACGAGTCTAACGTACATGACTATGCCATCGGCTTAGGCTGGGAGTTTGACGGCGTGGCTGTGGATACCCGTGTACGCGTTGGTTACCGTGAGTTTGCCTTTGATGTGAATAACTTCTCTGGCATCAGCGCTGATACCAAGTTTGACGGTTATTTCGCGGGTGTAGAAATTGATTTCTAAGCGTTAACGCTAATGAATCAGTCATAAAAAAACCGCCATTTAGGCGGTTTTTTTATGGGATGTATCGCTATCTTATTCGGCCTTTAGACCGTTGTTGATAGAGATAACATCGTCTTCATTTAAGGTGCCTGCAGCTTGTTTCAACGCAATAATTGAGTTGATGTAGCTATAGCGTGCATCCGACAATTTACGTTTTGAGTCGTATAGGTCACGGGTACGGTTCAGTACGTCAACAATAGTACGAGTACCAACTTCGAAGCCCGCTTGTGTTGCCTTTAACGCACTTTCAGATGAAATCACTGACTGCTCATAAGCACGGATTGAGCTAATAGAAGCGCCTACGTTGTTGTAGTTGTTACGAACGTTTTTCACCACACTACGGTAGGTTTGCTCTAACTTCTCGCTTGCTTCCACGTATTGGAATTGCGCTTCTTTGACCTGTGAAGTGACTTTAAAGCCTTCGAAAATAGGAATGCTTAAGTTCACACCAACGTTCACATTGTCAAAATCAGGCTCATTCACGTCGCCCGTTTTTTGCTCTAACCCTTTGTTATAGCCAGCGTTTAAGCTAAGAGATGGCATGTGGCCCGCTTTGTAGAGGCTGATGGTCTCTTGGGCGATATCTTTACCGATGCGTTGAGTCATCAGATCGACGCTGTTGGTTTCAGCAATCTTTAGCCACTCACTCGATGATGTCGGTGCTGGTGTTACCGCAGAGAAACGGTTGGTGTCGAGCACGTTAATGGTCTTGTGATCGATACCTGTAATTTCACGCAGGGCTTCGTAGCTGTTGGCTAACGTGTTTTCTGCCAAAATTTCAGTGGCCGAGGCTAAGTCATACTGAGCTTGCGCTTCATGTACGTCGGTAATCGCAGTTAAACCTACGGCAAAACGTTGTTTAGTCTGCTCGAGTTGACGTTCAATCGCACGTTTCTCTGCGCCTTGGAACTCGTAGTTATCTTTCGCCGTTAACACATCAAAGTAGGCTTTAGTTACACGAGTGATCAAATTTTGCAGGGCAGAAGCGTAGTTTGAATCGGCTTGAGAAGCGGCTTTTTCGGCCAGGCTTAAACCAACCCAAGCGCTGTGATCATAGATCACTTGGTTCAGCTTTAGGCTACCGGTTAATCCACTGGTATCGCTCTTAGGATCATTCCATGCTTTGTCATAACCCACGTTAGCGCTGATTGTCGGTAACAGTGGTGCACGGTTTTGTTCGATCTTTTCAAACAAGGCATTACGTTGAGCTTGTGCTTGTAATACTAGCGGGTCGCTCGTCAGTGCTTGTTGATATATTTGCAGTAAATCATCTGCTTGAACCGCTTGAGCGGAAGCCGCGAGAGTTAATGCTGCGCATAGAGAACGGATCTTAAATTTCATTTGCTGTCCTTATTAGACAAATTCTCCAAAAGGAGAAATATGTAACTTCGTTTAGACTAAGTAATGCCTTTACCAAGGCGGTTTGCGCTTCCCGACGCTTCCCGATACAGCTAAAACTTAATGTCGTAGAGTCTAAAAACTCCCACACGTTCAAGTCAACTGCGAAGTGTAACAGATTTTATTTTAAAAATGCGCCAAATTGCCTTGATAATAGGCGAAAATTTAACGGTTAAGGATTGAAATATGAAGCCTGCTGGTTTTTCGAAAACAGATGTTGAAATTCTCGAGACAAAGTCGCTGTATCAGGGCTTTTTTGCCTTGGAGCAGTTTACTTTCAAGCATAAGCTTTTTGCTGGTGGTTGGAGCCAACCTGTGACCCGTGAAGTGTTTGAACGTGGCCATGCTGTGGTGGTTCTTCCCTATGATGTTGCGCGTGACAAGATTGTTTTGATTGAACAAATTCGTTTTCCTGCATTAGCGACCTCTAAATCTCCTTGGCTAATGGAGTTGGTCGCGGGTATGATTGCGCCCGACGAAACGCCACAGGACGTCGCACACCGCGAACTGCTCGAAGAAACAGGCTTAACCGCTCGCAATATGCATTTTGTGAATAGTTATTTGGCAAGTCCAGGTGGCAGTACGGAACGTTTCTATTTCTATTGGGCCGAGGTGGATTCATCCCAGGCGCAAGGTCTGCACGGATTAGCTGACGAACACGAAGATATTCGATTGCATGTGTTAGACCGTGAGGATGCCTATAATGAGGTCGTCAACGGGGCAATAGACAATGCTTCGACCGTAATTGGATTGCAGTGGTTGCAATTAAACTATCAGCAACTGGTTAAAGTTGGATAAAGGTTTGGCTACTTCAACATCGCACCGAAAACCGCGCTACCAACCTAACGTGAGCGACTTTTTAGCGCTATGCGGGCGTAACTACGGCTATATGCAGAAGTGGTTACCGCTCGATATTGAGGTAGGGCAGTCTTGGCAACTCGAAGGTGAAGCGGGTGTATTAGTAATCCGTATTTTAGAAAATACCAAATACACTCAATTAGTTGAGATCTCACGACCAGTTAAAATCATGGAGTTTATTAATACTCCCAAGGTGTTAGTTAGAATTTATCATGATGCTAAATTAGCAGAAGTGTTAACTGGTCAACAGATTTACCAATTGCGCCCAGTGTATGATTATCCCAATTTACGCATGTATCATAGCGATGAAAAGTACCAGGTTAATGCATTCCTGGGGGAGTTATTGAAGATTGGCTGCCAACAACGTTTGGTGTGTCAATCTTAGAATTGGGTATTCAATGTGCTGAAAGAGGCTGTCTCTTACTCCATAGCTGAAGAAGAAAGTGTGCGCATAGTGCAAGTCACTGATCCGCACCTTTTTGCCGATCCTGAGGCTCAGTTATTAGGGGTCAACACCAGTAAAAGTTTTGCTGCTGTGCTTAATACGATTCGTGCTGTCGACTATCCAGCGCATCTGATGTTAGCCACGGGCGATTTAAGCCAAGATTATTCCCCCGAATCCTATCGTCAATTCGTGGCCGCTGTAGCGCCACTCAATTTACCTTGTCATTATCTTCCGGGTAATCATGATGATCCGCGGATTATGTTTTTGCATATGCAGGGTGAGCGGATTTTCGGTCAGCAGCGTATCTTGGTCGGAAAATGGCAAATCTTGATGCTGGACTCCACCGTTCGGGGAAAGCCCGGCGGCAATATGGCCGAGAGTCAATTCGAACTCATTGAACAGGCCATAGCCGCACATCCAGACCGCCATACCTTACTGGTGATGCACCACAACCCTATTTTGGTGAATTGCGCGTGGTTAGACCAACATTGCATGGATAACGGCACTGAGTTTCTCAGACGTGTCGCCCAATACCCGCAGGTTAAAGGGTTACTCTGGGGACATGTGCATCAACAGTTGGATATCGATTACGATGGTCCCCATGGCGCGCTGCAATTAATGGCAACGCCTTCCACTTGTATTCAGTTTAAACCGCAATCGCCTTATTTTGCCCTCGATGGACTGCAACCCGGTTATCGTTTGCTGGAGCTGAAGGCCGATGGTAGCATCTGCACTAATGTGTATCGCGTGCCGGGAAATCTGTTTTCCCCCGATAAAGATTCCAGCGGTTATTAACGCGAGTGACCGCAGCTTGAGGAACTATGCTGCTCTATATTCACGGATTCAACAGTTCACCTTTCTCCGATAAAGCGGTGATGACGGCGCAATATATGGCCGAGCATCACCCTTCCTTAGCATTCCATCAACCGCAATTACCCAATACTCCCAAGGCCGCCATGGCCTTGCTGCTGCAATATGTTGAGGCTGCCAAGCAAGCGGGCGAGCCACTGAGCTTTATCGGCTCATCCTTGGGGGGATATTTTGCCAGTTACTTGGCAGAGCACTATGGTGGCCGTGCTGTGTTGGTGAATCCGGCCGTCAAGCCCTTTGAGCTGTTTGATGAGTTTATGGGGCCGCAATTTAACCCTTATACCGAAGAGCACTATCAGGTATTGCCGGAGCATAAGCAGGAAGTGGCTGAATTTAATACGGCTGTTATCCGCAATCCCGATCGTTTTTTGGTACTATTGCAAACGGGCGATGAAGTGCTGGATTATCGTGAAGCACTGCATAAGTATCACCATTGCCAATTACGGATCGAAGCCGGTGGCGATCACAGTTTTGTGGGTTATGAGCGATATCTGCAAACTGTAAGCCAATTTTTACACTTACCTTGACAAATAGTCATCCAGAGCCGCAACATGGCCGGATATAACAACTTATAGCGTACACTATGACGAATCAATACACCTCTGACGCCATTGAAGTTCTTAACGGACTCGACCCAGTTAAACGCCGTCCAGGTATGTATACCGATACCACCCGACCTAACCACTTAGGCCAAGAGGTCATAGATAACAGTGTGGACGAGGCTTTAGCGGGCCACGCCACTAAAATCGAAGTTGTGCTCCATACTGATAACTCTCTGGAAGTCACCGACGATGGTCGGGGGATGCCGGTAGATATTCACCCTGAAGAAGGCATTCCTGGGGTCGAGCTTATCCTCACTAAACTGCATGCGGGCGGTAAATTTTCGAATAAGAATTACCAATTCTCCGGTGGTTTGCACGGTGTGGGGATTTCGGTGGTTAACGCCCTGTCTCGTCGCGTCGAAGTGACGGTACGCCGTGATGGCCAAGTGTATGATATCGCTTTTGAAAATGGCTTTAAGGTTGAAGAGTTAAAAGTCACTGGTACTTGTGGTCGTCGCAATACTGGTACTCGAGTACATTTCTGGCCCGACGCCAGTTATTTTGATTCGGCGAATTTCTCCAACTCCAAACTCATCTATTTGCTGCGCGCCAAGGCCGTGTTGTGCCCGGGCCTGAGGATCAAATTTACCAATAAACACACCAACGAAGTCCATGAATGGTACTACGAGAGTGGTTTAACGGATTATCTCAAGGCGGCGGTTGGCGATAACCTCATGCTGCCAGAAGAGCCTTTTATTGGCAGCTTTAAAGGACAAATTGAAGCCGCGGATTGGGCCATTACTTGGCTGCCCGAAGGTGGCGATGCGATTAACGAAAGCTATGTTAACTTGATCCCAACGCCATTGGGTGGAACCCACGTGAATGGTTTCCGCCAAGGTTTGCTGGAGTCGATGCGGGAGTTTTGCGAGTTTCGCAATCTTATCCCCCGCGGTATCAAGTTGTCGCCTGAGGATATTTGGGATCGCGCTGCCTTCATTCTCTCGGTGAAGATGCAAGATCCGCAGTTTGCCGGCCAAACCAAAGAGAAACTCTCGAGCCGTCAAAGCTCAGCCTTTGTTTCTGGCATTGTGCGTGACGCGTTTTCGTTGTGGCTTAACTCGAATACC
This sequence comes from Shewanella sp. GD04112, assembly GCF_029835735.1. Taxonomy (NCBI): domain Bacteria; kingdom Pseudomonadati; phylum Pseudomonadota; class Gammaproteobacteria; order Alteromonadales; family Shewanellaceae; genus Shewanella; species Shewanella sp. GD04112. The sequence continues at coordinate 839,808 of NZ_JAOEAL010000001.1, forward strand.
GAATTGGCCGAGTCGCTGGCGGAAATGTGTATCAACAACGCCCAGCGCCGCTTAAAAGCTGCAAAAAAAGTCGCCCGTAAAAAAGTCACTTCTGGCCCGGCATTACCGGGTAAATTGACCGACTGTAGCGGCCAAGATCCGATGCGCGGCGAACTCTTCTTAGTGGAAGGGGATTCTGCGGGTGGCAGTGCTAAGCAGGCACGTGACCGTGAGTTCCAAGCCATTATGCCGCTGCGTGGTAAAATCCTAAACACTTGGGAGGTCGATGCCTCGCAGGTGTTGGCCTCGCAGGAAGTGCACGATATCTCGGTGGCGATTGGTTGCGATCCCGACAGCAACGATATCTCCGAGTTAAGATATGGCAAGATTTGTATTCTCGCCGACGCGGACTCCGACGGGCTACATATTGCAACTTTACTCTGCGCTCTGTTTCTGAAACATTACCGTGTGCTGGTCGAACAGGGCCATGTATATATCGCTATGCCACCGCTGTTCCGTATCGATATAGGTAAGGATGTTTACTACGCCTTAGATGAGGCTGAAAAAGAAGGTATTCTCGACCGTATTACTGCCGAGAATAAAAAGGGTAAGGTCCAAGTTACACGCTTTAAAGGTCTGGGTGAGATGAACCCGCTGCAATTGCGTGAAACGACTATGGATCCAAACACTCGCCGTTTAGTTCAGTTAACCATTGATGATGTAGAAGAAACTGACTCCCTGATGGATATGTTGCTGGCTAAGAAACGTTCGCCCGATCGTAAAACTTGGCTCGAGGATAAGGGTGACATGGCGGTACTTTAATGTTGTGCACTATTGCCGATAACAATAAAACTTAGGCATAAAGAAAATTACCATGTTGTATATAAAAACTAATAATTATAAATATTTAAGGGTGTTCTCTGCCTTCGGGACCCTACTGGCGAGTCTGGCGTTATTTACAAGTCAGACGGCGATAGCGGGGTCTCAGTCGATCATGATTACCGTGTCGAAGGGATTTGGTTTATCCCTTTATGCCTCCGATCTCGGGGATGCAAAACAGATTGCCATGGGCTCAAATGGCACGCTATTTGTGGGTTCCAATAAGAGTGGCACAGTGCATGCGCTCGTTGATAGCAACCAAGATGGTCGTGTCGACAAACGTTATGTGATTGCGAAAGGGCTCGAATCCCCCGACGCGATAGCCTTCCATAATGGCGATCTTTTTGTTGCAACCGAAAACCGTATCGTACGTTTTATTGATATCGAGCAGCGCTTGCGCCGTCCGACTCGCCCGAAAGAGATCTACAGCGATCTGCCAGAATCTGATAAGAAAAGTGCCCGAGCGATGAATTTTGGCCCCGATGGCCGCTTGTATGTTTCCATCGGTGCCCCGTGCAACGTGTGTGAGGCGAGTGCGCCCTACAGCAGCATAATTGCGATTAATGTCGATACTGGAGCAAGTGAGCAGATTGCTCTAGGCGTACGTGATGCGACCGGATTTGACTGGTCTCCCCAAGATGGCAAGTTATGGTTTGCCGACCAAGGCCGTGATTGGATGGGGGATAATTTACCGCCCGATGAAATCAACCGGGTCGATGTGATTGGCAGCCATTATGGTTTCCCGTATTTGCACGCTTCGTCTGTGGTCGAGCCTGCCTACGAAAAACCTAAGAATTTAAAAATTACCGTCCCAGTGTATGAACTGCCAGCCCATGTTGCACCGACGGGCCTCGCGTTTTACCGTGGTAAGCAATTCCCTGAGATCTACCATAATCAATTGTTTGTTGCTGAAAATGGTTCTTGGAACCGTTCAAGCAAAGTGGGTTATCAGATCGTCATGTTGAAACTCGAGAATGAGCAAGTTGTCAGCCGAGAAACCGTAGTGAGTTTTCTTGATGGCGAGTTTCCCGTTGCCCGTCCCTATGCCTTGTTATCGGGGGAAGATGGCGCAATGTACATCTCGGATGATTTGAAAGGTAACCTGTATCGGCTGTTCTATAAGGATGGCGATAATACTGAAGAACCACAGGAACTAGAAGAAAATGAGTGACGCGATCAAGTTAAGCTTAGATGGCGTAGAGCAGATGCCCCTGCGGCGCTTTACCGAAGAAGCTTATCTGAACTATTCCATGTACGTCATCATGGACCGAGCCTTGCCCCATATTGGTGACGGGCTTAAGCCGGTGCAGCGGCGGATTATTTATGCCATGAGTGAGCTCGGGTTATCGGCTCAGTCAAAACATAAAAAATCAGCCCGTACCGTCGGTGACGTATTAGGTAAGTACCATCCCCATGGCGACAGCGCGTGTTATGAGGCTATGGTGCTGATGGCGCAGCCATTTTCTTACCGTTATCCGCTAGTCGATGGTCAAGGCAACTGGGGTGCGCCAGATGATCCTAAGTCCTTCGCCGCGATGCGTTATACCGAGGCGCGCCTGTCTAAGTTCTCCGAAGTATTATTGTCTGAGCTGGGACAAGGTACGGTCGAATGGGGCGCTAACTTCGATGGCACCTTGAAAGAGCCTAAAGTGCTGCCCGCACGTTTACCGCATATTTTACTCAATGGCATCACGGGTATCGCTGTCGGTATGGCAACGGATATTCCGCCCCATAACGCCAGAGAGTTAGTCAATGCCTGTGTGGCGCTGCTTGACGATCCTAAACTCGAACTTGAACAGTTGATGGGTTATGTGCCAGGACCGGATTATCCGACCGAGGCCGAGATCATCACGCCAGCGGCCGACATTGCCAAAGTCTATGAAACCGGTCGCGGTTCCTTAAAGGCTCGCGCCGTGTATAGCGTCGATGCCGGAGAGATAGTGATCACCGCGCTGCCGCACCAAGCCAGTAGCGGCAAAATTTTGGAGCAGATCGCCGCCCAGATGCAGGCGAAAAAGCTGCCTATGGTGGCGGACTTACGTGATGAGTCTGACCACGAAAACCCTGTGCGACTAGTGGTGGTGCCGCGTTCAAATCGCGTCGATTGCGATCAACTGATGGCGCACTTGTTTGCGACTACAGATCTCGAGAAAAGCTTTAGGGTAAACCTGAACGTCTTGGGCTTAGATGGTCGTCCACGCGTCAAAGGATTAAAAGAGCTATTAACCGAATGGTTAGAGTTCCGTGTCGATACCGTAAGACGTCGTCTCGAGTATCGCCTCGATAAAGTCTTAGCAAGGTTACATATCCTCGAAGCCTTGATGATAGCTTTCCTCAATATCGATGAAGTGATTGAAATCATTCGCTTCCACGATGAGCCAAAGGCCGAGTTAATGGCGCGTTTTAACCTGACGGATAGGCAAGCCGAAGCCATCCTCGAGTTAAAGTTACGTCATTTAGCCAAGTTAGAAGAGTTTAAAATCAAGGCCGAGCAGGATGAGCTTGAGGCCGAGCGTGAGAAATTAGAGCAGTTATTAAGCTCAGATCGCCGCTTAAAAACCTTGATCAAGAAAGAATTAATTCAAGATGGCGAAACCTATGGCGACGATCGCCGCTCACCGATTGTTGAGCGCCATGAGTCCCGCGCCTTAACCGAGCAGGAGCTGACGCCGAGCGAGCCAGTGACTGTGGTGTTATCTGAAAAAGGCTGGGTGCGTTGCGCTAAGGGCCATGATATTGACGCCGAGTCTTTGTCCTATAAGGCGGGGGATCAATATCTATGCAGTGCGATGGGGCGCAGTAACCAAGCGGCGGTATTTATTGATTCATCGGGACGCGCCTTTGCGACCGACAGTCACAGCCTGCCATCGGCGAGGAGCCAAGGCGAGCCCATCACCACGCGCTTTAATATGGCGCCGGGTGAAACCATGCAGCATGTGATTTTGGGTGAAGACGAGCAATGTTTCCTGCTCGCCACCGATGCAGGTTACGGTTTTATCTGTACTTATAACGATATGGTGTCACGTAACAAGGCGGGTAAAGCCCTGTTAAGTTTACCGCCGAATGCCAAGTCCTTGCCACCTAGACCGATTGACCGCAATCGCGAGATGTCGATTCTTGCCATTACCAATGAAGGGCGTATGTTACTGTTTTCATTGGAAGCATTACCACAGTTGTCTAAGGGTAAGGGTAACAAGATTATCGGTATTCCGAGTGAGCGCGCTAAGAATCGTGAAGAGTTGATGACCCACTTACAACTTGTGCCAACAGACACTTCGGTCACCTTATGGGCGGGTAAGCGTAAACTCACCTTAAAACCGAGCGATTTAGAGCATTATCGGGGTGAACGTGGCCGCCGCGGCGCCAAGTTACCACGCGGGTTACAACGTGTTGATAGTGTTGAATTAGGCGAAGGTGCAGAGGTTTTACCTAGCATTTAACGCTCATTTGAGCTTGCGTAAAGTTAGTCGCAACAAGTTAATAAAAGCCACTCAAGTGTCACTTGAGTGGCTTTTTTATGACAATCACTCAGTACTTTGTACTAAATTTGAGGTATAAAAAAACCTACCGCAAGCGGTAGGTTTTTTCGCTAATATCTTTTAAGAAGGATATTAGAAGTCGTAACGTACACCTACAGAGAATACGTTGTCGTCTTGTAAGTCGATTTTAGCGCCAGTAGTGTCTTTATAGTCGCCTTTGTACATTGAGTACTGGCCATACACCATAGTTGATTTGGATAAACGGTAGTCAGCGCCAACGTTGATATTGTTTACGCTAATATCGTCAGCACCTGCTTTGCCTAACGTGCTGTAATATTTACCGAAACCAGCTTCATCGTAGCCGTATTCAGCTTTCAGGTTCACACCGTTCAGATCGTAAGATACGTTCACGAAGTAAGTGTTACCGTCGATAGCGCTATCAGTTACGCTTTCAGAGTTTTGGAATAAACCACCGAGTTTGAACTGACCTAATTTAGCCTGGGCTACACCACGGTATGCATCAACACCAGCGATACCTTTGTTGTAAGCAACAGCTACATAGTAGTTTTGCTCTTTGAACTTACTATCACCTAGAGTTGCACTCAGAGCGTATAAGCTTTCATTGGTATCTGGAGCAGGTTTTCCGTCTATTTTTTCATCGTTGTTATCATCGAACAGGTAGTTAGCATTTAATGTCACTAAACCACCGAGTTTAGGTGAGAAGTACCATACACCATCGGCACTACGAGTTTGAGCGCTAACTAAACGGTCGATATCCGCGTTGGTGTTACCGAAAATATCTACGCCGCCTTCAGCTTGCTTGAATACTGTGTCATTACGACCGACTAATACAGTACCTGCATTGGTTTTTAAACCTAAGTAAGTGTTACGAGCTTTGAACACGTCACCTGAGCCAGAAGTGCTTTCAACTTGGAATTCCATTTGATAAACAACGTCATAGCCATCAGCAATCTTCTCAGTACCTTTAACACCTAATAAAGAGAAGTTGTTTTCTAAATAGGTACCAGCGTTATTCTCATCGGCATAGTTTGAGTTTAAGCCGTTTGTGCCAGATTGTAGAGTTGCACCTGTTTCAGTATTAGTTACAGCAAGCTCTAAACGACCGTAGAAGCTTGGGCCTTCGGCTAGCGCACCGAATGAAGCCAGCGCTAATACTGATGCAACTGATGCAGAGATGAATGTCTTTTTCATGTTTTGTGCTCCCTCGAACCTAAGTTCTTTTCCATTTTTCATGGTTTTTGTGTGGTTTAACACATTTGTTACTGGAATCGGTAACAAAGTTGCCGCCGATTTTTACAGTTTTACGACTTGCAGGCTGTGTTGCAGATCATGTTTTTGGCTCTCCTTGTCCATATTCGGGGTTTTTTAGGATATTTCCTTATATCTCAACCGCAAATTGGAGTGAAAGTGGTAAAACAGTATTTTTCACTTACTACTAAAGAGGTAGGTAAAGCGCTGTGGCTTAAGTGAGTCGGCGAGGCTAACTGTAGCATATACTAATGTTGTCGCAAGTTTGTCATAAATGGGGTGGGAGAATGCTATTTAGTATGAGATACAATAAAAAAGCGGCCAAAGCCGCTTTTTTATCAAATATTATCTGTTTCGAATTAGAATAATACTATTAAAAATCAATACGTAAACCTACAGTAAACACGTTGTCGTCTAGGTCTTGTTTTGTACCTGCTAGCATAAGGTCGCCGTCGAAGCGAGTGTAGTGACCATAGACCATAGTCTTAGTGCTAAGTCGGTAATCTGCGCCTACTGTGAGCTGTTGAAGGTCGACATCACTCACTTGTTCGAGGTTACCGCTGTCTTGGCTGCCGACAAAACGGCTGACATATTTGCCTAAACCAGAGTCATCTTTGCCGTAAACCAGCTTGAGTTTCAAATTATCCATCAGATAAGCAGCATTGACAAAATAGGTCTCACCCGAGAGATTTGAGAATCTGTCGTCAATATGCTCGCTGTGCTGATAAATGGCACCAAAGAGGAAATCGCCAAATTTTGCTTGGGCAACACCACGGTAGGCTTCGATATTTTCGATGCCATCGTTATAGGCCGCCGCAACATAGTAATTATGGGTTTTAAAGGTCTTGTCGCCTAAAGTGGTGCTTAAGGCATACATTTGATCTTGGTTATAAACTTCGTTGCCTTGGCTATCGCGTTGATCGTAGTTGTCACTCATCAGATAGGTGGCGTTGAGGGTGATAAGATCGGCGATCTTAGGCGAATAATAGGAAATGCCATCGGCTGAGCGCGTTTGGCCTGCCAATAACAGGTCGATGTCGGCGTTGGTGTTGCCAAACAAATCAAAACCGCCTTCGGACGCTTTAAATACCGTATCGTTACGGCCCGCTAAAACGGTACCCGCAACGCTTCTCACCCCAAGGAAGGTATTACGTGCATTGAAGGTTTTATTCGAGTTATCAAAATTTTCTACGCCAAATTCCATTTGATAGATGATATCAAAGTAAGGGCTTACGCTTTCAGAGCCTTTGACACCCACCCAAGAAAAGTTGTTTTCGAGTACTGTGCCATCTTTCTGATTTTGAGTGGCGTAACCTTTTTCTGAGTCGGTGATACTCAGGTCGACATGGCCGTAAAATTCAGGGCCATCGGCCAGTGAGTTAAATGAGCAAAATGCGAGACTAGCGGCAATCGCTGTAGTGAGCAGATTCTTTTTCATCTTCATTTTCCTGTACTTATATCATTATTTTATGCAGCAAGAGTTATCTCTTTTTACTGCGGAGTGTGGAGCTTTGGTGCTGCGCAGTGTGACAGGCAAACGAATTAAAAATGTGATCTTGATCACTTGATGTTGAAATGGCTCTGTTTTTAACACTATGTTTTACAAGGTTAAAACGAACTTTTAATCTGAGTTTACCTAATATATGAGCCTATGATTCAGGAAAGTGCCAATCACTACATTTGCCGCACTTTTGTATCTGAGTGCAACTTGGCACACCTAGGTCGAGATAGATTTCGGTTTTTGGCCCAAATCGTATAAAATCCACGGCGCATTTTTATTGCGTTACGCTGCTGTAGATTGTCTTTTACATCCTCTAAGGTGGCCATTGTTAGTTAGATATAAGGTAAGTATTGATGACTGAAGCCTATCAGAATCGCTTTAGTGGCATTGGCCGCTTGTACGGGCAAAAGGCGCTCGCTAAATTTGCCGCCTCCCATGTGGTGGTGATTGGCATTGGCGGCGTTGGCACATGGGCGGCGGAGGCGTTGGCACGCAGTGGTATTGGCCAAATTACCCTGATTGATTTGGATGATATCTGTGTAACGAACACGAACCGTCAAATTCATGCTCTGTCATCGACGATTGGCGAGTCTAAAGTGGCTGTGATGGCGCAGCGGATCCGTGCGATCAATCCCGATTGTCAAATCAATGAAGTGGAAGACTTTATTACGGTCGATAACCTTGGCGAGTATTTGCTTGGGGCCAAGGCGGGTGGCAATATTGATTATGTAGTGGATTGTATTGATGCGGTTAAGCAAAAGGCGGCGCTGATTGCTTGGTGTAAACGCCAAAAAATTAAGATTGTGACCGTTGGCGGCGCGGGTGGCCAAACCGATCCAACACAGATCCAGCTTACCGATCTGGCTAAAACCTACCAAGATCCTTTACTGGCCAAAGTGCGTAATATTTTGCGCCGCGAATATAACTTTTCCAAAAATGTGCAGCGCCGTTTTGCCGTCGATGCAGTGTTTTCCAGTGAGCAATTAGTTTATCCTCAAGCCGATGGCTCCGTGTGTAGCAGCAAAGCGACGGCCGATGGTTCTATGCGCATGGATTGTGCCTCTGGCTTTGGCGCCGTCACTATGGTGACTGGGACTTTTGGCTTTGTGGCGGCCAGTCGGGTACTTGCTAGGCTCGCTCAAATTGCAAATGAACCCGTTGCAAATGAACCAGCTGCGAGTGAATAAGCGGTAATCGATAAGATAAAGTCTCAAGGTTAAAAACTAAATCCACAGCCAATGCTGTGGATTTTTGTTTAGTGGCACCAGTGTTTGCTTGACTCGCCTTCCACTCACGCCACTTGCGATCAAACTCGTTATCAAGCGCACCATCAAATTGTAAAGTCATGGTGTGTGGTCAGTTTAGGCGCATCACACTGGGTAAGGGGAATACGAATATTGAATTTAGCGCCTCCCAGTGCCGAGTCTGCTTGGTAGTTCATGGTGCCCTTTAGCAGTGTGGCGGCATTAAAGGCGGCGGATAAGCCTAAGCCTGTGCCACCTTTACTCCTGTTGGTGGTGAAAAAGGGTTCAAACATATGCTCTGCCACTTCGGGGGGGATGGCGATACCATTGTTTTCAATGCTGATATTGACATAGTCTTGCTCTAAATTCGCTGTGATCTGAATTTGGTTATTCTGTCTATCCTGGAAGGCATGGGTGAAGGCGTTGGAGAGAATATTACTGACGATTTGATTGAGCAGGCTGACATTGGTCTGGATATTGAGTGTTGGCGTAACCTGTAGCTGGGTTTGTACGCTGACCTTGGGATACATGATTAAGGTCGATTCTAGGATCTCCTTAAGCTGGCTTTGCAGATTAATACATTGATGTTCTTCGTGACTACGATCGATGGCGATCGTTTTAAATTTTTGGATCAGGCTGCTGGCTTTGGTGATATTACGGACGATAAGCTCACAGCTTTCTTGATACTCATCTAAGATGGCGTTGATTTCGTCGAGGGTGGCGTGTTCGCTGTGAATGAGGTCAATCAGCTCTTCGATATGGTTTAGTTGAGTGCTAGCCGCCGTCAAACAAATGCCGATCGGCGTATTGATCTCATGGGCAACCCCAGAGACGAGCCCACCCAAGGCGGCCATTTTTTCCTGCTCGACTAATACTTGCTGCGCCCGTTTTAGCGCCGTTAATGACTGCTCTAATTCTTGGGTTCTTTCTTTGACCTGTCTTGCGAGCTCTTCCTTATAACTCCGTTCGAGTTTCAGCAACCGTTCTCTGTCTTCTAAGGCGGTTTGCAGTTCGGCTTTAGAGTTTTTCAGTGCCTCAAAGGAGCTGCGAAGCTGATCCTGCATGCTGTTGATGGCATCGGCGACTTGCTTAAACTCATCGACCTTGTCTTTACGTTCAAATTGTAGTGGTTCAAAGTCGGTATCTAAGTCGATGCGTTTGCAGTAATTGCTCAGTTTGTCGAGATGTTTAGTGATGTTGTACCAGACGAGAAACAGGATAAATCCCGCGACTAAGAAGGTTTTAATGCCATTGGAGAGCAGAATGAGGATCGCTTTATCGTAGAGACGTTGATAGATAGCATCCATATCCACTTGCACTTCTAAACTGCCGACATTGATATTATCCGTGGGCGACTTATACACCAGAGTAAAGGTTTTACTGAGCGTGTGGTTTTGCTTTTGCTCGCCAGAATTCCATGACTGACCACTATCATCTTTGATTGAAATGTAATTGATATCAGGTAGTTGGATAAGGCCATTCAGTTGAGTATTAATCAGTCTTTCATCGATAACCCAAATGCTGGCGGCGAGGACATCGAGGTTCGCTTTTTCAATATTGGAGAATACACGGTCGATGCGAGTGACATCGCCGCGGTAGTCGCTGATCAGTTGGTAGGCGGTTGTCATTAAGGTAATCAGAGAGCTGAACAGCACGATAGACAAGGTAAGATGCCTGCCTATCGGGCTTTTAATAAATTGACTAAAGAATGTCAGCATCTAAATAGTCTTTATCTGATAGCGAGTTGGATGCTTATAAGCATAGACTCAAGCATCTAGATTGTGCATTTTATCCCCATGAAATATCCCGCAATTTTGACTGATACAGTGGCATCAAACTTGCTTGATGCCGTCTAAGTTCAATTTTTTGTCGCTGGGATAACATTATGATTAAACTCAAACTGGATTCAGTGAAATTGTTTAGCCCTAAAAAGATGATGTTTCGAGTCATGTTATGGCTAATGGTCAGCTGCGCTGTGTTATTGGCGATCCCATCGAATGTGCTCGCCTTGTTGGCACTGGATAAATTCGTCCCCGAGCATGCCCATTTCGTTGGCCTAGGACTGATCATTTCAATTGCTTATTTCTTAACGCAGTTATTAAACCTTGGCTTAGATGAGTCGATTCGTCATTTAAGTGATAAACGCGTGACGGAAACGATTGAGGCTAAGGTCAATCTGATGGACCGTGCCGAGCGAGCCCTCTTGCGGGAGTTCTTTTTACAGGGCGCCACCATTTTGACATTGCCGCAAAATGAACCCGCAGTAAAAAGCTTACTGAATGCCTGCATCCTCGAATGTTTAGGCAATGAGCGCCATTATGCGATCCAAGGTCCTACGGCGGATTATAAAATTTCGATGAAGGCACGCATGTATCTGAATCGTGGCGTACTGCGTTTACCTGCAGGAGAGCTGAGCCAGGAAGAAATGCAGCACTTGATTAAAGCGCGTCCGCAGTTCTTAAATGGGGTAGTGCAAAGCCGTAAACACGCCGCTTAATGCGGGTTGTGCTCTAAAGCAGAAATCACAGGCACAAAAAATGGGGGTTAGATTAACCCCCATAACAACGTGCAATTTTTACAATGAACAGAATAACAATTTGGAAGCAAAAACTACGATTGTTGCGCGGACTTCACAATGAACATCCAAGTGATATAAGAAATTATCCCTATAGTGCTAAAGATAACGATCATTGAGAGTAAACCAATTGGGTTACCGAACATTAAATCTAACCAAAATGCCATGATTGAAATCCTCTTTCCTGTGAAGTCCCCCTTACACTAGCGCCCTTAGCGGTTGTAAATACTGATCTCGATCAATAAAAAATCGACATCTTAAAACAATGTTGTAACTACAGATTAACCCTGTGATCTGGCTCAAATTTAGCGCTTGGTAAAATACAGCTAAAGTCATTCCTTCGGGCTTTGTTTCTTGTTTCATTCGCGACTAGTCTTAAGAGTATCGAGTACGAAAAAATCATTAAATGATACAAAGATCTGTTGGTTACCAACGAGTTTGTTCTCGCAAGCAAAATAGCATTTTTGAAGGAGACAAGAATGGCTGGCATCAGTGTCCAAAAAGGCAGCATGGGCTACGGTATTATCTTTGCGCCCATGGTCTTACTCTTATACCCACTCTATTGTTTAGCAACCAGCGCCCACTGGATTGCGGCGCTGTGTTTAATTGCCCTTGCCGTGATTCTCTTTTTAAACATTAACAAGCTGATCCGAAACTTAAGGCACTTAGAGCGTGCGGCCCATCATTTGGGGGGATGGGGATTTAAGTTATCAGCTCGATGAGAAAGATGCGGGTGTGTTTATCACGGTTGTCCACAGTATCAACCGCATGGGTGAGGATGTTAGTCGCACTATTCTCTCCCTCGTCGATACGAGTGAGTGGATGAAGAAAGTCGCGACCGATATTAAAGCGATCAGCGAACAGGCAAAACAGGGCGTGCTCGAACAGGAGCGTCAAACCGAGTTAGCGGCAACGGCTATGACGCAGATGGTCTCCACCGTACAAGAAGTCTCACAAAATGCCGCCAGTACGGCGCGGGCGGCGGATATTGCCCAAGGCTCAGCGAAACACGGTGATGAGTTAATTGGTACTATCGTTAATAAAATCAGCGATATGAAATCGCAAATTCACCAAACTAAAGGCGTTATCGAACACCTTGCCGCCGATACCAATAGCATTAGCAGTATCATTGAAACCATTTCTCAAGTCGCGGAGCAAACAAACCTATTAGCACTCAATGCGGCTATTGAGAGTGCGCGGGCCGGTGAACATGGTCGCGGCTTTGCGGTTGTCGCAGATGAAGTACGTAACTTAGCTAAACGTACCTCAGAGGCTACCGCTGAAATTCAACAGCAGATTACCACGTTGCAAAAGGGCGCACAGCAGAGCGTAGAAGTGATGCTTAAGAATGTCACCATCGCCGACGAAACCGCCGTGATGGTGGAGCAAGCCCATCAAGCCCTCGGCGACATAGTGACTCAGGTTGAAAGCATTACCGATATGTCCCACCAAATTGCAACGGCTTCGGAAGAGCAACATGCAGTTGCCGAAGAAATTAACAAAAATATCAGCGTGATGGCCGATCTTGCCCTAAAAAATGCGCGCCATACCAACCACACCAACTTATCCAGTCTTAAGGTGTATAACATGTCGCAGGAAATTGGCTCCCTGCTGCATCGATTCCATGTCGATGCCAAAATGTTTAATTCCAGCCAAGCCCAAAGTAAGTTATTCGTGAAATGGGGGCCTGAGCTTGATATTGGCATGCCAGAGATTAACCGTCAGCACCAACGCTTAGTCTCATTAATCAATGAATTACACCGGACGTTAAGTGAGGCATATGGGCTTGAGGCGATTAAGCGTATCGTCCAAGGGCTGGTGGATTACACCGCGAACCATTTCTCCTATGAAGAAGAATTGTTTGCACGTTTTGGCTATCCCCAAACCGTGGCCCACAAGGAAAAGCATGCTCAGTTGGTGGGTCAAGTGCTTGATTTTCAAAAGAGGGTAGCTAGAGGTGAAGATGTAGCCGATGAACTCATGGCATTTTTAAAAGCTTGGCTCGTCAATCATATTCAAAAGAGCGATAAGGAATACACCCAATTTTTACTCGCCCATGGCGCCGAATAACCTGCCTTGGTTTATCAGAGTTGGATTTTTGAGCGGTTAAAACTAATTTGCCACCCAGCCTCTGAAAAGGGCTTGCCATTGTCAAAGGCAAAGGTATAATTCCCAGCACTTAGAGCCAGCTGCTTGTTTTTGTTAGCTCTAATTTTGATAATGCCAGAGTGGTGAAATCGGTAGACACAGCGGATTCAAAATCCGCCGCCCTTAAAAGCGTGACGGTTCGAGTCCGTCCTCTGGTACCATCCCTTCCAAAGGGACACAAACCGACCTAGAGTCGTTTTTTTTGTGTCTAAAATCTGCTCCAAATATTCAACTCAGTGGGATTCGGCAATATCCATTTGCGTCATTGTCACGCCTTTGATTTGGGCATAGATATTTTTGCCGGGAGTTAGTTGTAACTCATCTCGAGCCCATGGGGTGATGTTGGCCCAGAGTTCGTCTTTACCTAGGGCAATTTTAAGTTGAATTTGCTCGCCATTATCGCTGGGGTAGAGCTCTTTTATGTTTCCTTTGAGTAAGTTACGAATACTCGAGCCTTTAGGTTCCTCTGTGCAAACGGAAACATGGTTCGCTTGAATGCGCACCTTTAACTGCTTATGGGTGGGGGGCAATTGGCCGCTGACCCAGAGCTGATTGCCATCGTCCATCAACAGCCTTGTCATTGGATAATCAGGATGTCTTTCGGCGATTCTGGCACTCAGCAATGAACTCAGTTCCTGCAATGGCACCCAGGGACGCATTTGTTCACTATTCCATACCTGTGTTAGCGGTCCCTGGGCGATCATTTTTCCTTGATGCAACACCAACATATGGTCGGCGAGTTGTAGGATTTCATCCAAGCTGTGGCTCACATAGACGATCGGCAGCTTTAATTCCTGCGCTAGGGTTTGTAGGTAAGGCAACAATTCGCGTTTTCGTGGTAAATCGAGGGAGGCTAAGGGCTCATCCATCAGCAGCATTTGTGGTGAGGTGAGTAGGGCACGGCCAATGGCAACCCGTTGTTTTTCGCCGCCGGAGAGCGTGCTGGGATAGCGGTTTAAGAGCTTTTCTATGCCCAGTAGCGAGACCACTTTATCAAACAATTCAGGCGTTTTATGACGCATCCCATAGGTGAGATTGCCCTTCACACTGTAATGGGGAAATAACCTCGCTTCTTGAAATACATAGCCAATTCGGCGTTTTTCAGGGGGCAGATTAACGGTTTTATGCTTGAACAATAGTGTGTCGCCAAGGCTAATCTCGCCTTTATCCGGTGTGGTTAATCCGCCGAGTAAATTCACTAAGGAGGTTTTGCCCGCTCCCGAGCGGCCGAATACGGCGGTGACGCCCTGTAATGGTAATTGGGTGTTCACCTTGAGTTGTAGTTGGCCGAGTTGTTTTTCAATATTGATGTTTAACATACACTTGCCGTTCTTTTGAGGGCCTTTTTAGTGAGCCATTGGGAGGCGAGTAAGGAGGCCAGCGCTATCACTATCGAGATGATACACAGGCGCATAGCCTGATATTCCGCTCCCGGTGTTTCGATAAAGGAATACATGGCCAGCGGAATGGTGCGAGTTTCGCCGGGAATATTGGAGACGAAGGTGATGGTCGAGCCAAATTCCCCAAGGCTGCGGGCAAAGGCGATGATCATTCCTGAGACTATGCCGGGCGAGGTGAGTGGCAGGGTGATGGTTAGGAATACCCGCCAGCGGCTGCTTCCTAAGGTGCGCGCCGCCTGTTCGAGGCGAATATCCACGGTTTCGAAGGATTGACGTATGGCTCTGACCATTAAAGGAAAGGAGACGACTGCGGCGGCGAGTGCCGCGCCGCGCCAGCTAAAGCTAAAACTTAACCCAAACCAGTTGTATAGCCACTGCCCGATGACGCCCTGGCGCCCCATGCTGATGAGTAGTAGGTAACCCACCACCACCGGCGGCAACACCAATGGGAGATGCAAGAGACTGTCAAAGATAGCCTTACCGGGGAACTCCACGCGTGCCAGCAACCAAGCGCATAAAATGCCTAAGGGTAAGCTGGCAAGCACGGCAACCGCCGAGACTTTGAGGCTCAGCAGCAGCGCGGCGGTTTCGTATTCGCTGAGGAGTGGCCCGTCAAACAGCGAGCCACTTACTAAAACATCACTCAGCACTAGTTCACTCCAAAGCCATATTTTTCAAATACTGCTTTTGCACTTGAGCTTTGAAGGTATTGATTAAAGTCTTTAGCGCTGGCGGTGGATTCCTGCTTAGTCAAGGCGCTGGGATATTCAATCGGGCTATAGCTGGTCGCGGGGAAGGTCGCCACAATTTTAATCTTTTGCGCGACTTTGGCATCGGTCGAGTAAACGATACCGAGCGGGGCTTCGCCCTGTTCCACTAATGCTAGAGCGGCGCGGACATTGTTTGCTCTCGCTAGGAGTGGTTCTGCGGTTTTCCAAAGATTCAGGTTTTCAAGCGCTTGCTTGGCGTATTGTCCAGCTGGGACATGGTCAGGGTCGCCCACCGCTAAACGGCTGCCATTGACTGCGGCCTTAATATCCCAATCGCTGTTCAGTGTCACTTGGTTTACCGGGCTGTTCTTTTCGGCAATCAGCACTAAGGTATTTTTTAACAGGGTAATACGGCTATCGGCATTGACCGCCTTGGCCTCGACGAGGTAATCCATCCATTTTTGGTTGGCGGAGATAAACAGATCGGCGGGCGCACCATTAGCGATTTGTTTAGCGAGCGTTGAGGAGGAGGCGAAGGAGAAAATCACTTTCGTTTGATGTTCCTTTTCGTACTGCTGGCCAATCTCATTAAGCGCATTCGTGAGGGATGCGGCGGCAAAAACCGTCACTTGTTCTTGGTCTGCGGCAAAGCTGATGCTGCAACTGAGGGCTAAGCCAACGACTGAGGCTGTGGTAAAGCGTAAAAAGTGTTTGAGCGAGCTCATGGTGTTCCTCCGTGATAAAAAGTGATCGTTATATACCAATCTATATATCGATTATTCAAGTCCCGATGCGTAAATTAGTGATCTCGGCTCGGTTTATTGGCGAAAACGCTAATACCTCAGCGGAGAATTCCGACCGTACGTATTGGTATCTCAAGATTGATCGGGGACAATAGCATTCACTTAAGCTAAGGCGCGCAGGAACATGGACTTACACGCACTACTGACATTGTCATTGGGGGACAAACCCTTCGCCAATCCTCGGCGGATAGCTTTGCTGCGCCAAGTGGCTAATACTGGGTCTATCAGCCAGGGCGCAAAGTTGGCGGGGATCAGCTATAAGGC
Source organism: Shewanella sp. GD04112 (assembly GCF_029835735.1). Taxonomy (NCBI): domain Bacteria; kingdom Pseudomonadati; phylum Pseudomonadota; class Gammaproteobacteria; order Alteromonadales; family Shewanellaceae; genus Shewanella; species Shewanella sp. GD04112. The sequence continues at coordinate 856,059 of NZ_JAOEAL010000001.1, forward strand.
CGCCTGGGATGCGATAAATGAGATGAACACGACTATGCCCGAGCCTGTCGTCAGCAGCGAAAAAGGCGGTAAGGGCGGTGGTGGTGCCAAACTGACCGAGTTTGGTGAGCGTTTACTTAAGGTGTATTCCATCACCTCGCAGGTGCAGGAAATGGCGCTGTCAGCGTTGCTGGATGATTCGGTCGATATGCACAGTCTGTTGGATGTGATGGCGCATTTCTCCCTTAAAACCAGTGCTCGCAACCAATTAACGGGGCGTATCCACGGCATTGAGTCACTCGGTTTGAATGACAGCCTGAAGGTGACATTGGCGGGGGGGCAACAGATCCAAATCTCAGTGACCCATGCTAGTTTTGAGCGTCTGCAGTTAGCCTTGGACCAATCGATTCTATTGTTGTTTAAGGCGCCAGCGGTGACGGCCAGTCGTGATGCTTGCCAGAGCGCGGGGCAAAACTGCGTCAGTGGGCACTTACTGAGTGTGACCGAACTGGCCGATAAGGCTGAGTTAGCGATAGAGATTGGCGCTAAAGAGATTATCTATTCGGTGATGCCATTGGCCGACATCCAAACGCTCAAAGTTGGTGAGCCTTGTTTTGCCTGTTTTGATGCCACACAAGTGATTGTTGCCAGTATGAATTAAGGCTCGCAGCGAGGATGCTAGGCATCCCGTGGTAAGCCTTTTTGAATGACCCTAACCAGTCGCTCCGTTTTACGGTTATTGGCTTGTGAGCCGCCCGCATGTTGCCTCGCTAGGGCCCAGTCGATATGTTCTTTCACCATTTCATCGACATCTGCTTGGGCTTTACGTTGCTCAAGGGCGGCGATGATTTGCGGCGAACTCGGCGCATTGCCTAGGGCGACGGCGATATTGCGTAGCCAGCGCTGATGACCAATACGGCGAATGGCGCTGCCTTCGGTCTGTTTGAGAAACTCGGTTTCGCTCCACGCAAACAAGGTAAGCAGTTCAGGCTGCTTGAGTTTAGGCCGAATGTGGAAATCACTCTCCTTAGTCAGCGGTGCCTCGCGATTGACCGGGCACACCAACTGACAATCATCACAACCGTAAATGCGATTGCCCATCAAAGGGCGAAACTCCTCTGGAATGGCGCCCTGTAATTCGATTGTCAGATAAGAAATACAGCGGCGAGCATCCACGGTATAAGGCTCGACGATAGCGCCTGTTGGGCAGGAGGTGATACAGGCAACGCAGGTGTTGCAGTCTTCTTGGATTGGAATGTCTACGGGTAAGGGTAGGTTGATCAGTAATTCCCCGAGGAAGAACCAACTGCCCGCATCGTGATTAAGGATAAGTGAGTGCTTACCTGTCCAGCCTATGCCAGCTTTTTCGGCGAGTGGACGTTCCAGCACTGGGGCCGAATCGACAAAGGGTCTAAAGTCGGCAGCATCGAACCCGAGAGATACAAGCTCGCTACTAATTTGATCCCCCAGTTTTTTTAAGCGGGCACGGATGAGTTTGTGGTAATCCCTACCACCCGCGTAACGCGAGATGTAGCCCATATTCGGCGAAGCTAAGTTAGTGGCAAAACCCGCCTCTGGCGGTAGATAATCCATCCGTGCAGAAATCACTCGAACTGTGCCTGGGTGCAATTCGTGGGGGCGAGCGCGCATCATGCCATGGGTCGCCATGTAGCCCATTTCCCCGTGATATCCTTTATCCAGCCAAGCCTGTAATTTGAGTTCTTCCGCAGTTAAGTCGGTGTCGCAGATCCCTATTTGGGCAAAACCGAGCGCCTTTCCCCAGGCCTTGATTTGCAAAGCAAGGCGGCCAAGGGTGGCTGCGTCGGGAATATTGGCGCGAGAGGTTACTGTGGTCGACATGGAAACGGCATTGGGCTTAATAGGATGGCGCTATGATAGCAGTTTTAAGCCGCAGCGGACGAGTTTAGTGTTTAGGGATTTAAGCCAAACTGCAATTGTTGCTTTCTTCGGTGTGTAAATTAGATCTATGATGAGTAGTAACTTTCCCCTTCGGTCTTGTCTATGTTGCTGACCCTTTGCAAACACGGTTATCGCCTATTGTTGTGCGTTAGCTTAGGCTATGCAGGCCTTAGCTTAGCTGCAACAGAAGCTGCAACCAAGACGGTGCGGTTAGTGACAGAGGCTTGGCCACCCATGAGCTTCGAGCAAGATGGCGTGCCAACTGGCTTTGGTGTTGAACTGGTTAATCAATTGCAGACGCGTATCGGGCAGCAGGAAAAAATTGAAGTCTTACCTTGGGCGCGGGCTTACTCTATTGCTCATTCGGCGCCGAACGTGTTGTTGTTTGCCACTTCCATTAGTGATGAGCGGGAAAGCCATTTCGATTTTATCGGCCCCATTGCCACCAGTAAAATTACTCTTTATGCCAGAGCTGATGATCCCATTAGCATCAATCAGTTATCCGAAGTTAATAACGCTGGGATCGTAGGCGTGTATCGTGAGTCAGTCGGCGCGCAATTACTGCAACAGCAGGGTATCGATGCTCTCTTAGTGGCGAGTTTTCCGCAGCAATCGGCTAAACAGTTGTTGTTTTCTCGGGTGCGGTTCTGGTGTCAGGCCGATTTGGCGGTCAAGCATATACTGCAGGATATCGGTGCGAAGGAGTCGGATATCAAACCCGTTTATGTGCTCTCCGAAATCCATCTTTATTTGGCATTCTCAAAAGGAACCTCTGCCGACACGGTGCAGCGTTGGCAAGCTGAGTTAGAAAAGCTCAAAGAATCGGGGGATTTTGCTCGGCTCTATCAAAAATGGTTTGGCGCCTTGCCGCCGCCCCTCGAACATCACATCTTTTGGCACCGAAAAACCGTAGGTTAGTCGGCCATTTTGGCGGCTTTAACGCAGTTTCTTCCTGCGTTTTTGGCGTCGTAAAGGGCGTTGTCCGCACGCTTAAGCAACCGCGCAAAGCTTTCATCTTGTTTGCCTAATTCGGTATTTAAAGTAGCCACTCCGGCACTTACAGTTAGCTTTAACTCTACGGGCAAATTAATGGCACCATAACGGGTGATTAAGGTTTGTAACTCGTGTGCCAGCTCCCAAACGCGCTCTGCGTGGGTATTGGGTAAGAGGATTAAAAACTCCTCACCGCCAATTCGGCCGATGAGATTGCGGTCCGCGGTTAATGCTTGGCTGGCTTGGGCTATGGTCAGCAAGGCTTGGTCGCCAATTTCATGGCCGAAATTATCGTTAATCTTTTTAAAATGATCCGCATCGAAAATGATCACAGAGAATGGTGTTTTTTGTTTTATCGCCTGCTGAAAATACAGTTCCGCTTGGGCATAGATGTGCCTGCGATTGGGTAATTGAGTCAGATAATCGGTTAAGGCTATGGTCTGTAGGTGACGGTTACGGTGCACTTGCTTGTAGGCAAAGAGTGACACTATCGCCAAAATAAAGCCCGTGAGCAGCAGGATGATAAGTTGCAGTGATTTATTTTTCTCGAGCAGTGCTAACTCTTGCTCCTTTAATTTTTGATTATCGAGCAAGCGTTTGTTTTCAGATTCGATCCAACTAGTATCAAACTTTACTTTTAATTCAGTCGTTTGGTGTGCAGAGGAGCTATCATCCACCTTTTTCGTCAAGGCGATAAATTGCTGTAGCTCTTGGTAGGCCGAAGGTAGATCGCCCATAGCTGCATGGATATCACTCTTAAGCTGTAATAGTTGGATGAGGCCGCGATCATTGTGCATCACACGGAATGCAATTTCTGCGGCGGCGAGTTCATCCAGTGCGTCTTGATAGCGCCCCTGCTGATAACGAATTTTCGCCATAAACAGCTTCATAAAGCTGTAGGCGCTGGGTTCTTTGTCGGTAATTTCCTGCGCCGCTTCCTTTAAATAGGTTTCGGCTTCATTGAGGCGATTTAACTGAATAAGGCTATAGGCAATATTGGTCGCATTGATTGCGGCAATAAGAGGGTATTTGTGTTCTTTAAAATACTGATAGCTAAAACGAAAGCTTTCAATCGCTCGCTCATGTTCGCCCATTTCATCTAAGGCAATCCCGATGTCGGAAGTGACGTTGGCAACTTGTTCCTTATTGCCTTTTTGGGAGTAAAACTCTTTGAGTTTATTGTAGTATTTAATCGCACTCTCAGGGTCGCCATAACGCCTAAAGCTGGTGGCAATATCCGCTAAATTGACATTTGCCCAGCCCGTTAAGTTCAAGGACTCGTACAGCCCCTGCGCGGTCACTAAATCGTCTAGCGCCTCAGAAAAATCTCCAATGTAGGAATATAAGGCTCCTCGCAGACTGCGAGCATCGGCAATGAGTCTAATATCTTCATGCTCATAGGCGCTCTGAATACTTTTGGTATAACCCGACATGGCGCCATTAATATCGCCCTTTTGCTGTAAAAACCAAGCATGGCAGAGAGTAAAGTCGGTAAGAAAATGCGGTGATGCGTGTGGCGGGATCTGTGCCATTGTCTGTTCAATGTGCTGAAGCGAGTGCAACACATCCTCTTCGGTCTCAAAAGGCTGATTCCAGCATTTGAGCAGATTCAGTTTTTCGATGCGCTCAATATCATCACTCGAAATGAGTTTTTCCAGCAGTGATAAGTTTTGCTCGATAGATTCACGGGTCATGGCTTCACCGCTATCGAATAAGGCAAAAATCTGATCGACTTGCGCTTGTCCCTCGGCAATAGCAACCCTATGCGTGCCTATCAGCAGCATAAGACAAATGGCTAAATATCGAAGGTAATGTTGCAAGTATGAGGTTTCCCGTTAGCGCTGAAACAGATAGCTAATCATTATCTTAGCATAAACTTTTTACGTCTTGTTTACATGTAAAGTTTGCAATTTTTGCATTCATTCCGCTATCAAGGTATAAACGTCGCCTTGGATCTCACCCAATAAGGAAAACCCTTGAAAAAATTACTCTGTGCCGTCCTGTTGCTGTTTACGGGAGCGAGTTGGGCAAACTCGGATGATATCGAAACCTCGGGCGATGTGGTTCATCTACTCCTGCCGGCTACGGCTTTGGGCGCGACCCTATTCTATGAGGATGGGAATGAGGGCTCATGGCAATTACTTAAGGCTGCCGTCTCGAGCCGAGTCATAGTTGAAGGGCTTAAATTGGGTGTCAGTAAGGATAGACCCGATGGTAGTGGTGATGATTCTTTTCCGTCAGGGCACACCTCGGACAGCTTTATGGCGGCCACGTTTATTCAGCAGCGCTATGGCTGGCAATATGGTCTGCCGGCCTATCTTGCCGCAACTTATGTGGGCTATACCCGAGTCGAGAGTGATAAGCACTATTTAGAAGATGTGCTCGCAGGCGCAGCCATTGGCGCACTGGCGGGTTGGTATTTTACTGAGCCCTATAAAGGGATCACAGTGACACCTTTGGCCCATAATGGGGTCTATGGTTTATATATTAGTGGCCAATTTTAAGCCGCTTAGGATAAGAGAGTAATTATGGCTGAAGTATCAGTTGAGTATCGTGAAACCGCCGAGCGGATTTCCCACAATGTTGCCAATAAAGTGCTACCTATGGCAAAAATGCCTGAGAGCCTGTTAGCGGCTTACCAAGGTTTATGCGCCGAGTTGTTACTCGATCGCGAAGACAAATTTGCCACGGCTTGGGAGGCATTGCCTGCCAGCGCTCGTAACTTGATGCCGCAGGCTGAGTTCCACGGTTTTTATATTGCCAATGCGTGGTTGCAACTTAGCCGTGTCGCCCAGGAGATTTCTGAGCAGGCCGATACCGATGAGGCCATCAATGAGAATGAGTACAACGGTATTTTCGGTCGCTTAGCCGATGAGTCACTGAAAGAGTGCGTGCGGAAATTAAAGAAAGCGCGTACTGACCGTTCTATGCTCAACAGCTTTAAACAGGTGATGGCGCCTTAAGCTGTGAGTTTGACCCAATAAAAAGCCCGTCGATTGACGGGCTTTTTATTGGAATAATGTCTGATATTAGAAAGACGTACGCTTATAACGGCGGTACTCTGGCTTCCAGAAATTATCTTCGATAGATTGCATCAGCAGCTCATCACTCGCAGGCAAGGATAGGCCTTGCTCAATCGCCACTTTACCGACGGCAAACGCAATATGCTTACTTACTGAGTGAATATCTTCCAGTTTTGGCAGGAGTGGTCCTGAGCCATTAATGGCTAACGGTGAGCATTCGGCGAGCGCGCGGCTCGATGCCATTAACATCGCATCGGAGACATGGCGAGCACCCGAGGCGAGTACCCCTAAACCAATGCCTGGGAAGATAAAGCTGTTGTTACATTGCGCGATTTCATAGGTTTCGCCATCGACAACAACAGGTTCAAACGGGCTACCCGTTGCCACTAAGGCTTGGCCAGACGTCCAGTGCAGAATGTCTTTTGGCGTCGCTTCAACACGGCTGGTGGGGTTCGACAGTGGGAAGATAATTGGGCGTTCGCAGTGGCTATGCATTGCACGAACAATTTCTTCGGTAAATAGACCCGGTGCGCCCGATACGCCAATCAGCACCGTTGGCTTAGCGTTATTGACCACATCGAGCAGTGAAATATTGTCGCTGAAGTTATTCCAGTTGCTGATGTCGGCACATTTTTGAGCCAATTTTTGTTGGAATGGCAACAGGTTAGGCATGTTGTCGAGCAGCAGGCCCCAACGGTCAACCATGCAAACTTGGCTGCGGGCTTGCTCGTCGCTGATCCCTTCAGACACCATTTGTGCAACGATAGCTTCGGCAATACCGCAACCTGCGCTACCGGCACCTAAGAAGGCGATGCGCTGTTTATTCAGCTCTGTGCCCGCGGCTTTACAGGCGGCGAGTAATGAACCCACAGTCACGGCGGCGGTGCCTTGAATGTCATCGTTAAAGCAGCAGTAGCGATCCTTATAACGCTCAAGGATTGGCATCGCATTCTTTTGGGCAAAGTCTTCGAATTGGATCAGTGTATCTGGCCAACGTACATGCACGGCTTGCATAAAGGCTTCGATAAACTCGGCATACTCCTCGCCGCCAATACGTGGATGGCGCCAACCCATGTACATAGGATCTTCCAGCAACTGTGGATTATCGGTACCTACGTCTAAGGTAATTGGCAGTGTGTATGCGGGGCTGATCCCACCACAGCTGGTGTAGAGTGACAATTTACCAATCGGGATCCCCATGCCGCCAATACCTTGGTCGCCTAAGCCTAAGATGCGCTCACCGTCGGTCACAACGATGATTTTTACTTTTTGGCGAGTCGAGTTATTGAGGATGTCGTCGATTCTGTCCTTATTCGGGTAAGAGATGAACAGACCACGGTTACGGCGATAGTTTTTCGAGAAGCGCTCACAGGCCAAACCTACCGTCGGGGTGTAGATAATTGGCATCATTTCGCTGATGTGGTTTTGCACTAAACGATAAAACAGGGTTTCGTTGGTGTCTTGAATGTTGCGCAGATAGATGTGCTTATCGAGATCGTTATTGAAACTTCTGAACTGATCGTAGGCGCGTGAAGCCTGTTCTTCAATGGTTTCAATGGCGTAGGGTACTAAGCCTTCGAGGTTAAAGAAAATACGCTCTTCTTCCGAAAATGCACTGCCCTTGTTAATTAAGGGTGCTTCAAGAATGGCAGGTCCTGCAAACGGAAGATAGAGGGGGCGTTTATTATCGTCCATGGGTAACCTTTGAGTTATTGTTTAATGGTTCGGTACGTGCTTGAGACGTGCTGTAAGTCACGTAAGGTTATCATGAAATGTGATCTTTGTTGCCTGTGTCGTGCGCTATTTGTGGCTTTTTTTGCAGCAGGCGACAATCTGGCCGTTTAAAACATGCTTCTGTTAATTGATTGTAAATGCTTTTGCCGTGTAAATGGCTGTTTAAGGAGCTATTAAAACAAAAAACGCAGCCTAGGCTGCGTTTCTGGGGTTAAGCTATTTGGAGATTAAACACCGCGATATTTTAGTGATAAGCCACGGATAAAGTTACGCAGGATCTGGTCGCCACAAGCTTTGAAGTTTTTATGATCTGGGTTGCGAAACAGGGCGCTTAACTCAGACTTAGACATTTGCACTTCGGCGAGCGCTAAGGTGGCCATAATATCTTCTTCACGCATTTCGAGGGCAACACGTAACTTTTTGAAGATTAAGTTGTTGTTTAATTTTGATACTGGCTTTGGGATTTCAGCCCCTTCACGTAGACCGCGTTTTTCGATGATAAGACCATCTAAAAACTGACATAGGGTCGTGTCGTTACAGGCCTTATAGCCTTCTTCCTCTTCTTTGCGCAGCAGACTAATCATCTCTTCGGTTGGCACTTCTCTTCCAACTTTGGCAAAGATCTTAATCATTTTGGCATTGTTGAAATCAAACACGAAGCGCAAACGGCGCAAAATATCATTGTTAATCATGGTCATCTCTAGGCGCGGCTGCGCTGTCTGGTTTAAGAGCAGACATTATATACTCAAAGTAACAGAAAAGCAGGAAAGTCTAGTATGGATGAGGCCTGTGGCACAGTAGAGCATGAGCCCTCGCTGAGGGCTCATGCTTAAATAAGTAAAACTAAACGTTAACGGCTAAATACCAGTAAATAAAAAGCACTGCAAAAATAAGCAAATAGCTTAATCCTACCCAAGAGAGGCCTTTCATTTTTATGCCATAACGATGAACCTCTGGCAGTTGGGTGCTAGTCATTAAGCGATAGTTGAGCCATGCAAAAACCACTGTAGTCATAAAGGCTAAAATCATCACAAACTCCAGCAGTGGCAGCAGGGCGCCCTTGAAAAACAGGATGAGCATTAACCCTAATGCGCTTACGCTGAGCATGATGCCCGTCAGGCGTTTGTCCGATTGGGTTTCGTTGACTGCTGCGCGTGACAGCAGTTGCCAACCCATGTTCAAGGTTCGGCTATAGCCATCGATGACAGTGACAGTGGTGCTGAAAATACATAAAAACGCCACTATGCCAATCAAATAGCGGCTTTCACCACCCATGACTTGGCTATATAAGTTGATTAATTGGTTCGCAAATTTGGCACCAGAGTCGGAAAAGTGCTCACCACTGCCATGCATCACCAGCGCACCTAAGGCCAAAAAGACCACAGCTAACAGGGCGGTGACGATATAGCCTAAGTTGAAGTCTAAGATGGCTTGGGCGGGGGTAACGGGTGATGTCTTTTGTTTTTCCAATAACCACAGTGAATTCCATGCGCTGACTTCAATTGGTGCTGGCATCCAACCCATCATGGCGACCAAGAATCCCACATGGGCCCACTGCCATGGTGAGGGGGAGACAAACTGGCTTTCTAGCGGTTTTACATGATCCAATGCCAAGGCGACGGCGATTAAGGTGGTGAGCGTCAGTGCGAACATGATGATCTTCGTCAGCCTGTCCAACAATGAATAGTGCCCTAAAATCAATAACAACAACGAACTTATCAGCACCAATAACGCCAACACATCAATAGGTAAGGGGATAAACTGGGTGAGCATGGCGGCGGTTAACATGCAGACCCCAGCGGTACTCGCAATAGAGGCGATCACATTAAGTCCAGTGAATAACCACAGATAACCTCGGCCCTGTTTAAGATAACCATGCAGCAGGCTTTCTCCCGTGGCGGCGGTGTAACGTGCACCCGCGGCAAAGAAAGGGTATTTCAGCAAGTTTACTCCCAGAATCACCCAGGCGAGTTGCCAGCCAAATTCTGCGCCAGAGCGGGTGGATGACACTAAATGTGAAGCCCCAATCGCGGCGGCGGCCATTAACACACCGGGTCCCATGGCTTTTATGCCGAGGGCCAGTTGGGCTGTCCAATTCATGGGGAGAGGTTTTACTTGAGAAGTCGCCATAATACGCAGGGTGTTTCCTTATCCGTTGGAAATGGTTTGCTCGATACTGAGCTATCTAAGCCGTTAAGTCGCGATGTTAACTGTTAAGAATTGTATTTGGCGGCGAGTAGGGCTTCGATGCGTTTTAAGCTTGCCGTCATTTCCACAAGTTGAGTCAACATTGCGTTATCTTCTGTGGGAGCGCTCGTCTCGCTGGTGGTATGTGCCTCACTTAAGCGTTCTTTTTGCTCCAAAATCTGCGCCCTAAAATCGGGGGCGTTGACTATGCCAACCAGACTAATTAAGGCGCCCGCGCCCGATTGTCCCGCAGTTTCTACCGTGAGTTTATGTAATCCCATCATGCGCATAATCGGCCCCTGAATGAGGGCGATATCGGTAATTTTATCTAAGGGAACCGTATTTTCTGTGCGAGTTAATATGCCTCTGCGCACGATCAGCTTTTTGCTGGTTAAGCGTGCACTCATATTGCTGATGTAGCGGCGAGTCCCCCATAACCCAATAGGAAACCAAAGTAATAACAAGGGAATACCAACAATACTTAAGGTGAAGTAAGCGGCCCCTGAGAGTAACCAGTACAAACCTAAATTATCTTCAAATTGGGCTTCATGAATTGTTTGTTCTTGCATGTTCTTCCTCAATGCCAATGTTCCATTTCGCTATCTTGAGAGATCTCAGCAGGAAAATACATGGTTTTTATTAGTAACAAAAGTTTAACTTTTTACAGTCCCCCATTGACTTTGTTTTACAACCGATTACCTTGGTTGTGTTAAAAATTAGTTTAATAAAAGTAAAATAAATTTAACGAATGAAGATTAGGGGATGTAAATGAAAAGACCTCAGATTCTACCCAGTGCTTGTGCTATTGCGATCGCAATGGCATTTGCCCCGAGTATTGGCTATGCAGCCGATAACGGCGCTGACAAAGTTGAACGCATTGAAGTAACGGGCTCTCGTATTAAGCGCACTGATATCGAGGGACCGTCACCCATTCAATCCATTGGCAAAGAAGATATTGCCAACATGGGTTTTGACAACCTGCAGCAGTTACTCGAACGTATGCCTGCCAACGGTGCTGGCGCTTTCTCTACCCGTGGGAATAGCCAAGACTCGACCGCAAACGGTGGTGCTTCAATCAGTTTACGTGGCTTAGGCCCTGACGCTACTCTGGTATTGATTAACGGTCGCCGTGTTGCGGCAAGTGCCTTTGCTGAAGGTATCACTAACTCCTTCGTCGACATTAACAACATTCCGGTTTCAGCGATTGAACGCATTGATATTCTGAAAGATGGTGCATCGGCGATTTACGGTTCCGATGCGATTGCGGGTGTAGTTAACATCGTCTTGAAAAAAGACATCGAAGGGATTGAGGTTAACTTAGGTTACGGCGATACCCCGGGTACGGGTTACGATGAAACCACGGCAAGCGTCGTTTGGGGCGTCAAGTCCGAAAAGGGTAGTGCGTCGGTTATTCTCGATTATTTTAAAAACGATACCTTATCGGCAACCGATTTGGGCCGTTTTGGCACAGCCGATCAAAGCCCTTACGGTGGTGAAGATTTCCGTTCCTCACGCGGTTTCCCCGGTTATTTTTATGTCGATGGTGTGAAGACTATCGACCCATCCTGTCCGCCCGATCGTGCAACGGCCAGCGGCAGCTGTTTATTTGACTATGGTCCATACAACTTAGTGATCCCTGAGGCTGAGCGTATTGGGGCTATTGGTCAATTCGATTACCATTTCAATGACGATTTAACCGCGTTCCTCGAGTTAGCCGCGCAACATAACTCTTCAATTGCGGGTGGTGCACCAACACCTTTGGATGAAGATGCGGCCTTAACTGTGCCAGGCACTCACCCAAATAATCCTTGGGGCAAAGATATTGAAATCGGTCGTTTCCGTACTGTGGATGCGGGCGCACGTCGTTGGGATATCGAGTCCGACACCCTGCGTTTAGTCGCGGGTTTACGTGGCACGATTAAAGAGTGGGATTGGGAAGCCTCGGTACAACGCGGCCGCAGTGAATCGACTCAAACGGGCGATCGTACTCAAGGTTGGGTCAGAACCGATTACCTGCAAGCTGAGATCGATGCGGGTCGCTACAATCCCTTTGGCGGCACCATGAACTCGCAGGATGTGATCGATGCGATTACCACTAGCCTAGTTCGCCAAGGTTTATCGAGCATGACGTCTTACGCGGCGAACATTTCGGGCCAAGCGTTCACGCTGGCGGATCGCGATATTATGATGGCGGCGGGTGTGGAATACCGTGAAGAAAGTGTCAGCGACGTGCCGGATGAACAGTTCCAACGTGGGCTGATTTTTGGTACCGAAGCGGTTTCTGCTGCGGCCTCCCGTGACCAATACGCAGGTTATGTGGAGTTCTCTATTCCTGTCACGGATAACTTTGAGCTGCAACTTGCGGGTCGCTACGATCACTACAGCGATTTTGGTTCAACCACTAACCCTAAAGTGGCGTTCCAATGGGGCATCACCGATGAGCTGACAAGCCGTGGTTCTTGGTCAACGGGTTTCCGCGCGCCTTCATTAGCACAAATCGGTTTAGGCCCATCACGCGAAAGTAGCTTCTTTATCGATACTTATCGCTGCGCCGCCGATGGTGTGGATTGTGAAGCGCTCGACTACAACACTGAATTCCAAGGTAACTCTGAGTTGGATGCCGAAGAGTCAGAAACATGGAACCTTGGACTTATCTGGGCGCCAAGCCAGAAGTTTGATATCGGTTTCGATGTTTACAGCATCACTCAAGATAACAAGATCGATAAGCAGCCATTGGGCGATATCTACACCGCAAACTGTAACGATCAAAACAGCACTGTGTGTGAGCGCTTAGCACCGCAAGCGGGTCAAACCTTAGGTCCTATCAGCATTATTCACTCAAGCTTTATCAACTTAAGCTCGCAGGATGTGCAGGGTGTTGACCTGTCAACCCACTATGGTCTTGAGCTAGATAGCTTTGGTGATTTGAAGTTTGGCCTAGAGTACAGCTACCTACATAACTTCGAAAAAGACGGTCTCGATTACACTGGCGAGTACAAGTTCCCACAACATCGCTGGTTACTCACCACGAATTGGACCATGGATAACTTCGCCGCCAACGTAAACCTGAGCTACATCGGTGAGTTCGAAGATACTCCAGATATCGACTTTGACGGCGTGTTAGACTTCGAAACGAACAAGTCTCGTATGGTTGATGCGCAGTTATTAGTTGATATGTCAGGTAGTTACCGTTTCAACGAGATGTTTAAGCTGACATTAGGCGTGAACAACGTATTTGATGAAGAGCCACCGTTTGCGATTGGTGACGGCGATACCGACCTCTATGGTTATGTGATTTCTGTACACAATCCAATGGGACGTTATATCTACACCAAACTGACAATGAACTTCTAACGAGTCATTGGCAGAGTCATTGGAAACGGCGCTTCGGCGCCGTTTTTGTATTTTACTCTGCCGCGACACAGTGTATCTTCGTTCTCGTTAATCAGTCATCACTAAAAGGACGTTAATATGATCACCTTATATGGCATGCCCCGCAGCCGTGCATTACGAGTCGCTTGGGTGTTAGAAGAGTTAGACGCAGAATGGGCCTTTTCGTTTGTGGATATGAATAAGGGCGAGCACCGTAGCGCCGCGTTCTTAGCGCTCAATCCCTGCGGCAAAGTGCCAGTGTTAACCGACGATAATCTTGTATTGTCTGAGTCGGCGGCCATTTGTCTGTATCTGGCGGAGAAGTTTGGCAGCTTGTTACCTGAAGCGGGCAGTGCTGCATCGGGTCTGCATCATCAATGGGTGAGCTTTATTATTACCGAACTCGAGCAGCCTCTATGGACCCTAGGCAAGCATAAATTCGCGCTGCCGGAAGCGCAGCGTCATCCTTCTATCATGCCTTGCGCTGTGTGGGAGTTTGATAAGGCGGCGGCCTTGGCCGAAGCTATGCTGCCCGATAGCGACTTTTTACTCGGCGACACCTTATCGGTTGCCGATATTCTGCTGGCACATACATTGATGTGGGGCACCTCATTTGAGCAGCAGATCCCGCCTAAATTGGCGGCATATCGCGATAGAATTGCGGAGCGTCCTTCGCGTAAATCGGCGCTCGCCAAAATGGAAGCCGTCGCCAACGCAGCGCAGGCTTAATTGGCACTAAGCGATAAAAAACAAAAGGGCAGAAGATTTACTTCTGCCCTTTTTGCTTAAGTCGTTTAGCGTTTATAGCTGAGTCGCCGCCCATTTGGCGCGGCTTTCACGGCTTTCGCTTAACCCATTTTGCTCACGGAATGCCTTGTAGGCTTCGACATCGAGATTGACTAAGCTAACATCCACTTCGAGCACCAGTTTACATTCTTTCTTAATGCGCCATGCCGCCGTGTTGTATAGCTCAGTCAACGGCAGCGAGCTTAAAAATTCAGGATTATATTGGGTGTAAACGGCTTGGGTTGGATACACCACGAAGGCCAAGTGACGCTTAGGCTCTTTCTTGAATAAGGCTTCGATGCCGTCAGTGGTATTGAGCACTTGCATCTCGATAATATCATCAAGATCTAAGAGCTTTTTCTGTGCCAGTTCCGGGGCCTGTGTTTCAGCATTTTCCCACGCTAATACATCGGCTTCGCTGTGGTTGGTCAGTTGTCCTACTTGAGCCGCACTGAGGCTGAGTGATTGGCGTAAGTAGCTCATTTCGATGGCGTTCAAGCCAATATTTTTAGACATAATGCGGTTCTCAAGTTGATAAAAATAAAATCTCGGTAAAATCAGTATTTGTTTTTAAGCCAAATATCTTCGACCCATTCCCAGAAGGATTCCCAATAAGTATCGGTAAAGTCACCGTTTTGCCAGAAGTGAACTTGGCCATCCTGATCGATACAGTAAAAGTCATCGCCCAATTGGCAGATGGCGATTAAGTCCCTTGGCAAGCCGATTGACCAAGCATAGCAGGTGACTTCGGGTAAATAGGTGTGTGAATAGGGATCGGCTGCAGTCACAGGCTCAATCGCGCCATAAATCACATCACTGGCATGGAGTAGGTATTCCTTTAATTCCCGTGGCAGCGGGATCAAAATCTGTTCCTCAACCTCCACTAACTGCTCGAATGTGGGTAACTCGAGTGGCACAGGCACGGTTTCGCTGCGTTCTTGGAGTTGCTCAATAATGTCGTGCATGGAATTTCCTTAAGGGTCGCCTTATGGCGCGGGATTATATAGGGAAACAAGGCTGGATGCGAGGGAAGGGCTGTGAGCTTGTAGCTGGGATAGTTCGGCTTTAGTTTGCGTATTTGCAGCAGTGACGCTTTGGGCTCAGTCAGGTGTGACTCCGTAAAAAAAAGCGCTGGCATCTGTTTTCACAAATAGCCAGCGCAACAGTGGAAGTGGTACAGAGCTAAACGGTAAAGCGATTAAGTAAATGGGTGATTAAGCAACTGAGTTAGTTAGCAGCAGTCCTTCATCGACGCGTTTATAGTTAAGCCAAGCTTTGTGATACAGCTTATGTGACTCTTGGCGCAGCTTAGCGATCTGCGCGGTTTCAAACTCACTTAACCCCCGTTGCTGTTTGATCGCGTTCGCCTCAATCTGTTGAACCTGTTCGTAAACCTTGTGTTCTGGGCCGCTTTTGATGTCGGCAATATCCTTAAGGTGTAATTGGACCTCAGCAATCATGCCGCTTTCGGGCAAACGTACCAGTAAGTTAAGGTCGCGATAACCTGAGGCTTTAGGCTCGGCGAAACGGTTTTTCTGTTTCACGACCTGAGCTTGCTCGCTTAAGGTGTAATAGCTTTGCATCAGCTCGGAGATACTGTTACTGACGATGCTGGCGCGGGCAAGGTCGGTGATCTGGCTCGCATCCCCATTAAATTTGGTGGCGACCTTCTCGGCGGCGCGTTGATAACTTTTCACATCAGGCAAAATCACCTGCGCCTGTGAACTGGCAGCCACTGTCTGCAACAGGCTTGCGAGTTCATTTTGGGCCGCGTGGGCATTGGAATATAAGTTGTCTAAACAGGCCGAAGCTTGACGTGGGGTGTCGAAGGTTTGAGTGTTGAGCGCATAAAGACCATGCAGATCATGGCTTTGAGCCTGTCTTGCACTGTAATTACCGCGTTCGGCTCTGCTGTCATTGATATCTAAAGGATTGGCTACGCCTGTGCGGGTCGATAATAAGAGTAGAAAGATAAAAAAGGTACGAAATAACTTATTCATAACGGCCTACTTCCTTATGGGAGTGATACACATCACAGGGATACCATAGGCTGGAGTGGCTTAATTAAAGCTGAATCAATGATGAAGACTTGTTCATGTTTGGCTTAAGTTCACATTTTTCGCGCCTAAAAAAATAGCGCCGCTATTGTGAGCGGCGCCATTGGGGTTATTTACTACTGTCTTAAATTAATTTGGGATTACCAAATTTTTACGCGTTTCTCTGGCGCGATATACATAGCATCACCTGGTTTCACATCATAGGTGGTGTAGAACTCAGGCATGTTAGATAGCGCACCCAGTGCACGGAATTCCGCTGGTGAGTGTGGATCTGTCGCTACGCGATTACGCAGAGCTTCTTCCTTGGCTTTTGCACGCCAAATTTGCGTGAAGCCGATGAAGAAACGTTGGTCGCCAGTCAGACCGTCGATAACCGGTGCTTCTTTACCATTGAGCGACTTTTTGTACGCACGGTAAGCGATAGTTACGCCCGATAAGTCACCGATGTTTTCGCCTAAGGTCAGGCTGCCGTTCACGTGCAGATCGTCAAACACATAGTAACCATCGTATTGTGCGATCAGCGCCTTACCACGGGCAGAGAATTCTTCTAAGTCTTTCTCTGTCCACCAGTCACGCATATTGCCTTCGCCGTCGAACTTAGCGCCTTGGTCGTCAAAACCATGGCCCATTTCGTGACCGATAACCGCACCGATACCACCGTAGTTGACGGCATCATCCGCTTCCATGTTGAAGAAAGGTGGTTGCAGAATTGCTGCTGGGAACACGATTTCGTTCATGGTTGGGTTGTAGTAAGCGTTAACCGTTTGTGGGGTCATGTGCCACTCGTCTTTATCGATTGGCGCGCCTAACTTAGCCAGTGACTTAGCGTGCTCAACTTCGCTTGCGCGAACCGCGTTACCAATCAAATCATCGGCTTTAATGGTCAGCTTGCTGTAATCTTCCCACTTGTTTGGATAACCAATTTTCGGGTTGAATTTCGCTAATTTTTCGGCAGCAGCTTGCTTAGTTGTATCGCTCATCCAAGTCAGATCTTTGATGCTGTCGCCGTAGGCGCCGCGCAGGTTTTCAACCAATGCTTGCATGCGCTCTTTGGCTTCTGGTGCGAAGTGACGCTTCACGTACACTTTACCCACCACTTCACCTAATACGCCGTTGACTGCCGCAACACCGCGCTTCCAACGTGGCTCTTGTTCTTCTTGACCGTTTAGGGTTTTAGAGAAGAAAGCAAAGTTCTCGTTGTCTAACTCTTCGCTCAAGTTGCTTGCCGCATGGGTCAGCACTTGCCATTGCATGTAGGTTTTCCAAGTTGCCAGATCGGTCGTTTTGAGGACTTCGTTCAGGCCTTGGATATAGCTCGGTTGGTTAACGATAATGTCGGTTTGCTTGTCAGCACCTAATGTCGTTAAGTAGCCTGTCCAGTCGATATCTGGCGCTAAGCTTGGCAGATCTTTAACTTGGTACAGGTTATAGGATTTAGTGCTGTCGCGGGTTTCAACCACATCCCAATGTTTAGCGGCAATCGCAGTTTCGAGTGCGAGGATAGATTCTGCGCTGGCTTTTGGATTGGCAAGACCGGCTAGAGTGAACATTTTTTCGATATGGGCAAGGTAAGCCTTACGAATATTAACGAAACGCTCTGACTCGTTAAAGTAGTAGTCTTTTTCTGGCAGGCTTAGGCCGTATTGATACAGGTGAGTCGCGTAACGGCTAGAGTTCTTTGCATCGATATCGATGTAGAAAGCCATTGGCGTACCCGCACCCATGATTTGGCTGTGGGCGAAGTATTTTACCAGCTCGTTTTTATCTTTTAAGGCGTTGATGGCATCAAACTCGCCTTTCAGTGGCGTCACGCCTAGCTTGTTTAGCGTTGCTGTGTCCATAAATGAACGGTAAAGGTCAGCCACTTTTTGCTCGTCAGTGCCTTCGACCAGATTTGGCGTTGCAGCGACTTCTTCGATAATGGCTTTAACGTCATCACGGGATTTTTCACGCAGATCGTAGAAGGCACCAATGCTAGTGCGATCGGCTGGGATCTCGGCTTTCTTCAGCCAAGCGCCGTTAACATATTCATAGAAGTCGTCCTGTGGACGCACTGATTTATCGAAGTTTTCAAATTCGATACCTGAACCTAATGCTTTAGTCACAGCGGCAGCAGTGGCGGTTTTAGTGGTTTCTGGCGCTTTAACTTCAGCGGGTTTGTCATTACAGGCAGTGAGGCCCGCGATGAGTGAGGCACACAGTCCCCCAATGAGTACTTTTCTCATGTCGTTTCCTTCGAATTTGTTATTGTGCCCATCTCTGGGCCTGTTTAGCTGCAAAATGGGATTGCTTCAGGCGCAACGCTACGTATGTTAATGCTTTAGTGGGAATCTAAACAAGGTGATTACACTTTTTCAGCCGGATTTATTATCCATCAGTTGTAACTAAAAATTACCATGGTTGAATTTGGCCTAAAAACCGCCAAACATACCGTACGCAAGCTCTGACAAGTTAGTAAGTACTTAGGTTTGCACTGCGTAACCGAGCACGTGTTTGGGCAATTTGTTTGGCTAGGCTTTGCCCTTTCTTTCGTAGGGCCTCATAATACGGCGGTTTTCATTTATTGAAGTTGAGTCGTCCCGTGCGTTTAGACAAATTTATCTGTGAAAGTACCTCGCTTACCCGTTCTTTAGCGAAAAAAGCCCTGCACCGTGGTGACATCACCTGTGATGGGGCTGTGATTAAAGATGCTGGCTTTAAAGTGCTCGAGGGGATGCAAGTGTGCCTCGAAGGTGAGCCTATCTCCCTCCTCGGTGAGCGTTACCTGATGCTCAATAAGCCCGTGGATACGATTTGCTCGACCATAGATGAAGTCTACCCTTCGGTATTGAGCCTGCTGGATATTGAAAAGCCCGAAACCTTACACATTGCTGGTCGTTTAGATGCAGATACTACTGGCCTTGTGCTAATCACGAGCGATGGTCAATGGTCGCATCGGATCACCTCGCCGAAAAAATACTGTGGCAAGCGTTACTTAGTGACGTTAGCCGATCCTGTGGATGAGAGTCTGATTGGCGTCTTTGCCGCTGGAGTGGAGCTGAGAAACGAAGACGGCCTGACAAAACCCGCAGTGCTTGAAATCATCGAGCCGCAGTTGGTACGTTTAACCATTACCGAAGGCAAGTATCACCAAGTGAAGCGGATGTTTGCCGCCGTAGGTAATCATGTGGTTGGCTTACACCGTGAAAGCATTGGCAAAATTGAATTAGACGCAGAACTTGCTCTAGGCGAATGGCGCTATCTGACGAGCGAAGAAATCGCCTCGATTTAACACCGTTTGGCTAAAAAAATGCCGCTCCTGATGAGCGGCATTTTTATTGCTATTTTTTATCGCCAATTAGCGTTTTCTGATAAGGCTATTGTTTTTTCAGGATCAGATTACCGCTAATGGTATCCATCTTCACACTGGCGCTACCAGAGCCCGTTTGGAAGCTTAAGGATTCATTCGACACGTATTTTTGTCTTTGTGGCACATCTTGGCTCAAGCCATTTTTGATTTTGCCGCCTGGGCCGCCATTGAGCTCGAAATTGGCATCGGGTGTATCAGCAAATGTCACAATAATATCGCCACTGACGCTCTCTAGATTGGCTTTATCGAAGCTTTTTGCCAGTGACACTTGAGTGTCGCCGCTCACGGTGCGGACATTGACTTCTTTGGCGGTATTTAAGTCGGCTTTGATTTCCCCCGAAACCTGCTCGACTTTCACTTTATCGGCTAAGGTTTGGCTGTTGAGATCGCCGCTCACTAAACGGTATTTGATTTCGCCTTTGCTTTGGGTGTCTTTAATCTCACCGGAGACGGTATCTAACATCACTTTACCCGCTAACCCCTTAGTGGTGATGTCGCCAGACACAGTGTGCAATGTCGGTGTGCCGTCTAGTGCCTCGGCGGTGATATTACCGCTAACGGTATTTAACTCCAGCTCGCCTTGAGTCTGGCTGATTTGCAGATTGGCTGAAATCGTATCGGCGCTCAGCTTGACGGTTTTAGGTACCTTAATGGTGAGTTTTGAGCCGTTGTTGTCACTGCCGTTATAGTGGCGTGGCATTTTATCTTCGATATTCAGGTTGTTACCTTTCTGTTCGAAGACAAAACCTTCGCTCAGCTCATCGAGAGTGCCCGTCACGCTGACTTCATTTTTATCCCAGCTTTGAATTTGCACTTCGCCCCGTTGGACTTTGATTTGCAGCAGGGTATCGCTGCTCATCGGCAACTGTTTGTCCACACTTTCAGCGGCGAACACACTGCCCATAAGGCCAAGATAAAGCGTCGACACTAAGAGACTGGTTTTCGTGAGGGTAAAATGGCTCATATGCTATTTCCTTGTGTTGAGTTTTGAATCGGAAGTTTTTGGCCTTGCTGTAGCAAATCGAGTTCACGTTGTTGCACCCAAAGCCAGAGTTGCCAAAGTTGTTTGTCGGTTGGATTAGCTTGTAACGCTTGATAAATCTGTTCGCCGGCACGGCGTAATTCCGCTAAGCCTTGCTCTAATGGCGCGCTAAAGCGACTGGTTTGCCAAGCCACAACCGTCGGGGTTTGTTCGAGGCTCGTCACTTGGGCTTGATGTGTCTGGGCAATTTGGCTTAGCAGCGTGTGCAGCGCTTGTTCATCATCCGCCGGTTGGCTGACGATTTGTTCAGGGAGCAACGTTATTACCGGAGCTTGAGTGTAAAAACCAAAGAACACAGCTAGCACCACAGTTGCGGCAATCGCCCATTGCACGCCTTGTAATCGCGGCGCTTGGCGAACCGCCGTTTGCGACGCCAATGGCTTATCCATACGTTTTTCGATGCCTTGCCAAAGATCCCGCTTGGGAGTTAATGCTTTGGGGGCATCATCAATCAACTGCTGGAGCTTGGCCTCGCGGGGATCGTTAGATAAGGACATTACAGCATCTCCTGTAGTAATTGCTTGGCTCTGTGGTACTGGGTCTTGCTGGTTCCCACTGCAATACCAAGTAATTGCGCAATTTCTTCATGTTGATAGCCTTCAATGGCGCAGAGCACAAACACGATGCGCGCCCGCTCTGGCAATTTGAGGATCAACTTGTCTAACCCTTGATAATGTTCATCCGCGCTTGAATGTTCATCGTCACTCTCCATCGGGATAAAACGTGCCCAAAATGACTTTTGCTTACGGATAAAGCTCAGTGCCTGATTTACACAAATGCTGTGTAACCAAGTGGAAAATTGGCTCTCCCCCCTAAACTGCGGCAATTTCTGCCAGACCAGAATAAAGCACTCTTGGGTGATTTCTTCCGCCTGCGATGCTTGGCCTGATAAGCGCAGCGATAGGGCATATACCCTTGGATGATGGTGTAAATACAGTTGCTTAAATGCGGCTCTATTCCCTTGGCTGGCCAAGGTGATAAGGTCAAATTCTGACATTGCATCGTTGAGTGGGAGTCTCCCTGCCGTCACTGTATTTTCCTGTCATCAAAGTGAATGGTTACTGATTGGACGCTTTGAAAAGCGTAAAAGGTTTGTATCCAATAAAAATATATTCAGTTTATTTTTAGATATTGCGTAACTCTTTGCGTTGTTGTAGTAAAATTAGTTGTGTATTTTGGCGCTAACTTTATGAAGTTATTAATTTTATACCAAATGGTATTCAGGTGTAATCGCTAATACAGCAGGATAAATCATTCGCGATATTCAGCCTAATACTGGCGTTGCAGTTCATGGTGATGGTGTGAAGAGGAGCATTGCTCGACCAGTGCACAATAAATAAAAGATAAACTTTGTATATCAGGGATATTTTGCTGTTAAAGGCCTAACTCCCAGCTATCTTTTTAAGAGATGTTATTTATTAGGGGCTTTATATGTTAATCCGCTCAAAGTTGTTACTCAGTGCCGCTGTATCCGTGACTGCCTTGATTGCCATGTTTGGATTGCAGCTTCATTCTAATTCGGTTGAGTCGGAACTCTCCCACGCCGCGCAAACCGTTCTCGAGCTAGAACGAGACGTTTTGCTACTGCGTAAAAATGAAAAGGACTTCTTTGGTCGAAAAGATATTCAATATGTTGAAAAGCATAAAGAAGTACATGCAAAGATTGATGAGTTAGTCCCGAGTCTCGAGAGTATTTTTAAAAAATACAAGGTTTCCACTGCGTCACTCGAAAGCTTTGACCGTAACCTCAATCAGTATCAAGTCGCCTTCAACGAAGTCGTTCAGCTCCAACAAGAAATAGGTTTAACCCCTAAAACGGGTCTCTACGGCACCCTAAGAACGGCAGTGCATAATGTCGAGTCCATGCTGAAGGAATACGACCAGTTATCCCTCGAAGTCGCCATGTTGCAGCTACGCCGCAACGAAAAAGACTTTATGCTGCGCCGCGAGATGAGCTATGTCGAGACCTTCGACGCTAACATCGCCAAGTTCAACGCTAGCCTCAGAGCATCGAGTTTAGACACGGATACCCAAAATAAAATTGCGGCCTTAATTGAACAATATCAAAAGGATTTTAAGAGCTTAGTTAATAAAGAGCAGCAACTGGGTCTCAGTGAAAAAGATGGCACCATGGCAAAATTGATCGCCGCGAATAAGTTGACTGAAGCCAGTGCCGACGAGCTGCATAATCTTGCGTTAAAAGCCATCGATGATACTGAAAGCAGCAGCGTCAATATCGGGATTTTGGTTTTCGTTATTATCGCCCTGATCCTTGCTGTGATTACCTACCTCATCATCCGCAGCATTATCACCCCAGTTGAGCGTATCACTCAGGTGATTTCACGTATCGAGGTCAGTAAGGATTTAACCCTCAGATGCGATGCCTCGACCCAGGATGAGCTGGGTGAAATTGCGCAGCATTTCAACAGCATGGTGGGAAGCTTCCAGCAGCTTATCGAGCAGGTTATTGACTCAGTCGCCACGATTAACACCTCCTGTAAGAGTGTGTCAGAGAACGCCATGCTTGCGTCTGAAGGCGTTGCCCAGCAGCTTAATGAAACTGATATGGTGGCAACGGCGATTACCGAAATGGGCGCGACCATTGATGAAATCGCTAAAACTACCGAGCTTGCAGCCCTCAAAGCGGGTAAAACCCATGAAAACGCCCAATTAGGGCAAACTGAGGTTGAGCAAACCATCCTTAAGATCAGACAACTGTCAGATCAGATTAACAGCAGCGCCTCTGTGGTGGATGAGCTCGAGCGTGACAGTGAAACCATTGGTAGCGTGCTCGATGTGATCCGTGGCATTGCGGAGCAAACCAACTTACTGGCACTCAATGCGGCGATTGAGGCAGCTCGCGCGGGTGAGCAAGGCCGTGGTTTTGCCGTGGTTGCCGACGAAGTACGCAGTCTGGCGATGCGAACTCAATCGTCGACACAGGAAATTGCCAACATTATTCAAACCCTGCAAAGCCGAACTCGCGCCATAGTGCAATTAATGGACGCGAGCCAAAAGCAAGGGGCCGAGAGTGCCGAGCAGGCTGCGGCGGCTGGAGAGTTGCTGAAGCTTATCAATACCGATGTGCATAATATTATGGATATGAGCACACAGATTGCTGCAGCAATTGAAGAGCAGAGCATGGTTGCCGCCGAAGTGAATAAGAACGTAGTTGTTATCCGTGATATTGCTGAGGATTCTTCTCGGGCTGCCGATGCCAATGCGTCGGCTTCGGATGAACTTAAATCCCGCGCCGAATATCTGGTCAGTGCAGTGAGCCACTTTAAGATCTAGTCGCACTTTTGTCTGTCAGAAACGCACCTAAGGGTGCGTTTTTTATGGCGAAGTTAAGCGCTGAGGTTTTGCCTTAAGATGGCTGCGTGAGTGAATTAACGTGAATAGCTCTAAATAAAAACTGCGATAAAACCCACCAACAAAAAACGCACCCTAAGGTGCGTTTTTTATGCAAAGCGCCGCGATTAGTGGCTGAACATTGCAGAGATAGACTCTTCGTTACTGACGCGGCGAATGGCTTCTGCCAATACGGCCGACATCGTCAGTTGAGTCACTTTAGCCACTTTAAGCATTTCAGGGCTTAAAGGTACAGTATCGGTCACGATAACTTCATCGATCACTGAGTTTTCGATATTTTCAGCCGCTTTGCCAGAGAATACTGGGTGAGTCGCGTAAGCAAATACGCGGTTTGCACCGTGTTCTTTTAAGGCTTCAGCCGCTTTACACAGAGTGCCGCCTGTGTCGATCATATCGTCAACGATAATGCAGTCACGGCCTTGAACGTCACCAATGATATGCATCACTTGCGCAACGTTTGCCTGTGGACGACGCTTGTCGATAATGGCCAGATCAGAATCATCTAATAGTTTTGCCACTGCACGAGCGCGGACAACACCACCGATATCTGGAGAAACAACTACTGGGTTATCTAATTTCTTCGCCAGCATATCTTCGAGCAGCACAGGGCTACCGAACACGTTGTCTACTGGTACGTCGAAGAAGCCTTGAATTTGCTCTGCGTGTAAATCACAGGTCAGAACGCGGTCAACACCGACGCTTGACAGGAAGTCAGCAACAACTTTCGCAGTAATAGGTACACGTGCGCTACGTACGCGACGGTCTTGACGAGCATAACCAAAGTAAGGAATAACGGCAGTGATACGACCGGCTGATGCACGGCGTAGCGCGTCAACCATAACGATAAGTTCCATTAGGTTATCGTTGGTTGGGGCGCAGGTGGATTGGATGATAAACACATCGGCACCACGTACATTTTCGTTAATTTGGACACTGATTTCACCATCGCTGAAACGACCAACCACTGCGTCTCCGAGTTTACAAAATAGACGATCGGCTATCTTCTTAGCGAGACTGGGGGTGGCGTTCCCAGCAAAGAGCTTGATGTCGGGCACTGTATGAACCTCAGGCGTTTGCTTTATATTTTAGTGGCTAGAGCAACGACGATGCGGGGACGGGAGCGGAACCCGTGGGCTATCGTAAAAAGTTGCTCTAGAAGAAAGTAGTTTATGGATGATTGAGTCGCACTATGAGCGGCGAAATATTCACCCCTTTTGCAACAAATCCTTGCATATCAGACGGTAATTTCGCCAAGGCTGCGAGAGCTTGCTGCTGCGAAGAAAACTCCCCAAACACGCATGCGCCCGTTCCGGTCATTCTCGACGGCGCATATTCTAGCAGCCAGCCTAAGGCCTTGGCAACTTGAGGGTATTTGGAAACGACCAGATCTTGGCAATCATTTGCCCAAGGTTGGCTCATTAACGTGTCGATGCCAAGCTTAGGAGTATCGCGGGGTAGCAAAGGATCTTGGAACACCGCTGCGGTGGAAACATGGACATCGGGCGCTATCACTAAATACCAAAATTCAGTGGGTGTCACCGCTTGTAAACGTTCGCCAACGCCTTCGGCAAATGCCGCGAAACCGCGAATAAAAACAGGGATATCGGCACCGAGTTTTAAACCAATTGTGGCTAATTCATCGTTAGATAGTTGGGTGTTCCACAACTGATTTAACGCCACAATCGTAGTAGCCGCATCGGAGGAGCCGCCGCCTAAACCGCCGCCCATGGGTAAACGTTTTTCAAGCCAGATTTCGGCGCCGCCAGGATAGCCTGTTGCTTGCTGTAATGATTTTGCGGCTCGCAGAATTAAGTTATCGCTATCCGCGACAACGGCCGACATGCCAGAGTGCAATATCAGCTCAGGCGTCTGCGTCACCCTAAAGTCGAGCAGATCGCAACAATCGATAAATTGAAACAGGGTTTGCAACTCATGGTAACCGTCGGCGCGGCGTCCGTTGATATGCAGAAACAGATTTAATTTGGCGGGCGCGGGCCAATTGCGCGAAATCTCATTCGACATGCTAAGGTTTTTCTCCGAGCATTATTGAGGGTTTACCTAAGGCTTGCCATTGATTGAGTTGCAGCTTGAGCTGTAAATCACCGCGTTCAAGCTTTAACTGATAGGGTACCTCGGCACCGCTTTGGGATTGCCAACTCAAAAATGTGACTACCCAAGGTGGCAAGGTTTGCGAGTTTTGAATTTGTTTGGTTTTACCATTGCTATCAACGGCAAGCACACGGTCTAAAGCGCCGACTTGGCCTGTGATCCAAAGGGGTAAGTCGTTAATCGGGATGGACCAGCCGCTGACTCGCTCGAGTAGTGCTTGGGCGTTGCTATCGCGAAAATCTTTGCCATCGACATGCAGATGAGCCGAGTTAGGCGTAGCATCCAAAGTCAACACTGTGGTGCCGAGCATAGTGGTGAGGGTGAGCTCGTCTCGCTCCTCACTGTGGCGCCAATAGAGATTGGCACTGAGCTTATCCTGCGGCGTGCGGATAGCGAGTTTCCCCTGTAATTCCCACGCCTTGGCTTGCGCGGCATTATCGACCGTTATAGGGCTGAGATCTGTCGTTGGCGGCAGGGTCTCGCAGCCGCCTAAAAACAATAGGCCGCTCAAGGCGATACAAGAGAAAATGGATTTTGTGAAGCGCTTCAAATTATTCATCTATAACTGATATACCAAAGTCCTTATGATACGAGGGCTTGTAAAGAATACCAATGCCAATCGTAAAATTTCCATTGGCGGTCACTTGGGATAACTTCGGTCGCGATAATCTGCATTTGTCTATCATTGATAGAAAATTTAGGTAAGAAGTTAGACCTTTATTCGGTTTTGTTAAGCGTATTCTGTTTTTAGTTGGGCCAATTCAGTAGAATGCCCTTATTAAGAGAGACGCCAAGAATCTAGAAAAGAGTCAGATGAGCCTTGTAGCAATCGGTATTAACCATAAAACAGCCACGGTAGACCTGCGTGAGAAAGTTGCCTTCTCTCCGGACAAAATTCATGATGCCATGAAGAGTCTGGCCAGTCGTACACGCTCGGGTGAAGCCGTTATCGTCTCGACCTGTAATCGCACTGAATTGTATTGTAACAATGGCGATGAGGCCGACATCATTGAGTGGCTTGAAGAATATCACGGCCTAGATCATCAAGATGTAGCGCCGTGCCTCTACAATTACCACGGTCAAGCGGCGGTAAAGCATTTAATGCGCGTGGCCTCCGGTCTCGACTCGCTGATCTTGGGTGAGCCGCAAATTCTGGGGCAGGTTAAGCAGGCTTTTGTGAAAGCTAAAGAAGCGGGTACCGTTGCGCTGACCATTGACCGCTTGTTCCAAAATACCTTCTCCGTGGCGAAAAAAGTGCGTACCGAAACCGAAATCGGTGCCGCGGCTGTCTCGGTGGCCTTTGCTGCCGTGAGCATGGCAAAACATATCTTCTCTTCGTTGTCGACCACTAAGGTGTTGTTAATTGGCGCCGGTGAAACCATTGAGCTGGTGGCTAAACATCTTAAGGATAACGGTGTTGCTTCTATGGTCGTGGCAAACCGTACTCTTGAACGTGCCCAAAGCATGTGTGAAGAGTTTAATGCCACGGCAATTACGTTGGCACAGATACCAGATTTTCTCCCTAAAGCCGATATCGTGATATCCTCTACCGCCAGCCCGCTACCAATCCTTGGTAAAGGCATGGTAGAAAAAGCGCTAAAGCAGCGTCGCCATCAACCTATGTTATTGGTTGATATAGCAGTTCCCCGGGATATTGAGCCGGAAGTCGCCGATTTGGACGATGCGTTTCTGTATACAGTGGACGACCTGCATAGCATTATTGAACAGAATAAGGCTTCCCGTAAGGAGGCCGCCGAGCAAGCTGAATTAATTACTGAAGAACAATCCTACCTCTTTATGGATTGGGTGCGTTCTTTAGAGTCGGTCGACAGTATTCGCGAGTATCGCAGCCAAAGCATGGCGATAAAGGATGAGTTAGTGGAACGCGCCCTGAATAAATTAGCGCAGGGGGGCGACACTGAGCAGGTATTGATTGAACTAGCCAATCGCCTGACTAATAGGCTCATTCACGCACCAACCCAAGCCCTCACAGTGGCGAGTCGTCAGGGTGATTTGAATACCTTAGGTCAGTTAAGAACAGCGCTCGGATTAGATAAAAACTAAGGTTAGCGAGTTAAATGAAGGAATCCGTTATCCGCAAGCTGGAAGGCTTGCTCGAGCGCAATGAAGAAGTCTTAGCCTTGCTTGGTGATGCGTCCGTTATCGCCGATCAGGAGCGTTTTCGCGCGTTATCCAAAGAATATTCTCAGTTAGAAGAAGTGGTTGCAGGCTTTAAAGCCTACCAGCAAGCACAGGCGGATCTCGAGTCTGCCAAGGAAATGCTGGAAGAAGATGACGCTGAAATGCGCGAAATGGCGCAGGAAGAAATCAAGGCGGCTAAAGCCGAACTCGAGCGTCTCGAAGCCGAGCTGCAAATTCTGTTATTACCAAAAGATCCTAACGACGACACCAACGCCTTTATCGAAATTCGTGCCGGTGCGGGTGGCGACGAAGCCGCAATCTTCGCGGGTGATCTGTTCCGTATGTATAGCCGTTATGCCGAAGCCAACCGTTGGCAGCTCGAGATCATGAGCTCGAACGAAGGTGAGCACGGCGGTTTCAAAGAAATCATCGTTAAAGTCAGTGGTGAAGGTGCCTACGGTAAACTCAAGTTTGAATCCGGCGGTCACCGTGTTCAACGTGTGCCTGAAACTGAATCTCAGGGCCGTGTACACACCTCAGCCGTCACTGTGGTAGTTATGCACGAAGTGCCTGAAGCAGAAGCGATTTCAATCAACCCAGCCGATCTGAAGGTCGATACCTTCCGTTCATCGGGCGCGGGTGGTCAGCACGTTAACAAAACCGATTCTGCTATTCGTATTACTCACATTCCAACTGGGATTGTAGTGGAATGTCAGGACCAACGTTCACAACATAAAAACCGTGCTCAAGCGATGAGCGTGTTAGCGGCGCGTATCCAGGCCGTTGAAGACGAAAAGCGCCGCAGCGCCGAAGAGTCGACTCGCCGTAGTCTGGTGGCCAGTGGTGACCGCTCCGAGCGTGTACGTACCTATAACTTCCCGCAAGGCCGCGTGAGTGAACACCGTATCAACTTAACCTTATATCGCTTAAACGAAGTGATGGAAGGCGACTTAGATGCGATTTTAGGACCGCTGATGCAAGAGCATCAGGCCGACCTATTAGCCGCTCTGGCTGATGAGCAGGGGTAATTTTGGCTGATCAATCGAGTATCGCCGAGGCCCTGCAATGGGCCTACGTACAGCTAGCGCCTACCTCTGAATCCGCCCATCTGGATGCAGAGGTTTTTCTGCTGTATTGCCTCAATAAAAACCGTGCATTTCTCTACACTTGGCCCGAAAAAGCCTTGACGGTGGAGCAGTGGAAACGTTTCCAGCAGATGGTGCAACGTCGCCAGCAGGGCGTACCCGTGGCGCATATTGTGGGTGAGCGTGAGTTTTGGTCACTGCCGTTTATCGTGAATGACACCACGTTAATTCCTCGCCCTGATACCGAAATCTTAGTCGAAACTGCCTTAAACTTGCCCTTTGAGAGCAATGCTAAGGTGCTCGATTTAGGGACTGGAACCGGTGCAATTGCGCTGGCGCTGGCTTCTGAGCGGGCGACTTGGCAAATCACTGCCGTCGATAAGGTGGAAGATGCGGTGGCCTTGGCCAAGGCTAACCGAACTAACCTTAAGCTCGAGCAGGTTGAGATCCTCCAGAGTGACTGGTTTAGTGCTATAAAGGCCCATGACTTTGATTTAATTGTCTCAAATCCGCCTTACATCGATGAGGCCGACGAGCATTTACATCAAGGTGATGTACGTTTTGAACCGCAAAGTGCACTCACCGCCGCCGATGAGGGCTTTGCCGATCTTTACTACATCGCCAAAACCGCTCGGGATTATTTAAAGCCTAACGGTTATATTCTGCTCGAGCATGGTTTTGAGCAGGCGGTAAAGCTTAGAGAAAAACTGACCGAGCTGGGTTATCAGAATGTCGCAACCGTGCGAGATTTTGGCAGCAACGACAGATGTACTATGGGTAAGTGGATGGGCTTGATTGGAATTTAATATTTAACCCAATCCTGCAAAGCACTATAACAACGCCATTGATTATTTATCAATGGCGTTTTTATTTGTGCACGGTTGAAATGGGTCGCTTTCGGCAAGTGCCCGGCACAAGATCTTCAAAATCAGTTTTAAGCTTAGGAACAAGCTATAACACTTTGACCATAAAGAATTTACTGCCGGTTTCGGGATAGGCTTGTTGTACCCATTGCACACGATATCCGTGGCGCTCATAGAAAGGTTTGGCTTGAAAATCTAAGGTATCGAGTAGGACAAATTGGCAGCCGCGTTGTTTGGCCTTGGTTTCGGCCTCGAGTAATAAGCGTGAGCCGATGTTTTGCTGGCGTAATGCGGCATCGACCCAAAGGTAGTCAATCAATAGCCAATTACCAAAGGTTTTGCCGCTTAAGCCCGCGAGCAAGCTGCCATCCTCATCCTGTAATTTTAATCCTAGGTTTTGGCGTTTCAGTGTTTGCCAGTGCCGCTGATTAAATTCGACAATTTTTTGCTTTACTGCATCGGCAAATTCGGCGGACTCATCGTCAATTATCATTAAATTCATTGTGGTTTCCTACAAACTGAGGGCCGGGTTTCGTCTGTGAATCTCGCGCGTTAGGCATTGGTCTGGCGTTATGATTAGGGTAAACTAGCGCCTTTGTCACTGGCCATAAGTATCACAATGGAAACTTTTTACAGTCTTTATCCTGCTGTTAAGCACCTGCATTTAACCTTAATTGCCGTGAGTGTGCTGTTTTTTGTCGTTCGTTTTGTGTTGCACTTACGTCAGTCAGCACTGATGGGCAAGAAAGTATTCAAAATCGCGCCCCATGTTATCGACACTTTTTTACTGCTGTCGGGCTTAACCCTGTGCTTTATGATCAAGCAATATCCCTTTGTGGACCCTTGGTTGACCGAAAAGATTGGCGCCGTGCTCGCGTATATTGCCTTGGGCGTGATTGCGATAAAAGCGAACAGAAACAAATTGTTCAAAGTTTTTGCCTTTTTAGGTGCATTAGGTTGGTTAGTTTACGCCGCCAAATTGGCGCATTTTAAACAAGCGGTATTATTGGGTTAATGGGTAAATACAATCTGCAAGATGGCATTTCTTTGCCCGAGTCGGCATTGGATGTAGGTGCTCACCTTGGATTTTCAAACCTCGAAGCGGCGAAATGGGCTTGGTTTGAATTGGCGGGAGCCGTATTAAGTCATTACCTGGTGGATCAACAGCAACGCTTAAATGCGTTGCTGCATTGGTTTTATCAGGACTTGGGTTTTTGTGTCCGCGACAATTACTTCAGTACCGAAGCGGCGGACTTAGGCACTTGCCTTATCACTAAACAGGGCAATAGCACCACACTGGCGACGGTTTTGATGCTACTGGCCAAGCAGCTCGATTTAGAGCTCGAAGCCTTACTCTTACCGGGTAATACCGTGCTTCGCAGTCATGTTGCTGGTGTTGTGCGTTATCACGACCCACTGACGGGCAAAGAGCTAACGAAACACCAACTCCATGTGTTAGTGCGCGGTGAGCTGGGTAACGCGGCTGAACTTAAGCCAAGCTACTTAAAGGCTGCGTCGGTGAAGAAGCTGATTTCACGCATGCTGCATGAGCTTAAGGCGGGGTGTATCGTGTCGCATCAATTTGAGGCGGCGATGGAATGTTGCAACTTACTGCTACAGTGGCATCCAGATGATGTGCACCTAAATCGGGAGCGCGCCTTTATCGCCCAGCAACTGGGGTGTATCAATGTCGCTGCGGCCGATCTGCAACACTTTGTCGATAACAGCCCGCATGATCCTGTTATCGAAATTGTCAAAATGCAGCTCAAAGAGCTCAGTGAACACGCTGAAATCTATCACTAAATCTTAAAGGAGAGCCTAGCAGGCTCTCCTTGTTTTTCTAAAAAACAACAATAAATCGGGCGAATGGGAAGTTTGCCCACTAACTGCAAACGGCAGTTTTTAGCATAAATACAATAACAACTGTACCAAACAGGGAGAATACTCATGGCAAGCACGGCATTAGTCACCAATGACGCGGTGGCGCTGGGAATATTGGCAACTATTCTGGGATTTGTGTTTTATACCAGTAGTAGTAGCCATCCATTTTGGCAAAAGTTTTACCGTTTTATCCCAGCGCTATTACTCTGCTATTTCTTGCCATCATTGTTGAATACCTTTGGGGTGATCGATGGTGGCACATCGCAGCTTTACTATGTGGCCTCGCGTTATCTATTGCCCGCCTGTTTGGTGCTACTGATTTTAAGTGTGGATTTAAAAGCCATCCTAGGACTAGGGCCTAAGGCGGTGATCATGTTTTTGACTGGAACTATCGGTATTGTGATTGGCGGGCCGATTGCACTGCTCGTAGTGTCCTTTATCGAACCCTCATTGATAGGTGTCGATAGTCCTGATGCGGTGTGGCGTGGCATGACGACCCTCGCTGGAAGCTGGATTGGCGGCGGTGCTAACCAAGCCGCGATGAAAGAAATATATGAAGTGGGCGGCAATATCTTCTCCGTGATGGTGACAGTCGATGTGATTGTGGCCAATATCTGGATGGCGGTATTGTTGTTTATGGCATCAAAAGCCAAGGAAATCGATGCCAAGACGGGTGCTGATACCACAGCAATTGAGACTTTAAAGAACAAGGTTGAGCAGTATCATGCTGAAAATGCACGTATTCCAAGCCTGCGTGATTTGATGCTGATTGTGGCCGTCGGTTTTGGCATCACGGGCGTGGCCCATATTGCCGCCGATTTCCTCGGCCCTTATTTTGAGGCCAACTATCCTTGGACTGAGGATTACAGCTTAACCTCTAAGTTCTTCTGGCTAGTGGTGATTGTGACCACCATAGGTTTAGCCATGTCCTTTAGCCCTATGCGCCATTTAGAGGCGGCGGGGGCTTCTAAGGTGGCGTCGGCGTTCTTGTATATTTTGGTGGCGACCATTGGTTTACATATGGATGTAAGCAAGGTCCTTGATACACCGCTATATTTTTTAGTGGGCATTATTTGGATGATAGTGCACGCTGGTTTTATGTTATTGATTGCTAAGTTAATTAAGGCTCCTTTGTTTTATATGGCCGTGGGCAGTCAGGCAAACGTAGGTGGAGCGGCATCGGCGCCAGTTGTGGCAGCGGCGTTCCACCCAGCTTTAGCCCCTGTTGGGGTATTGTTAGCCGTATTTGGTTATGCGCTAGGCACTTATATGGCGTGGCTCTGCGGTCAGTTACTGCAAGCCGTCGCGGTATAGTAGCCTTAGCTCCTGTTCAGCGCTGGTAAGGTTCCAGCATTTTAGAGAGAAGTTGCGATGAGTAATAAAATCATAAACCTAGGTTCAATCGAGATCGCTAACGATAAACCTTTCGTGTTGTTTGGTGGCATGAATGTGCTTGAGTCTCGCGATCTCGCTATGTCGATTGCTGAAACCTATGCCGAAGTGACGCAAAAACTGGGTATTCCCTATGTTTTCAAGGCGTCGTTCGACAAGGCTAACCGCTCTTCTGTTAACTCTTACCGCGGTCCGGGCATGGAAGAAGGCTTAAAGATTTTTGAAGAAATCAAAAAGACTTTCAATCTGCCATTGATCACCGACGTGCATGAGCCTTACCAATGTGCGCCTGTCGCTGAAGTGGTTGATATTATTCAGCTACCAGCTTTCTTAGCGCGCCAAACTGACCTCGTTGTCGCCATGGCGAAAACGGGCGCTATCATCAACGTGAAAAAGCCACAGTTTTTAGCGCCCCACGAAATGCGCCATATCATCACTAAGTTTAACGAAGCGGGTAACGATGAGATTATCCTGTGTGAACGTGGTTCATGCTTCGGTTACAACAACCTAGTCGTTGATATGCTGGGCATGGATGAGATGAAGCAATCCGGTTATCCGGTAATTTTCGATGCCACCCACGCATTGCAACGTCCTGGTGGTCGTGCCGATTCGGCGGGCGGGCGTCGTGCTCAAGCGACTGAATTAGCTCGTAGTGGCATGGCGTTAGGCTTAGCGGGTCTGTTTATTGAGGCTCACCCAGATCCAGATAACGCTAAGTGTGATGGTCCATGTGCCTTACCACTGCACCAGTTAGAAAACTACCTGAAGCAGATGAAGGCGATTGATGATTTGGTGAAATCCTTCGACCCGATTGATACCAGCAAATAAGCTTGGCTTAACCTTCTTAACCAAAAAGCCCCGAATCGTTCGGGGTTTTTTATTGGGTGAAATTTTCTCCATAGCGATATCAATACCTTGTGTTTATGATGTTGGCTCCAAATAGCGTATAACCCATGTCAGAGTGCAGTCTGGCAGTAACAGGATGGCTCGGATGTGGATTTTCTTTACCTTATTAGCCGCATTTATGCAGGCGTGGCGCAATGCCTTTCAGAGCCAACTTAGTAAAGAGGTTAAGGTGGCGGGCGTCACCTTAGCGCGGTTTATTTGGGCTGGTCCGATTGCGGCCTTGTATCTTGGGCTGTTATATCTTTGGGACAATGTGGGATTACCGCATTTTACGGCGGAATTTATCGGCTTTATTGTCGGCGCATCCATGATGCAGATCCTCGCGACTGGCTTGATGGTTAAGTTGTTTCAACAACAAAATTTTGCCATCGGTGCCGGGCTTGCCAAGAGTGAGGCCATCGTCGCCGCGATATTAGGCACTTTCTTTTTTGGCACCCATTTATCCTTACTCGGTTGGATTGGGGTGATTTTAGGTGGCGTTGCCGTGTTTTTATTGAGTGCCAAGCAAGGGCTTAGGCAGTTATCCCTAAGCACTGTGCTGCTCGGCATTGCTAGCGGTAGCGCCTTTGCACTGACCTCTTTATGGGTGAGGGAAGCAAGCCTGAGGTTAAATGTCGGCTTTCCCCATAGCGCCGCTTGGGTGTTGTTATGCGTGATCAGTTTGCAAACCTTAGTGTTAGTCAGTTATTTAGTCCTAAAGGATAAGGAAACGTTAATCGCCTTAATCCAACGGCCTAGGTTAACCTTGCTGACGAGTACCGCTAGCTGCTTTGGCTCCATTGGTTGGTTTAGTGCCATGTCTTTGCAGGCCGTACCCTACGTGAAAACCCTAGGCCAAGTAGAAATCTTCTTTATGATGTTGATTTCGGCATTCTGGCTCAAAGAGAAAGTGAAAATTAAAGAGTTGCTCGGCCTTATCTTAATCGCCTTGGCAGCGATATTAGTGATGTGGGAATAATGCGGCAATTGATGGCAAAGTCGGTATCGATTAATGAAGTTGCGCAGGCCCGATAATCGATTAATCAAAACATAGGGCAAGAAAGACCAAATCGGCTATATCTTTGATTCTTTTAGTGGCTAAGATACTGTCGATACAAAAAATAACAATCGATTCAACGGGGATTTGTTACTATGCCAGTCCGTACGATTCTTGCCCAAATTTCGATGCGTCACAACTTCTCCTTATCCGAATTGACATTAAAACACTGGCTAACCTTACTTCTGTTGCCCATCTTTTTAGCTTTGCTATTGAGTTACTTTATCGCGGGCTATTTAAGCCATAATAAAGCCGCGGAAATTGGCCGTTTCAATTTGGAGCGTCTAGAGGCAATCTTAGACTTATCGGATGAAGTGGGTGAGTTTGCCAAGGACTTAACTGAGCAAGATTGCGGCAAGTTAACCGAATATATGTATTTTCAGCCTTATTTTCGGGGCGTATTACTCTTCAATGCAAATGCGTTTTACTGCTCGTCGACTACGGGAGAGGTGAATCTCCCCTTAAATACCTTACTACCTGCTGATAGGCTGCAAAATGGCTCTGAATATATCGTGCCTGAGACGCCTGCTCGGCCGGGCGTACCAGCGATCATCACGATTTATAAGAATGAGAATACGCAATACGGCGCCGTGGTTGTTTCCGAAGGCCAATACCTTATCGATAGTTTTATTCAGCCGGATGTCTTTCCTCGCGCGGTGAAAACCGTTGTGCTTGGCTTACATGGGGCGACGTTGCCCTCAAGCCCGCAGTTTAGTGGTAACCAAGTTATTAGGGTATTGGCGAAGGATCAGTTTGATGTGCATCAGGATTTTGTCATCCTGCTGGAGATCTCTAAGGGATTGTTTTGGCATTTTTATTGGATTGCCTTTGCATTATCACTGCCGCTGATATTTACCCTGATCATATTGTCCAGCCTATTGCTGACAAAGCGTCGTGGGCGTCACTCCCTTGCGGACGACATTAGAAGCGGCATTGAAAATAAAGAGTTTTTCCTCGTATACCAACCTATTGTGGGCAGTGAAGATGGCAAAGCCAAAGGCGTTGAAGCGCTGGTGCGCTGGCAGCATCCGCAAATGGGCTTAGTTCGTCCCGATTTGTTTATTCCCATCGCCGAAGAAAGCAAATTAATCGTGCCATTAACCAATTATATTTTTGAACGGGCCTTGGCCGATTTTAGCTCGATGCAAGTGGAACCGGGTTTTAGGGTCGGTTTTAACGTGGCGCCCGAGCATTTTATCCAAAGCGATATCGAGGCTAAGTTTCGTTACCTTAGGGATGCGTTTGCAGAAATTGGTGTGCAGCCGTTAATTGAAATCACCGAGCGGCAATTATTAACGGCGGATATGTGTGAGCGAATTGCTGCGCTACGTGAGCTGGGGATTCTAGTGGCGATTGACGATTTTGGTACTGGGCAGACAACCTTGTCGCTGCTGCAAACCTTTACCTTGGATTACCTTAAAATCGATAAATGCTTTATCGATACCATAGGCCAAGATTCGGTGACCTCCCATGTGCTCGATACCATCATCGAACTCTGCCATAAGATGAATTATGTGGCTGTGGCCGAAGGGGTGGAGACCCAAGTGCAGGCGGACTATTTAATCAGTCGTAATGTGCATTCTTTGCAGGGCTATTTATACGCTAAGCCGATGAAATTAGATGAGCTTAGGCAATGGCTGAAGGTTCATTAACAAGCGGTATCAGTAAACTTGCCATCAGGACGTGAGTCCTGACGGCAAGTGTAGTCATCAAGCTACAGGCTATAGCCTGTTTCTTCATGCTCGGAAAGGTCTAGGCCATTCACTTCCTGCTCTGTGCTGACTCGAAGTCCGCCGAGGATTTTGCCAATCACCACAAACAATAACCAAGTTACAATCGCTGTATAGGTGAACGTAGCGATAACGCCAATGGCCTGCGCCCCGAGTTGGTCGAGCATAGTGTGGTTCACACTGGCAAAGCCATAACCGCTGAAGATCCCAAGCTGAGTCGAACTAAATACTCCCGCCAGCAAAGTACCGAGAATACCGCCGACACCATGCACTGGGAACACATCGAGTGAGTCGTCAATCTTAAGCTTTTGTTTGATGTAGACAGTTGAAAAGAAGCAGACCACGCCGCCAAGAAAACCGATAACTAACGCGCCAGCAGGGCCGACATAACCCGATGCTGGAGTGATAGTGCCAAGGCCTGCCACCATGCCGGTGACGATACCAAGTGCACTGGCCTTACCGAATTTATACCACTCGATCCCCGCCCACGTGATAGCGCCCATTGACGCGGCTAAGTGGGTCGCGAGTATCGCCATGGCCGCAGTGCCATTGGCGCCTAAAGCGCTGCCGCCATTAAAGCCAAACCAGCCTACCCACAGCATGCCCGCGCCTGTCACTGTCATGGTCAGGTTATGGGGCATAATGGCCGAGTTTAAAAATCCCTTACGCGGCCCTAACACTTTGGCCGCCACCAGTGCCGCCACCCCAGCGGTAATGTGTACAACTGTACCGCCAGCAAAGTCATACAGGCCAAGCTCGGCCAACCAGCCGCCGCCCCACACCCAGTGGGTGATAGGTGCATAGACTAACAGCAACCAAGCGCTTGAAAACATCAGTACAGCGGAGAATCTCATCCGCTCGGCAAAGCCACCGATGATCAGTGCTGGCGTGATAATCGCGAAGGTCATCTGGAAAAGCATAAATAAAGGTTCGGGAATATCCCCACTGACACTATCGCGACCAATGCTGGCTAGAAAAGCTTTGCCAAGCCCGCCGATAAAACCGTTGCCGGTATCGAAGGCGATAGAGTAACCCACCACAAACCACAGCACGGAGGCGATAGCGGCGATAGAAAAACACTGCATTAAAATCGATAGCACGTTTTTACTGCGCACCAGACCGCCGTAAAACAGCGCCAGCCCTGGGAGTGTCATCAATAGGACTAGGGCAGATGAGCTTAAAATCCAGGCAGTGTTGGCGCCGCTGAGCTGCGCCTCATCGGCCAACGCTGTGCCTGCAAAGCCGCTGGCGAACAGCGC
Organism: Shewanella sp. GD04112; assembly: GCF_029835735.1. Lineage (NCBI taxonomy): Bacteria > Pseudomonadati > Pseudomonadota > Gammaproteobacteria > Alteromonadales > Shewanellaceae > Shewanella > Shewanella sp. GD04112. The sequence goes on from NZ_JAOEAL010000001.1 coordinate 894,276, forward strand.
TAATAATGCTTGATAACCTAATTTTGAATAACGGGCGTTGGGCAGAGCAAACTTAGCGTGTTGGCCGTTTGGCGTATTCGTGCCGTGCTGGAGCTTAGCGTTAAGTGTGGCTGTCTGTTGGGTCATATTGCATCACTCCCTTCCTCAGCGGTGCGTACACGGATCACTTGCTCGAGTGGAGTGACGAATATCTTGCCGTCGCCGACTTTACCCGTGTGAGCCGCGGCAACAATGGCTTCGATGACCGCATCTTCCTGCTCGGAATGGATGGCAATTTCAAGCTTCATTTTGGGGAGAAAGTCGACCGCATATTCGGCGCCGCGATACAGCTCTGTATGTCCCTTCTGGCGACCAAAGCCGCGTACTTCGGTCACTGTCATACCTTGGATGCCAAGTTGCGTCAGCGCTTCACGTACATCATCAATTTTAAAGGGTTTAATAATAGCGGTGATGAGTTTCAACTTTATTCTCCAACGAACTTCAGATGTAAGTGGGGTGAACAAAGCAGGAATCAGGCCATAACAATAATGTTTTTATTATCATTATGTTAACAAGGTGGCGCACTCAAATAGACCGCTTTTTTGCCGCAAAACAGTGCAAAAACAGGTGATTGCGCCCCGATTTGGTGCGCTGTGATGGTGCATTTAGTATCAAAATACCAATTCGAGTGCATTTAAAAATGCTGGAATATCACCGAGTTTTATTAAGCTCGGTTGGATAGGAGTAAATCCATTTAAAATCAATTGAATGAATTGATTAAGCTTGTGGCGTTATTGCCGACAACTGTTTAATGGCTTGGCACATTTGGGCATTGGTGGTTGCACTTAAACCGTGCGCGCTGGCGCGGTCGCAAATATAACCATTAATTTGTTCAATTTCAGTTGGCCTATGGTGTGCTACATCTTGGTGCATCGACGAGAAATTCGCAGCTGTGAGTTCAATCACCCGGTACACGCGCTCCCCAAGCATTTGTCTATCCAGCGCTATGCCATCGTGGGCGGCAACCTCGACCAGCTCATCTAAGATACTGGTTATGGTTTGGGTCAATTCTGCCTGAGCCAAGGTGCCATTGGGGCATTGATGCAGGGCAGTCAGGGGATTAATCGCGGCGTTTACCGCAAGCTTTTGCCAAAGACTCGGGATAATTGCCTCAACCCATTCACTGTTTGGGATAGCGTTGAGCAGCCCATCTCGCAGTGCTTGTGGTAATGCGGGACCGGTAAAATGGCCAAACTGGGTCAAGCCTTGGCCAGTTTGTTTGACTTGCCAGCGGGACTGTCGCAGCACGCCCTGGGAGGTGGTACCAAGGCTTAAGCCGCGACCCTGTAATTTGGGCGCGAGAGCCAAGTGTGGACCCATGCCATTATGCAATAACAGGATATGACACTGGGGCGAGAGTTGGTCGAGTAAAGGGCTAATAGCATCAACGACTTGATAAGCCTTAACGCACACAATTAGCAGCTTAACCTGCTGTAAGCCTGTGCTGTCAAAACTAACTTTAGGCACTCGGTATGACACTGAATCGGTATCAGCATCCGTTGATGGCAGAGGGCAAAACACAAGGTCTTGCCAATCCGTCGCCTCAGAAGTGGATACTGATTCACGCGCTATCAGGCCTACGGCTAATCCCGCCGAATGCAGTTGATGGCAAATCAATTGCCCTACGGCTCCAGCCCCTAAAATCGCAATATCGGTGATTTGAGGCTCCATAACGGATGACACATCTTGGCCGAACATTATTCTTCCTTGAGTTGGGCGGCGCTAAAGTATTTTCGATAGGCCCAAAGACAGAAGTAAAACAAAGCGATACCAGCAAAGTCCGCTAACACATCGCCCACAGAGGCGCTGCGATAGGGTAAACGCGATTGCACTAGTTCAATCAAAATCGCGTAGGCGGCAAGCACCAGCGAGAGCCAGTACCACTTAGGGCGAAAGGCGAGAAAGGTCAGATAAGAGAGACAGAAGAAGCTCCCAAGATGGCCTACCTTATCGATATTGGGGATACTTTGCGAATAGGTTGGTCTGGAAAACACCAGATAACTGATCACGACAAAGGCTACGGCTAAAGCCAATTTGAATAGGGTGTTTTTAGTTATCACAAATACAATTTGATTATCTTAGTGTGACGCCATAATAGGAAAATGTGCCGCCAAAGTCATCCATAACCCGAGTTTTATCTTGCTTGGGTAAAGTTAACCTTCAACTTGGGGGAGGGAGTCGGTAAACTATGGGCATTTACAATCACCTAAGGGGCGGCAACTATGCCTTCATTTGATATTGTGTCTGAAGTGGATGAGGTTGAATTACGTAACGCGGTCGAAAACTCCCGCCGTGAAGTCAGCAGCCGATTCGATTTTCGTGGTAAAGATGCCAGCATCGAATATAAAGATCATGTGGTGACTCTCACCGCGGAAGATGATTTTCAGTGCAAGCAGTTGGTCGATATTCTGCGTACCCAATTGAGCAAGCGTAACGTTGAGCCTTCGACTATGGATGTCGACGAAAAGTCGGTTCACAGTGGCAAAACCTTCTCCCTGAAAGTGCGCTTTAAGCAGGGGATCGAGACGGATATCGCCAAGAAAATCGTTAAGATGGTCAAAGATAGCAAGATTAAAGTGCAATCTCAGATCCAAGGCGACACAGTGCGTGTAACGGGTAAAGCCCGCGATGATTTACAAGCTGTGATGGCGTTAGTGCGTCAAGCGGATCTTGGTCAGCCTTTCCAGTTCAATAACTTCCGCGATTAATCGCAAAGCCTAGCCAGCATGTGATTCACCTAGAGTCAGTGTGCTGATAGACATTCAAAAGCCCCTCGCTATCAAAGGCGAGGGGCTTTTTTATTGCTTAGATTCGGCGTTGTCTTTGCTGACATGGGGTACGTATCTATTCACTAAATGAATAAGCAGTAACACGGGAAAACCAATCACACTGGCGGCGACAAAGAAGTTTACATAGCCATAGGCATCGACATAGGCGCCCGAGAAGCCAGCAATAAACTTAGGGAAGAGCAACATAATCGAGGAGAGCAGCGCATATTGGGTCGCACTGTAGCCGCTGCTGGTGAGGCTCGAGAGGTAAGCGATAAAGGCGGCGGTGGCAATACCGGCGCTAAAGTTATCGATCGAGATCGCAAAGGTTAAAAATTGGACGTTGTAACTAATCATCGCCTGCCAAGCAAATAGCAAATTGGTGACAGCGACCAAGAGGGCGCCAAGGAATAAAATCTTCATGGTGCCGAAGCGGGCTAATAGGATACCGCCAAAGGCTGCGCCAACTAAGGTCATGATAAGGCCATAGATCTTACTCAGATAAGCAATTTCTTCTTTGCTAAATCCCATGTCCACGTAGAACACGTTGGCCATAATCCCCATTACGATATCCGAAATGCGATAGCAAGAAATCAGCAAAAGAATCAAAATGGCGCTACGGCCATAGCGGTTAAAAAAGTCAATAAAGGGCAGTATGCTGGCGGTATAAATCCATGAGAGACTCGCCGCAACGGGCTTGGGATAACGCTCGCTCAAGCGTTGTTTTACCGCTAATTCGGTCTCATCGGCGGCGCGGGTATCGACCTGTGGCTCGCGGCTAAAAAGCGTTGTTAACACCCCGACAAACATCAGTCCTGCCATCACCAAATAGGAAGTTTGCCAAGCGAGCAGGTTATATTCGGTATTGCCTGGCTCAACCCAAGCGGCGATGCTGAGCGCACCAGCGGTCGCCACAATCATGGCGCTGCGATAGCCCACCTGATAGGCGGCAGCAAGCGCGGCCTGCATTTTTTCGGGGGCAGATTCGATACGAAAGGCATCAATCACAATATCTTGGGTGGCGGATGCAAAGGCGACCATCAGGGCAAATACGGCCAAGCGTTCGAGATCTTGCAGTGGGTCGCTAAAGGACATACCCAAAATCGCGCCGACCAATAGCAGTTGGGCGAACAACATCCAACTGCGCCGACGACCTAAAAAGCGCGTCAGTATGGGCAGAGATAATCTGTCCACCAAGGGCGACCAGGCCCATTTGAAGGCATAAGCCAGCGCTATCCAACTGAAATACCCGATAGATGTACGGTCTACTCCTGCTTCCCGCAGCCAAAAAGACAAGGTTGAAAAGACCAACATTAATGGCAGGCCAGCAGAAAAGCCGAGTAACAACAGTATCAACACGCGCTTATGGTAGTAAACGCTAAAGAATTCTAAGATGCGCCGATTTAAACCGATTACGAACATAAGCATGAGCCGAGGAGTCGAATCCGCCTAGCTTACGGGTAAGATGCGGTGGGATTCAAGGATTAATACGTATCCTTATGATGCTCGATGGGTTTCTGTGCGGCAGAGGGAAAATAAAAAGACCCAGCAAGCTGAGTCTTTAGAGAGTGTATTACTCAAGGTCGAATACCAACGCACCCTGAGGGCATTTGGCCTCCTAAACTAAGGAAGTCGCAGCACGCATGCAACTGCTGACACAGGTACTGATTGCCGCGGATCACCCAGTCTGGCCACTTGTTAAAGCTATGGAGCAAATGCCAAAACACGGTTTCTGTTTCTGTTTGCGCTTCACTACTTGGAATGAGTAATTGCCATTCCTCGAGTGTGTCCCAAAGATAGAGCTGGACTTCATGGAAATCGAGCTCGTCACTCAAAAATGCTTTACCATACATAGCAAGCTGGGGCGCTTTATTATCGATAAATTCTTCAATCGTCACCCTTGCCTCCTTTCTGTTGCCTTTTGAGTATAGACAGAGGATTAGGGCTTTTGCTCAAATTTTTTTCGATTATTTTTTCGGCAGTAATTTAGCTGTTTTCAATATGATAGGTGTTACTGGCACATCGGGCCAATTCAGTTTCGCATTGGTCGTGGTCTCGACCACGGCCATGGCTTCCAGCACTTGTTTGCCCTCAATCACTTCACCAAATACCGCATAACCCCAACGACGTTTGGATGGATCCAGCTTAGTGTTATCCGCCACGTTGAAGTAAAACTGACGGGTAGCCGAATGAGGATCGTTGTCGCGCGCCATCGCAATCGTGCCCATGCTGTTGGATAAGCCGTTGCCAGACTCGTTGAATATCGGCTTGCCTGCGGGTAACTCTTCTAATTGTGGGTTTAGTCCGCCACCTTGAACGACAAAGTCACTGATAATACGGTGGAAAATCGTGTTGTTGTACTCGCCTTTGACCACATAGGTCAGAAAGTTATCAACGGTAATCGGTGCGCGGGTTCTATCGAGTTCGACCACAATCTTACCTAGGCTGGTATCAAACTCGACTTGGGGATACAAGGTATCGGGTTGAATGTCGATTGCTGCCCAACTGCTATAGCTGGCACAGAGAACTAAGAGTGCAGATATCCAACGAAACATTATGATTTCCTTATTAATTATCGATTAGCACTATTATTGTTGCAGGAACTGGTTTAACTCAGGGTCATTCAAAATTTCCCCAGTGAGTTGGCCGAGTAACTTGTTCATATCCAGCTCTAGAGTGGCAAAGTCTGGTGTTAACGGGCCTTTTAAAGTGCCCTTGGCTTTATAGCGTTTGACTAATTCTTGACTGGAATTGCGGGCTTGCACGGCAATCAGCACGCTGTGTTTGGCCTCATAACCGAAGGTCTTTTTGGTGACGTCCATTTGCAGTTCTTCTAACTGAACTTGCACAGAGTTGGTCGCGCTTGGGTCAATCTGGTAGCCCGCTTGGGTAAAACCGTTACGGAAAACTTCATCGAGCAATAATTTTGGTGGCTCACTCGGGCCGACGAGGCGAGTCTTAGTGCCTTCTTCGATAAAACGCGCCACGTACTCGACGTTACGGGTATCAATGGTATCCAATGAGATCTGTACGGGTCTGTTGGTCTGTTGGCTAATATCGGGAACCTGTGGGCTAAATGCCATATGAGTTGGATTTTGGCTCGCGCAGCCCACGAAGAGCAGGGGGAAAGTCAGCGTCAATAATAACTTTTTCATGGGGGATCTCATGCAAGTAAAAAGTGGCTACAGCATACCAGAAATCCCCCCCGTTACCACAATGCACTCGGGTTCAGTCCTTATACAGGTGCAAAGGTTATGATGTGCCAACATCTGAATACTGAATTTAAACAATATGAAATACTTAACAATTAATACTTGGCTGTTGTCGTTCGCTCTGTTTAGCGGGGCGGTTGTGGGTAAGGCGAATGCCGGCGATTCTCCCCATGTGTTGGGTGGCAGCTTAGGCTATGGCACTCAAGAATTTGAAACTAAGAGCGGTAAATATGATGCGGGCGATACCTTCACCAGCGACTTGTATTACCGCTATATGCTTAACGACATCTTTGGCGTTGAAGTAGGGTATTTAACGGGTTCTGGTGGTGTGGCAAGTGCGCTCGTTAGTACGTTCAGCGAGATAAAAGATTTACGTTTCCAGGGTGTTAGAGCTACCGCCTACGGCGAATATGCGCTCTCCCGAGGTAATAGTCTGTACGCCAAACTCGGCGCTGCTTACACCCAAGTGAGTTATGAGATGGATAAGCAAGAGATGGATTCGGACGATGTAGGCTTTTACGGCGCGGTCGGTTGGCAATATCGGTTTCAGTCGGGCTTTGGGTTAAACCTTGAATACCAATATGTGCCAATGAAAGAACTCGAGCTACAAGGGGTTAACTTTGGCATGAGTTATCGTTTCTAACGACTTAGGTTTACGGAATTAGGTTTACGGAATTAGGTTTACTGAGTCCTTCACTATCATGTAGCGGATAAGTTTGTGTCGATTAAGCGCCTTCGGGCGCTTTTTTTATGATCCGTAGGTGGGATTAAACCGAATTCTTGCCGGCAACAAAATCACAACAATTTGAGCTTGCACTCTTTTAATGCAATGGGCGACAGGTTAGAGTAAAAATTCAACATTAAATAAGAGAGCATAAATGCTCCTTCGACTGCACAAGCAAAGGCGAGTTTATGTCTAGGATTATTACCCAAATCGCCCCCGACAGTTTAATCAATGCCAAAGGTCAGCCACATTTCGGCCATTTCGATGGCATAGTCGGTAGCTTAGGTTTAGCGGATTTTGCCTATTTCGATACCATGGACAAGCCCGCATCGGCCTGGGCAAAACGGTTCGATTTTAAGCAGTTCCAGTTTATTTCGATTATCACGCCGCGCTACATCATTGGAATTGCACTGGCGGATATCGCTTATCTCGGGAGTGGTTTCTGTTATTTATATGACATTAAAAATAACAGCTTAACTCAACAGGACTGGCTAAAACCCTTTGGGATTGGCTACCGGATGACGCCTTCACCCGCCAACGGGGTTGCCGCAATCGGCGGTAAAGGCGCTAGCGTGACCTTTAAGATCCAAGAGGGTAATTGGCATTTAGTCATTGATACTAAAAGCATTCAAGCCGATTTAACCCTGCATGCCTTACCCTTAAGTTTACCTATGGCCATGTGTAGCCCCACGGGATACAACGGCTGGACCTATACCCAAAAACACAATGGCTTATCGGTCAAAGGACAACTCACCATAGACCATGAACCGCAACCATTGAATTTTGCCCTCGCAGGTTATGATTTTTCCGCGGGCTTTATGCGTCGAGATACCAGCTGGCGCTGGGCATCCATCAATACCCAAATTGATGAAGAGGTGATTGGATTAAATCTTGCTGCGGGTGTTAATGAAACCGGTGCCAATGAAAACGTGTTTTGGATCAATGGCGAGCGCCATTTACTCGGACCTGTGCAATTTGAGTTTGACCGTCATGGTCAGCAGGGCACAGATCTCTGGCGTATTCATAGTCACGATGGCCGCGTCGATTTAGAGTTTACGGCGCGAAATTGCCGCAGTGAGAAACGCAATTTTATCTTGCTGAAGAGTAATTTCCGTCAATATCTGGGGCTTTTTAGCGGTTTTATCATTGACAACCAGGGGCGTAAATTCCAACTCAATAATGTGTTGGGATTGACCGAGGACCATTACGCCCGCTGGTAGGCGATTTACGCTTTAATACAATAATAACAATAGGATAAGGGTATATGGATATCGCCGCGTTAATCAATCATCCCGAGGTGTTGCTGCTGGTATTGGCTCCACTGTTTTTTGTCTGCATTTTGCTGGAATGGTATTTCGGCGACAGAAGACAAAAACTGCCAGTGAGTGCCCGTTACCACACGAAGGAAGTGCTGTGTAATTTTAGTCTCGCCGCCATGCACCAAGGGGCGGATATCCTCACGGGTTTGCTGATCGCTAAGTTGTACCTAGCGGTATTTGGTTGGAAATTATTCGATATTCAAATGGGGCCACTCAGCTTTGTGCTGCTAATGATTGCCCAAGATTTTTGCTATTACTGGTTCCACCGTGCGAGCCATAGAGTACGGTGGATGTGGGCGGCCCATGTGGTGCACCACAGCTCGGAAAATATGAACTTCAGCACCGCCTTTCGCCAGAGTTTGATGTATCCCTTCGCTGGCATGTGGGTGTTTTGGTTGCCGCTGGTGATCTTAGGCTTCGACCCTAATTGGGTGGTTTTTGTGGTGCTATTGAACTTGGGATTGCAGTTTTTTGTGCATACCCAAGCGGTGAGAACACTTGGCCCCTTAGAATGGCTGTTTAATACGCCTTCCCACCACAGGGTGCACCATGGGCGTAATCCACAATATATCGATAAAAATTACGCCGGTATTTTAATTATTTGGGACAAACTCTTCGGTACCTTTGTACCCGAGGGCGAGACAGTGATTTACGGGATCACTAAACCCGTCAACAGTTTCAATCCACTTAAAGTGACCTTTAGCGAATGGCGCGATATGTTCAGCGAGGTGACGGCGCGGGGGCTGACATTCTCGGAGCGCTGTAAAATCCTCTTCGCGCCTCCAGCCAGTCAGCAAAAGGATGAGTGATTTAGCTCAATACGCGAATCAGCAGCGCTCAACGAGTGGTTAATCTTCACTAAATAGTGCAAATGGCTAATAGGAGTCAGACCTTAGCCTTGCTAGCCTACTTTTCTTTTTTTGCAAATTTATAGATGAAAAAATGTACAGGCTCATGCTTTGGTGGTAATTTTTTGTACAAGGGATTCATCTGAGTAGGTTGCAGTATGGTTGATGAGCCGCATTTAACCTTAGAGGAATTAGCTTGTTTTAGAGAGCTATTTTCTCCTAATCGCATAACCCATAACGCCGAGGATGCTCATTCTGAGCCCTTGGTTAACCATGTATTAACGGTCAAAACCGATGTGCCGCAAGCACTGGCTTCGCTATTGGGGAAGGCCAAGTTGACCCTGCTGGCCGAAGTCGGCCCCTATAAACTCTGGTTTCCCCTTGAGATGCGCCTTGATGATTTTGGCCAATTGCAGCCCACCTTAGGTGTTCCCGAAGTGTTCGACGCCACTGGGGCGGAGCGGAGTTGGCGTTTGACTCAGCCAGAAGATGTGTGGATCTTCGACCAAGATCAGGGTGAACAATGGTCTGTGGTATCTTTGTCGAGTTCTGGTATGGCGATTCGTGCTAAGTCCCAGCAGCAGTTTGAGCAGTTGGTCGATAGCCAAGAACTGCAGTTACAGTTACCCGATGGTGAAACCATGCGGGTTAAAATCGAGCCGATTCGCCACGAGCAAGGACTAGCGATTGTCAGGTTTCAAGCCGAAGCCGAAGAGCGAGAAGCCCTGCGTCAGTTCCTCTTTAATCGCCATCGCAGTCAATATCCAAAGCTCTATGCCAGCTTGCGCGGATAAGTGAGCTTGGTGGCACAATTCTGTTAGCTAAACTTAATTCAATTGTAAAAATCCCTTTCTCTATCAGTATCTTTGCCAAACAAGTGGCTTTTCCGAGATCCTAACCTGCCAATCTGCGGAGCTATGGATTAGAATAGCCTTGAATTCAAAAACATCAGAGCGAGCGGTATGCACGTACATATTTTAGGAATTTGTGGAACCTTCATGGGTGGCCTAGCACTCTTGGCTAGGGCAAAAGGGCACAGAGTGACAGGCTCGGATGCCAACGTCTATCCACCGATGAGTACGCAGCTTGAAGAGCAAGGTATTGAACTCATTCAAGGTTTTGATCCACGTCAGTTAGGTGAAGCGGGTAGTTATCCCGATCTCGTGGTGATTGGTAATGCCATGAGCCGAGGCAATCCTTGCGTCGAAGCGGTATTAAACCTTGGGATCCCTTACGCCTCTGGACCACAGTTTTTAGCCGATCATATTCTGCCTGAACGTTGGGTGTTAGCCGTGTCTGGTACCCATGGAAAAACCTCCACTTCAAGCATGCTGGCGTGGATTTTAGAGGATTGTGGTTATCAACCCGGTTTCTTGATTGGCGGCGTGCCGCAAAACTTTGGCGTGTCGGCCCGTTTAGGGGAATCGGCTTTTTTTGTGGTCGAAGCCGATGAATACGACAGCGCCTTCTTCGATAAGCGTTCTAAATTTGTGCATTATCATCCCCGTACGCTGGTGATCAATAACCTCGAATTTGACCATGCCGATATTTTTGCCGATTTAGCGGCGATCCAAAAACAATTCCATCATCTGATCCGTACCGTGCCAGGGCAAGGCAAAGTGATTTGGCCTGCCGATTCTCACGCGGTAAAACAAACCATTGAGATGGGCTGCTGGAGCGAGCAAGAGACCTTCCACACTGCTGAGGTGACTAAGGGTTGGCATGCTAAGGCTTTAAGTGATGATTGCCACGAGTTTGAAGTCTTCTTCGACGGCGAATCCCAAGGTGTGCTCGAATGGGCGCTGATTGGTCAGCACAATATCGAAAACGCGCTAATGGCCATCGCGGCCGCGCGCCATGTCGGGGTTAAACCGAGTGCTGCAATTGCAGCATTAACTCGCTTTGTACCGCCGAAACGTCGTCTGGAGCTGTTGGGCACAGTCCACGGCGTGAGCGTATACGATGATTTTGCCCACCATCCAACGGCGATTGCGACCACCATTAAGGGCATGCGTGCCAAGGTCGGTCAAAGCAAAATCACTATCGTATTAGAGCCACGCTCAAACACGATGAAGAGTGGGGTGCACAAAGACACGCTGGCTCATTCCATGCTGCAAGCGGACGAAGCCTTTTTATATCAAGCCGATACTATCGATTGGAATATGAAAGAGGCGATGGAAGCGGCGGTGATCCCTGTGACTGTCCTACATCAAATTGATGATGTTGTCGCCAAAGTGGCTGCCTCGGCAAAAGCGGGTGACACTATCGTGGTGATGAGTAACGGTGGCTTTGGCGGCTTACATAAGAAACTGTTGGCGGCGCTCGAAGTCAGCCCACAGTTTGTTCAGCAGGCGGACTAATATGGCCTATGCCAAATCTGATAAAGCCATTAGCTTAGCCTGGACTGGTGCCTCGGGCGCGCCCTATGGTTTGAAATTATTAGAATGTTTATTAGCCTCGGGCTATCAAGTGTTTTTAATGATCTCAAGCGCCGCCCGTGTGGTGCTGGCCACTGAGCATGGCTTGCAGCTTAGTGCGAACAGCGATAAAGCCAAGGCACAATTGCTCGAGGTGCTGGCACAGAAGAAGATCACTTTATCTGGCGAGTTAGTGGTATTAGGCAAAGATGAGTGGTTTTCGCCGCCAGCTTCAGGCAGTGCAGCCCCTAAACAAATGGTGATTTGCCCTTGTTCGACGGGGACACTGGCGGCTGTTGCCACCGGCATGAGCAATAATTTGCTCGAACGGGCGGCGGACGTGGTATTAAAAGAGCGCGGTCAGCTGATCTTGGTTCCGCGGGAAACTCCTTTTAATGCCATACACTTAGAGCATATGCTAACCCTGTCGCGCTTAGGGGTTACTATTATGCCGGCGGCGCCGGGCTTTTATCATAATCCCAAATCCGTAGAAGATCTGGTAGACTTCATGGTCGCTCGAATCCTCGATCATTTGGGCGTTGACCATGCATTAACGAGTCGCTGGGGCTATGACAAACACTCCCCCAATGACATCGACAATTGAGACTGATATGAAACACACCACCGAAGTGATGATCTCCGCCGAAGAGATCAGCCAAAAATTGGATCAAATGGCCGAGCAAATCAATGCCCACTATGCCAACAGCGAGCGTTTGCTGATGGTGGGATTGTTAAAAGGTTCAGTCGTATTTATGGCTGATCTGTGCCGCCGTATTAAAGGCCATGTTGAAATCGATTTTATGTCGGTTTCAAGCTATGGCAATGCCATGACCAGCTCACGGGATGTGAAAGTGCTGAAGGATGTGCAATCGGATATCGCGGGCCGCGACGTGCTGATTGTGGAAGACTTAATTGACTCGGGCAACACTTTAAACAAAGTGCGTGAAATGCTGTTATTGCGTGAGCCAAAGAGCTTAGCCCTGTGCACTCTGTTGGATAAACCTGAGCGCCGCGAAGTTGATGTTAAAGTCGACTTTATCGGTTTTACGATCCCAGACGAGTTTATTGTGGGTTACGGCATCGATTATGCTGAGCAATACCGCAACTTGCCTTATATCGCCAAAGTGGTGCCGCTCGAATAAGTCCGATGCGTTATGACTCAAACTCCCGCCTAGGCGGGAGTTTTGTTTTGTGCCGAAAGTTGGCTACGCAAATGTTGTTTGGGGGGCACGTATCCGCGTTTGGTGATCTATTAGTTATTTTTAATAAATTAATCTGTATTGATTCAATCAACTAGAGCCATAATTCGTTTTTATACAGCCTAGCGTGTTGCATTTGCTGTTTTCGACACCATCTTATTGTTTTGTTCATTCTTTCAGGATCAGGAAGCACTATGGCCAATCATGCCCATGCTCTCGTACTCGAGGGGCTAAAAAAAACCTACAAAGGCGGTGTAGAAGCAGTAAAGGGGATTAGCCTTACCGTTGAACAGGGAGACTTTTTTGCTCTACTCGGCCCGAATGGAGCAGGTAAGTCGACCACTATTGGTATTATCAGCTCCTTGGTGCAGAAAACCGCTGGCTCTGTGCAGGTGTTTGATTTTGATATCGATAAGCAGCTCGAGGAAGCCAAGCTGTGCATAGGTTTAGTGCCACAGGAATTTAACTTCAACCAGTTTGAAACGGTACTGCAAATCGTCGTGAATCAGGCGGGGTATTATGGCGTGCCTAAGGCCGTGGCTCTTGAGCGAGCCGAAAAATACTTAAGCCAGCTGGATTTGTGGGATAAGCGCAACAGCCAATCTCGCACACTCTCAGGGGGGATGAAGCGGCGATTAATGATTGCCCGCGCCCTGATGCACGAACCTAAGTTACTGATCTTAGATGAGCCAACGGCGGGGGTCGATATTGAGTTACGCCGCTCAATGTGGGAATTCCTCAAGCAAATCAACCAGCAGGGCGTGACGATCATTCTAACCACTCACTACCTTGAAGAAGCAGAAATGCTCTGTCGCAATATCGGCATTATCGATAAAGGCGTGCTGGTGGAATGCACGAGCATGAAGGCCTTGCTGAGTAAGCTGAATCTCGAAACCTTTATCCTCGACCTACGCCGCGACATCGATGTCGCCCCCATTCTCGAGGGTATGGTGTGCCGTTTAACCGATCCGCATACCTTAGAGGTGGATGTGGCAAAGGATCACAATCTCAATGATGTGTTTACGCAGTTAACCGCCGCTAAGGTAGAGGTTTTGTCGATGCGTAACAAATCCAATCGTTTAGAAGAACTCTTCGTCGAGTTAGTGAAGAAAACCCAAGGAGCTAAGGCATGAAACAGCTGTATTTTATCGCCTTCAAAAGCATATTAACCAAGGAAATCAATCGTTTTACCCGGATTTGGATCCAGACCTTAGTTCCGCCAGCGATCACTATGACCTTGTATTTTTTGATTTTTGGTAACTTGGTCGGTAGCCGCATTGGCGATATGGGGGGCGTATCTTATATGGAGTTTATCGCGCCAGGTTTAATCATGATGTCGGTAATTACTAACTCCTATTCGAATGTGGCGAGCTCTTTCTATAGCGCGAAATTTCAGCGCAATCTCGAGGAGTTAATGGTCGCGCCCGTGCCTCACTATGTGATGATCGCAGGCTATGTGGGGGGCGGTGTCGCTCGGGGTTTATGCGTAGGTTTAATCGTCACGCTAGTCGCCATGTTCTTTGTCGACATCAGCTTGCACCATGTAGGCCTTGTGGTCATGACGGTATTTTTAACCTCAGTGCTGTTCTCCTTAGGGGGACTAATTAATGCGGTATTTGCCAAGAGTTTCGATGATATCAGCATCATCCCGACGTTTGTGCTCACGCCCTTAACCTACCTCGGCGGAGTATTCTATTCACTATCGCTGCTGCCATCCTTTTGGCAAGGCGTTTCGGCACTGAACCCTGTGGTCTATATGATCAACGTCTTCCGTTACGGTTTCTTAGGTTTTGCCGATATCAGCATTCCGCTTTCTATTGGCATCATGGTGGGCTTTTGTGCCGTACTTTGGGGCGTTGCGTATTACCTCATCTCGCGGGGAATAGGCCTGCGTTCATAATCTGGTTCTTGTTGATACCATCAATGTCTAACGTCTTTCAGGACGGGACATTAAATAATAAAAAAGGGAGTCACTTAGACTCCCTTTTGTTTACTTACTTATATGAACAGATTACTTCATACGACGACGCATTGCCGCCAGAGGTAATAACAATGCAGTTAACCAACCCAGTGCACCGCCACCTGAATCAGGCTTGTCTGCGACGGTGAGAGTGAGTTCGCCTGTATTGCTTTGAAGCTTGCCATCGTTAGCTACAACAGTGAAGGTGTACACACCTGCTTTTTTAGGTGTAACAGTTATATTCTCGTTTGTTGAAGTAAAGCTCAGACTTTCTCCTCCAGTTTGTGTCCACACATATGTTAATTTGTCACCATCAACATCGAATGGATTTGGCTTTAGCGTAATGGCTTCTCCAACAGTACCACTATGTGGTTGTGGTGTTACTACAGGGGCATCATTCACATTATTGACAGTAATTGAAACCATTGCTGCAGCACCTGTATTGCCGTCCTCATCTTGAGAGGTATAACTGAGACTATCAGAGCCGAAGTAATCGACCGCAGGCGTATAGTCTATACCTCCAGTCGCATTGACGGTTGCAGTGCCATGTGATGGTGCTTTTACGATACTGATATTGCCTAAGGCACCTTTTGGCATAATCTCAAAAATACGCTGTGCGTTTGCTGTGATGCCATCACCAGTGATAGATGCTCGTGCAACTTTCATATCTGGTTTGTCATCATTAGCTAACACATCAATTGAGACTAAGGTTTCTTCATTTGTTTCAGCTGTATCAGCTTGTCCAGCATTTAGGCTTGTTGCTTTTACATCATAGTTAATGGTGACATTACCAGCCGTCGTTGTTTTCAACGCTAACGAATCACCTGAAGCGATACTGTTTCCAGTACCATTGTAGTGATAAGTTGTTCCAATCGTGCCACCGATATTCTCGGCACCGATAGTCACACTGGCAGGCATATTCGGGATGTCAATATAGTTAAATACGACTTCTTCGATATCACCTGTTTTTATCCAGATGCTAAAGGTGTAGGCAGTACCAGAAGTATCACCATAGAGCTGGCCTTTATTCCATTCAAGTGCAAGCCATTTAGCGCCATCACCGTCAGTGAAGACGCTCGCCGCTAAGTTACCGCCACCCGTATCGCCAGCTGTATTATCCGATAAGTCAAAATCTGACCAGAATGGCGCTAGAATATTGTTAGGGTTGCTGCCGTCAGGTAATTCCTTGTTAGCATAGGTTCCACTCGCGCTGCCACCGCCAACAATTGCCAATCCGTTATCTGAGATAGTTATTTTGTTATAACTTACGCCGTTGTACTTAAAGCTAGGAACAGTAAAGGTGAAGGCCTGTTCATCACAACCATCTGAACAGGCAATTGATTCAACTCCCAAATCAACAATACTTGGGAATCGTTGTGCGCCTTTAACCGTGTTCATTTTAGGTAAATCGAGCTTACCTACCCAAGTCACTGAGCCAAGGTCTTCGTTAATTTGTAATCCATTTTGTGTTGCACCTGTAAGTGTGACTTTTACGTCGTCTTTAGAGGTGAGCTTTGTTCCTACTGGAGCTTGCGCGGTAACAGTGACTGTATTTTCAAATACGGTATTGTTGATAGAAGCTACAACGGGAATAACATCACTTGCATTAATATCTGTTTTAGTTGTGTAGGTTGAAATCAGGTTAGAGTCACTGGATTCTTTAGCTAAAACAGCTAGCGGTAAATGAGCATCTTGTAAACCATCCGCACTGGTAATCATGATATTACCGAAGATCCACTCACCGTATTCCGCAAACGTAGAGTCAACTGTCACTGTAAAGGTGGCAGAAGCTCCAGCGGCTAATTCGAGGGTTGCTGGAGATACTGTAATTCCTGTGCTATCGGAAGAAGCGGATAAATTCCAAGATGTTTTGGTATCTGCTTTATTGTATACAGTGCGTGTGAAAGTACACGGACCAACACAAGAATCTGATGCAATGGATGGTTTATCAAAAGTAAGCACTGCTTTCGCGGCAGCATCTAAATCCATACGTCCAGCCCCCATATCGAATGGTGTGGCAGGCGTAACAGCATCATCATCAAGAATGCCATCAAACTTAGCTGTTGATGTGAGAGCAGTTTTAATATCGTTTGCACTCCAATCTGGATGAAGTTGGCTCATCAATGCCGCAGCTCCTGCAACATGTGGACTTGCCATACTCGTTCCAGAGATCATATCGAAGTCTTCACCGCCATCGTCAGGTGAGAATGCGGATAGGATATTTGTACCGGGAGCCGCAATATCTGGCTTTAAAATATTTTGGTTACCATCAGGACCGCGAGAGCTAGTGCTATTGAGGTTATCAGCAAGCTCAGGAACCATAATACGCTTAGTCTTCGCAACGATTGTGCCTGTGGTTGCAGTTTCGCCCATTGATTCAATTATGGCCAAACCAGCATCCTTAGTTATCATTACTGCTGGGAAATCTTCCCCTGGCATTGACATGATAAGTGGTGCGCCAGCTACGCTGTTATAAACAACAACGGCTTTAGCCCCCGCTGCTTTAGCATTGGTGGCTTTTAAGGTGAAATTACAATCACCTCGAGAGATTAAGGCTATGCCATCTTTAAAAGAATCCGCGGCAAAAGCGTTACAACCATTTGCATTTTCAGCATCTAAATTTTTTGCGGCAATAACATTGCCAGTAATATCTGCGACTAAGTTAGCATCTGAGCTAGGAATAGCTAAGAGATCATCACCACCAGTATTGAAGCTATTAGCAAAATAACGTCCAGTTGTTGTGTTTGCCACTGTGATACCTGACTCTATACAGCCTGGGCATCCGATCGTTTGTGGACCATTACCGTCGTTACCTGCGGCAGTTACAACAACGACCCCTGCTGCTTCTGCGGCTTCAAACATGGTTTTGTAAGGACTGCTAGCTGGATCGCCACCTGGGCCCCCACCCCATGAGTTGTTGATTACGTCAGCGCCATCATTTACTGCGTGCTCTAACGCTTCCATTAGCATAATGTTAGAGCCACTCCCACCAGTACAATCAGCCTTGCTAAAGAGTGCTTTATAGACCATTAAATAGGCTGCAGGTGCAACACCTGATAATTCAACCGGAATCTCTTTAAATGTTGTTGATACTTTATTACCAACAGCTGTGCCCGCAACGTGTGTACCATGGCCGCCATACCCGAGAGGGCTCATATATTCGTTTGGACATACTTGGAATGTTGGTTGTGACCAGCGCGCAACAATTAACTTATTGTTACAGAAAGAAGTGTCTACAGTTGAGCAGTAGTCATCCTTCGGTAAATTACCACTTGGTGCTGTAAAACCTGCATCGGCGAACATTGGGTTCTCTGGACGGATACCACCATCAATGACTGCAACTCGAATACCTTTACCCGCATTCTCCATACCAGAAACAGCATTCCACATTGCTTGAGTATTAATGACTTGGTGAGATGCATCCATACTAATTTCGTACATGCTTTCTGGATAAACAGATTTCACGCCAGGCATTTTCGCCAAAATGTCAGCGGTTAGACCCTGACCAACAACAGTTACACCGTTGAATAAGGTCTGAAATTGACGCTCTACCTTAGCATTAGGAATTGTCTTAGCTAAAGCCGTTGCAAAATTGTCCTGTTCTTTCGCTAAATAATTTGAATAACTTTTCACCTCAGACGACTGAATGTTCAGCCTTTGTCCCTTCTGAGTTGTGGCTGTCGCAGCGTAAGAGCCTATGCCGCCCTTATATTTGGCAAGAGCTGGTGATTCCATTTCAACGATGAATCGCTGCGGAGCAGTTAAATTAGTTCCAGTTAGTTTAGGTTTGCTAAATTGATCATGAGAGGTGATTTCTGGCGAGTAAGTTTCAAAAGTGAACCCACTGTTAGCAACTGCTGCACTTGATAATAGTGCCGCCGAGATAGCGATAGATAGTTTTGTCTTCACAACTTCATTCCTTGTCAATTAATGCTTTTGGTACTGGTAACAGCACCGTGTAGCTGAATTGTTATTGTTATGCTGCGCATTTTATTGCTAGCAATGAAGTTGTAACACAAAAATGTTGTTCGGTTAACACTTTTGGTGGAAAAAAGACTTAAGTCATAATTTTGCGATATAGCATTCTGTTTGAAGGCTTTTTTGTGAGAGCCGTAACTAAGGTTTCACCGCTCTTGTGATAGGGTTTTGCAGGCTGATAAGGGTTTCAGTCGATTGAATTTCGTCGATGGATTGGATGCGGTTAATCAACACGTGTTGCAGGCCATCGATGGATTGGCACATTACTTTGACAAAAATGCTGTAGTTGCCTGTGGTGTAGTAGGCTTCTACCACTTCTTCTAAGGCGTTTAGCTTGGCGATGGCGGCGGGGTAGTCGCCGGCACTTTTGAGATTAATTCCGATAAAACAGCAGACATCGTACCCGAGAGCCTTGGGATTGATGGTGATCTGGGCACCCGTGATAATCCCCGCTTGTTTCATTTTCTCGACACGCACATGGATAGTACCCGCACTCACGCCGAAACGTTTGGCAAGCTCGGCAAACGGGGTGCGTGCATCTTGCATTAAGGCTTCGAGGATATGGTTATCAAGCTGATCGCGCTGAAATGCGGTTTCCATAAATAAACTCTCTATAACATAATGAATTGTCATAAAGTTACGTTCTTTTATGGTGAATGGCTACTGCTTTTAGGTGTTTTTATTGTTTTTAGTGATCATTGCTCACCTTCTGGCTCACAAAAGGGAGCATCGGCACTGAACGTCATGCTCTCTCCCGTGTAAGGGTGTTTAATGGTGAGCTCTGCGGCGTGCAGTAATAATCGCGGTGCTAAGGATTTTGCCAGCGGATCGGCATAAAAGCCGTCGCCGAGGATCGGATGCCCAAGCGCCATCATATGTACCCTGAGTTGGTGTGAGCGCCCTGTAATCGGCTTTAGCTTTACCAAAGTCGAGCGTTTGGCGCGGCTTAACACTTCAAAGTGGGTTAAAGAGGGTTTACCTATTTCGTGGTCAACCTTCTGTTTTGGGCGATTGGGCCAGTCGCAGATCAGCGGATAATCCACGCTACCCGTCGCATTTTTAACGTGTCCAGCGACTCTGGCAAGATAAGTTTTGCTGGTTTCTCTATCGTGAAATTGGCGTTTTAGCTCGCGCTCGGCGCTACGAATGAGCGCAACCACCATGACACCCGAGGTCGCCATGTCGAGGCGATGGACGATTTGGCAATGGGGATGCTCGGCTTTGACTCGGGCATACACACTGTCGTAATGGGCGGGATCGCGACCAGGCACGGACAATAATCCCGAAGGCTTGTTGACCACGATAATATCTTTATCTTGGTAAAGCACATCGAGCCAGGGAGTTGTCGGTGGTTGGTAAATAAAATCAGTCATAATCGCGCCTATTAAACAATGCGCGGCAAAGATACTCTGCTCGGCTCTAGGGCGCAAGTTTGTTGTCTCTCCTCTTTATCTCGCCTCGCGTTAATCCTGCGAAAAATGATTTGCAGATAGAGCTGGATTTGAGTTTTTGTTATACTCGTCACCTTTTTCGTGATTGTTCATTTTGAGCCTGTGAAGTATGAGCCAGCCAGAGATTTACACACCTGAGACACTTTCTCACGTTAATAACCGCTTAGAGTTATTGGCGCCTGCAAAAAATGCCGATTATGGTATTGAAGCCATTCGCCATGGTGCCGACGCGGTTTATATCGGTGGTCCCGCATTCGGAGCGCGTGCGACCGCGGGTAACAGTGTGGAAGATATTGCCCGTCTGTGTTCTTTTGCTCATAAGTATCATGCGCAAGTGTTTGTGGCCATTAACACTATTCTGATGGACGATGAGCTCCAAACCGCTGAAAAGCTGATTTGGGATGTGTATAACGCGGGCGCCGATGCACTGATTGTGCAGGACATGGGCGTATTGCAGCTTAACCTGCCGCCGATTGCGCTGCATGCCAGTACGCAAATGGACAATCGTAATCCCGAGAAAGTCGCCTTCTTAGAGCAAGTAGGTTTTTCACAAGTGGTATTGGCACGCGAGTTAGGTTTAAGCCAAATCCGTGAGGTTGCCGCTCACACCAATATGCAGATTGAGTTCTTTATCCACGGCGCCCTGTGTGTGGCCTACAGTGGATTATGTAACTTAAGTCATGCCTTCAGTAACCGCAGTGCAAACCGCGGTGAATGTTCGCAAATGTGTCGTCTACCGGGCAATCTAAAGACCCGCCAAGGGGATGTGTTGGCGCAAAACGAGCATTTACTCTCATTAAAAGACAATAACCAAACCGATAACCTCGAAGCCTTGATTGATGCCGGTGTACGCTCCTTTAAAATTGAGGGGCGTTTAAAAGACTTAAGTTACGTTAAAAACGTGACTGCCCATTATCGTCAAAAGCTCGATGCCATTATGGCGCGTCGCCCTGAGTTCGTGGCGTCATCCCACGGCCGTACTGAACATACTTTTACTCCGGATCCCGAAAAAACCTTTAACCGTGGCAGCACAGATTACTTTGTGAATGAGCGTAGCCAAGGGATTAAAGACTTCCGCTCGCCAAAATATATCGGTCAAGATGTGGGTAAAGTGGTCGCCATCGGCAAAGACTTTATTCAAGTCAGTTCAACCCACGAATTTAATAACGGCGATGGTTTAGCCTATTTCCCGCCAAACTATGCGATGGCCAAACAGTCCGATGACAAATTGCAGGGACTGCGTGTTAACCGCGCCGAAGGCCATAAGCTGCATGTATTGCAGGTGCCGCGCGATCTGCGTGTTGGTATGACGCTGTATCGTAACCATAACCAAGCCTTCGAAACTTTACTTTCTAAGGAGTCTGCCAAGCGTATTATCGGCGTCGACATGCGTTTAACCGATACCGCTACGGGCGTGGCGTTAACGATGACGGATGTGTACGGCCTGAGTGCGACCGTTGAGCTTGCAGTCGAAAAGACGCCCGCCACCGATGCTGAAAAAACCTTGCAGACTATTCGTACTCAATTGTCGAAACTTGGCAGTACCGATTTTACGGCGCGCCAGATTAGTATCGAAACTGCTCAGCCTTGGTTCCTGCCAGCATCAACGCTCAACGGTCTGCGCCG